>JAFAUH010000396.1 GCA_019243445.1 Streptomycetaceae bacterium | reverse complement strand
AAAGGACAGCGGTCCCAAAAGGACAGCGGTCCCAAAAAGGCAGCAGCCCTAAAAAGGCAGCGCCCCAAAAAGACGGGCCCGTCCCCCTTCGCTCAGGGGGACGGGCCCTTGCCTACGCGGTGGCACCGCCATGCAGCACCGCGTCGGCAGCTCTGGGCGGGATCTCAGCCGAACCGGCCGGAGATGTAATCCTCGGTGGCCTGCACGGACGGGTTCGAGAAGATCCGCTCGGTGTCGTCGATCTCGACGAGCTTACCCGGCTGGCCGACACCGGCCAGGTTGAAGAAGGCGGTGCGGTCAGAAACGCGCGCGGCCTGCTGCATATTGTGGGTCACGATGACGATCGTGAACCGCTCTTTCAGCTCGCCGATCAGGTCTTCGACCGCCAGCGTCGAGATGGGGTCGAGCGCGGAGCACGGCTCGTCCATGAGCAGCACCTTTGGCTCGACGGCGATCGCCCGCGCAATGCACAGCCGCTGCTGTTGGCCGCCGGACAGGCCCGCGCCGGGTTTGCTCAGGCGGTCCTTGACCTCGTTCCACAGGTTCGCGCCCTTGAGCGACTTCTCCACGATGGTGTCGAGATCCTGCTTCTTCGCGGTGCCGTTGAGCCGAAGTCCGGCCGCCACGTTGTCGTAGATAGACATGGTGGGGAAGGGGTTTGGCCGCTGGAAGACCATGCCGACGGTGCGGCGGACGGCGACCGGGTCGACACCGACGGCGTAGAGATTCTCGTCGTCCAGCATGACCTTGCCCTCAACCCGGCCACCGGGCGTGACTTCGTGCATCCGGTTCAGGGTACGCAGGAAGGTCGACTTGCCGCAGCCGGAGGGGCCGATGAAGGCGGTCACGGAACGGGGTTCGATGGTCATCGAGATGTCGTCGATGGCCTTGTGGTTGCCGTAGTAGGCAGTAAGGCCGCTGACGTCGATGCGTTTGGCCATGGGGATCACTTCTCTTCGGGTCGTCGGGCCGTCAGCGGCCGGTTCGGGGGGCCTTCCAGCGGGCGATGGCACGGGCCACCAGATTCAGGATCATGACGAAGCCGATCAGTACCAAGGCGGCGGCCCAAGCCCGGTTGTATGATGCGTCGTTGCCGTTGCTGTACTGCTCGAAGACGTAGTACGGCAGCGAGGACTGGGCGCCGCTGAAGGGGTTGTTGTTGATCAGCTGGTTGCCGAAGACCAGCAGCAGCACAGGTGCCGTCTCGCCCGCGATACGGGCCACAGCCAGCATGATTCCGGTCATGATCCCGCCGATCGAGGTGGGCAGGACGACCTTGAGTATCGTGCGCCATTTCGGCACGCCGAGCGCGAGCGAGGCCTCACGCAGCTCGTTGGGGACGAGCTTGAGCATCTCCTCGGTCGAGCGCACCACTACCGGCATCATCAAGATCGCCAGGGCGAGCGAGCCGGCGAAGCCGGAGAAGCCGAAGCCCAGGATGATGATCCAAAACGAGAGGATGAACAGGCCCGCGACGATGGACGGCACGCCGGTCATCACGTCCACGAAGAAGGTGACCACCTTGGCGAGCTTCCCGCGCCCGTACTCGACCAGATAGACGGCAGTGAGCAGGCCGATCGGCACGGCGATCAGCGAGGCGAGGCCGACCTGCTCCAAGGTGCCGATGATGGCGTGGTAGACGCCGCCGCCCGGCATCATGGTGATCACGCCGCCCATTGAGTGGGTGAGGAAGTTGCCGTCGAGGACCTTGATGCCTTTGGCAATGGTGGTCTGCAGCAGCGAGTAGAGCGGCACGACGGCGACCATGAAGCAAGCCCATACGAGGCTGGTAGCCACCCGGTCCTTGGCCTGGTGACGGCCCTCGACGCGGGCGGTAATCACGTATGTGAGGCCGATGAAGAGCAGCAGCGCGATCAGACCCCACTGCAGCCGGCTGGACAGCCCCGTGGCCACTCCGATGCCGACGCCCAGCGCCACGGATGCCACGCCGATACCGGCCGGAGCCCAGCGCGGCAGACGGCGGCGGGTGAGCAGCGAAGGCTCGGGGGCAGTGGTGGAGGCGCTTTCTGTTGTCGCGTCGCTCATGCGTTGGCCCCCGAGTACTCCTTGCGCCTTGCGATGATCAAGCGGGCGGCGCCATTGACGAGCAGGGTGATCACGAACAGGACGAGGCCGGAGGCGATGAGCGCATCTCGGCCGAAGTCCGTGGCCTCGCCGAACTTGGCGGCGATGTTCTGGGCGAATGTCCCGCCCGCCGGGTCCAGCAGATGGATCGTCAGCTGTGGGGAGGCGGAGAGCACGATCGCCACCGCCATCGTCTCGCCGAGCGCCCGGCCCAAGCCCAGCATCGAGGCGCTGATGATGCCGGAGCGCGCGAAGGGCAGTACCGCCATCCGGATGACTTCCCAGCGGGTCGCACCCAGCGCGAGGGCCGCCTCCTCGTGGGCCTTGGGGACCTGGCGGAAGACCTCGCGGCTGACATTGGTGATGATCGGCAGCACCATGATCGCCAGCAGGATGCCCACGGTGAACAGCGAGCGCGCCGAGCTGGACGGGTCCGTCTTGTGGAAGATGCCGGTCCAGCCCAGGTACTCGTTGAGCCACAGGTTGAGACCCTGTAGGTTCGGCACGAGGTAGATGGCGCCCCATAGGCCGTAGACGATGCTGGGCACAGCGGCGAGCAGATCGACCAGGTAAGCCAGCGGCGATGCGAGGCGGCGCGGCGCGTAGTGCGAGATGAACAAGGCGATGCCGACGCCGATCGGCACAGCGATCACCATGGCGATCACGGAGCTGATGATCGTGCCGTAGGCGAGTACGGCGATGCCGAAGACCGGCGGGGTCTGGTCGGCGTTCCATTCGAACGTGCTGAGGAAGTTGCCGTGGTCGTGGGAGATTGCGTGGACCGCGCGAACGGTGAGGAAGATGGCGATCGCGGCCATGATCACCAGTAGCAGAATGCCGGATCCGCGGGAGAGACCGAGGAAGATTCGGTCACCCGGCTGTGTGACGACCTTTTGCGCCTTGGGCGGCGGGATGGTGGTGTTTGTGGTTGAGAGAGTCATGTGTTCTGCTCCGGTCTGGCGAGGGCCGCTGGCCCCAATGGCGGTGCACCGGATCGGTGGGTGAGAGGGCGGCCGGCCCAGCAGGGGTGTGGGCGGGGCCGGCCGCCGACGGTTCAGGACAGGCTGTTGATCTGCTGGCGGACTTCGGTGGCGATCTCCGCGGGCAGTGGCGCGTAGCCCATGCTGCTGAGGTTCTGCTGGCCGGCGTCGCTCGCGATGTAGGTCAGGAACGACTTGGTGGCGCCCAGCGTCGCGGGCTTGTTGCCCTTGTCGCAGACGATCTCGTAGGTGACCAAGGTGATCGGGTAAGCGCCCTCGACGTTGGTCGCGTAGTCGAACTTGAGCGCGAGGTCGTTGCCGGTGCCGACGCGCTTGGCGGTCGCGATGGCCTTGGAGGCGGTGGCGGAGCTGGCCTCGACGGCCTGGGAGGCACCAGTGTTGATCTTGACGGTCGGGAGGTTGTCGGCGGTGGCGTACGACAGCTCGAAGTAGCCGATCGCGCCCGGCGTCTGCTTGACCTGGGCGGCAACACCGGAGGAGCCGGCGGCCGACTGGCCACCCTTGCCCTTGAACGCCTTGTCGTGCGGGTACGACCAGGCGCTGGGGGCCGCACCACCCAGGTAGGCGGTGAAGTTGTCAGTGGTGCCGGAGGAGTCGGAGCGGTGGAAGGCCTGGATCGACGTCGACGGCAGGGTGACACCCGGGTTCAGCTTCTTGATCGCCGGGTCGTTCCAGGTGGTGATCTGCGCGTTGAAGATCTTGGCGAGCGTCGGGGCGTCGAGGACGAGGTTGCTGACGCCCGGCAGGTTGTAGCCGACCGCGATCGCGCCACCGACCATCGGCAGGTCGATGGCCTGGCCGCCGCCCGGGCAGACCTGCTTCGACTGGGCGATCTGGTCCGGCTTCAGCGCCGAGTCGGAACCGGCGAAGGCGGTGCTGCCCTGCAAGAACTCGGTCTGGCCGGCGCCCGAGCCGGTGGGCTTGTAGTTGATCTGGGTGTTCGGACATGCCTGCATGTAGTTCTTGACCCAGACCTGCATGGCGTTCGCCTGAGCGGTCGAACCCGAAGCGAGCAGGTTGGCCTGCTTGCCCGCACACGTGATGTTGCCCGCTGCGGCAGTGTTCGACGAGCCCCCGGACGAGCTGGTGCCGGCGTTGTTGTCCGAGCCGCAGGCCGTCAGGACCAGGGCACCGGAGATGGCCGCGGCGCCGAAGGCCAGGGCGCGCAACCTGCTCTTCCGTTGAAACTTCACTTTCGAGTGTTCCTTCCAGGAGCCCGCCGCCGAACGGCGAAGCAGAGGGTTGGTACTGCGTTCGTTCATTCTGCGTTCAACCGGCAACGGGCGTGCTGAAGGCATGGCATTTGCCGGTAGGCTGAAATTAGGCAGAACAAGTGAAGTAGCCAGCGGGGGTGGGTGAACGGAAGGTGAATCTCGCTCATCGGGCCGTCGTACGGGCCTGGAGGTTCACGACACGTTTACGTAACGTCACCTCTCGTACGGAGAGCTTCCGGCGGCAGGGCCCGCATCAGCTCATCGATGAGCGGGCGGTCGCGGTCGTGTGTCAGGCGCCGCCGGGCCGCGGACGGCGGCAGCCACAGCAGCCGGTCCACCTCGCGATTTGGCTCGAACGAGCCCGCGACGGCCTCCGCCGCCCAGTAGTGGACTTCCTTGGGCCGACCGCCCACCAGATAGTGGGAGACAGACAGTGCGGGGCCGAACACGCACTCAAGACCGGTCTCCTCCCTCACCTCGCGCCGCGCCGCCCGCGCGAACGGTTCGCCCGGCTTCAACTTTCCCTTGGGATGCGAATAGTCGTCATAGCGGGGGCGGTGGATCAAAGCGATCTCGATGGAACCGTCATAGGGCGGGCGACGCCAGATCACTGCGCCAGCCGCACGGATGGGGGTCGGAGTGCGGGTCACCCCCTGCCGATCGGCCATCCCTCTCCTTTCCTTCGTTTCCTTCATGTCATGCTTTACGGCTCGCTACGCGAAACGGTTCCCTGCCACAGGCAGCTGAACGCATAGCGCGCTGCCTCGACTTCGGAACGCTGGTCTCCATGGAGCACACCGAGCGCATACGCGGTAGCCGGCGTGATCCGGGGAGTGCGCGCTGCGCCGGCTGCGGCTGTCGCGGCGTCGGCGGCCTGACAGTGCCGGTCAAGGGCGAGCGCCGCCCCCCGCAGCCATGCGGCATCGGGCCAGTCGTCGGGCGGCCGGGCTGTACCGTCCAGCACTTCCCACGCATAGCAGCTGAGCTGCACCAGGACCCGAGCGCGGTGCCATGGCGCGTCTTGTGTTTTATCGGCTGTTTTATCGGCGCCGACGGTGGCATGGGCCTCAGCGTTGGTCCGGGACGGCAGATCGACGAGAGCCGCGCGCCGTGCGTGCCCGTTGTACGGGTGCGCGGCCCTCGGCAGCGGCAGCGCCTGGACGGCCTTGGCGAGCCGCCGGTGCACCGAGGCGGCAAGCGGCACAAGCGCCTGCGATGCGGGCGCCGCCGCGCTCACCGTCAGTGGCAGCTCGGAGACGAGCAGCGTGACGGAGTCAGCGACAGCATGGAAGCGCGACGAGCCGAACGCCTGCAGTGCCGAGGAGCGCGCCCGCGTCCGAGCCAGCGTCAACTGCCTTTCCAACAGCGCCTCGGCGCGCGCCGCGCCAATCGCCATCGTGGAACACGTCCCGTCGCCGCCCTCGTCACCACCCTCGACGGATGCAAGGCGGGCGAGTGCCGCACGCAGCCGTGCCAGTTGCGCAGCGCATCGCTGATGAGGCGTCAATATGCTGTCCAGCCAGCCCAGTTCGCTGCGCAGCTGTTCCGCCCACTCTGCCTCGACGAGCGGTTCGTACGTGTGCAGCGCCGCGCTGATCCGCCGCGCCGAGCGACGCAGCACCCGTTCCGCGGCGGCCTCGTCCTCGTTGCGCAACTGCAGCGCGCGCAGGAAATCGTCCGCGTGCGCACCCACATAAGCGGCGAGCACCTCACCGCCGAGCCGGTCGGCGGAGGGGATGCACGGCCTCGGCCCCGACCCTGGCCTTGGCCCCGGCGACGCAGGCAGGCTGTCAGGGTATCGCTGGGCCACGTCGGCGTCTCCGCGCATCAATGAGCATTTCCTGTACGTGCCGCAGCGGGCGGCCTTCACCATCGGTTCTGTGCCGGGTCCAATTGCCGTCCGGGCCGAGGTGCCAGGACGATGTCTCGTCGGAAACCCCGATCTCCACCAGGCGATTGAGCGCCGCACGGTGGGCGGGATCGGTGACCCGGACGATCGCCTCGATACGGCGATCCAAGTTACGGTGCATCATATCGGCACTGCCAAACCATACTTCGGGCTTTCCCGCGTTACCGAAGACAAAGATTCGCGAGTGTTCCAGGAACCGGCCAAGGACGCTGCGTACACGGATGTTCTCCGAAAGCCCGGCCACTCCCGGCCGCAGTGCGCAGATGCCGCGCACCCAGACGTCGACCGGTACACCGGCCTGTGAGGCCCGGTACAGCGCGTCGAT
>JAFAUH010000183.1 GCA_019243445.1 Streptomycetaceae bacterium | reverse complement strand
CACCAGTTGTCGGGAGACGACAGCGCAACCGGGTCGAGCACCGCGAGCTGAGCCTGGAAGTCGACCGTCCAGCGGCCCGCCTGATCGGGCGTCAATCCGAACCGCAGCCGCCACATCCGGCCAAGCAGAGCAAGACAGCGAGCAAACTCAGGGAGGCTGGAGTTGACGAACTGCGCCGGGCTCGGCGACGCGCCCTGCGCCACTTCCAACGGTACGGCCACGATGTGCGCCGTTCCGTACTGCACACACAGCTGGCGACCGAAGTCGTTGCCCATCACCAGGTACGAGGAAGCATCAGGCGCTGCCTGGACGCCACGCTCCGCCGCGACCTCGGCGAGCGTCGGCACAGGACGACCGGGCTGCGGCACATACCCCCAAAAGAACGGACCGAAGTCGCGCGGCAGCCCGGCCCAGACCAGCGACTGCGCCACGACGTCCGGCACACCGGCGCGCGCCACGGCGCGCTGGTCGTACCGGAAGAGCGCCTGCTGGCCAAATGCCTGCGCCAGTTCATGCCCGATGGCTTCGAGCGGGATCGGAGGCGCGGGCTGCACCTGCTGCGGTGTGGGCAGCGGGACGCGCTGCGGGTGCGGGCGGGCCGGGCCATCCGCGACTTGGTGCAACTCTCCCTGGTGAGCGAGGAGTTGTTGGAATCCCTGCTGACGCGAGGCGTGGTCGCGGCCATAGGGGGCGGTATGACTGACCCGCACCTGCGGCCAGGTCTCACGGATCATGCGTGCGCAGTAACCACCGGGCAGGCTGCATGATTCGAGCTCGGTGTGGAGTTCGAGCACCTGCTGCGGCGGGACGCCCAGGCCGCGCAGCTCGTACAGGATCTGCCACTCCGGGTGCGGGGTGCCGGGCGCAGAGCGGCGGATGATCTGCTGCTCGGAGCCATCGCTCGCCCGGTAACGGAGTACGGCCATGTAGCCGGGGCCGACAACGGGTGCGCCTTGCGGAGCTTGCGGCTGGAGTTGCAGCGGCGGGGGGTAGCCGTAGCCCACGGGGACGCCGCCAGGTGCCGGCGGCGTAGGCGGAGGCGGAGGAGCAGGGAGAGGCGGAGCCCCCACCGGAGCCCCCACCGGCGCTCCCACCGGCCCCCCCGTGGGTGGGGGGAGATCCGGCGCGCCGCTGCCACTCGGCGGGAGTTCGGCCTCGGTATCAGGACGGACCAGAGCCGACTGGTCGGCAGCGTCGTCGGAGCCGCTGATCGGCGGTGCCAGGACTGACGCGGGGGGCGCGGGGGGCGCGGGGGGCGCGCCGCCAGAGCCTACGTCCGCGCTCGTGTCGGGCTCCGCCACAACCGGCGACGCCTGCGTCTGCTCAGGAATTTGCTGCCCCGGCGAGCTACGGCACTCGTCCGGAACACCCTGCTTGTCGGCGGCGTCCTGCAACCACCGCGGCGGGCTCAGCAGGAATGACGTCGCCTCCAAGTCGACGCGCCGCCCCGTCTGACCCGGTGGCTGCTCCGGCCCGGGCTCGCCATCCCCGTACTCCAGCACGTACTGCCGGATCACCTCCTCGACCGGCAACCCCGGCCAGAGCGTGACCCGCCCCTCCTCGTGCGCGATGACCAGGCGCGAGCCCCCACCGACCGGCGACGGGGCATCCTGCGTGGCCTCCGCCCAGGCAACGAAGCCCAGATCGAAGGGGCGAACCCGCACCTCGCGGCGCTCGTTCGCAGGCACATCAGCGTTGATCCACTGCTCGGCGCGTTCTTGCGCCTGCTGAAGCGTGATCACTGGGCGACTCACTCCCCCACCTCCTCCACCGGGACGGCACGGGCGAATCCGCCGTCCACCATCAGGTTGGCCACGGTCTCAAGCTCCGGCGGATTGCCCGCGAGCCGCAGCAGAAAGGCATCGAAATCGTCGCCGCAAGGCAGGAGCAGCGAGCCGACCCGCTGCCCAGGCGAATCCCAGGCGCCTTCGGTGTCCCGCGCGTCGTCGTATGCGCAAAACCACACAGTGCCGGCCTGTCCACCCTTCACCTTCAGGGCGAGCAGCCCGCCCTGGACATAGCCGATGCCCAGGTAGTCCTTGGTCAGATGATCACGAAGGCATTTATTGACATAACACAGGTCGTCGACGTCGGGCTCATCGCGCAGGGCGAAGAACGGCTGGTCGACAAGGAGCCCCAACTCCGGATCGAGCGCCACCCCGACCGGCGCGCAGCCGCCGGCCGCCTTAAGGAAATCCCGGTAGGCGCCGGGCAGGCGGTAGCCAAGGTAATCCTCAAAGTCACGAACACACTTGTCATCCACCGAAAGCGGAACCTGCTCCTGCGCCGGTACGGCCTCAGGAACGAGGGTGGACAGCCCGAAATGCACTGGCCGGATCTCTTGCAAAGGGCGCGTGCCGCGCTTGTCGTGGTCGGCAGGGGCTGTCGCGAGCCCTCCGTGATGCCGCAGCAATGCCTTGACCTCGGCCGGGATCAGCTCCATGCGACGGCCACCCACCACATGGTGCCAGCTCCAGCCATGCGGAGTGGCAACCGGTGCCAGCCCATCCCACAGCTCATGGCCCGCGTGGTACAGCGCGGCGTTGGCGGATACGTAGTCGGTCAGCCGCAACTCGTCGATACCGAAGCCCTCAGGAGGGTCGGCAACCTCGGCGGCAGCTCGCGCGTACGGCGAAAAATCCGGATATCCGTTCTCGTCCACCCATACGCCCTGCGGGTAGCGAGCGGCCCGGACCGGGTCCGGGAAGTGTACGACCTGCCCGGCGTAAGCCGCGTTCGGCGGGACGGCCTTCTGCCCGAGCCGACCTGACGTCATGGTGGATGCCCCCTGCTGAATCTGGCTCCCTGCTGGATAGAGCGTGGGAACAGCCTATGGGGTCGACTTGTCGGCCCTGAGTCCGGTCGGAGTCTTCACCGGCCCTCCCGTTTAGCTCCTCCCGGCTTCCATACCGCCAACCATGTTTGGCAGGCTGACCTTGGCAACGGGGCATGCACAGGAGGAAGCACAGCCTTGCGTATCACACGCGCACCGCAAAAGCCGAAAAGCGGCACAATCCTTAAGGATCCCCGCCTTACCTGGCGCGAGGGGGCCGGCGAAGCGCCCAACGCCCTCGATACGGCGGATATGGCTGCCCCCTTCGCACGGACGGGGGCACCCGTGCTGCGGCACCGCCGCGACGGCATCCTCCCGGCCATCGCCGCCGCGCTCTCCGTCCGCGGTGAGACCCTGACGTGCACCGGGTCCAAAGCTGATACACCCCCCCAACTCCACCCACTCATCGCCGACTTCCTCAGCTCACTCCCCATAGAGCAGCGAGAACGCACCACCGGCCGCTGCCCCGAACCCATCCTGCTCTCCCGCTTCCTGACCGCCGTCGATGCAGCACGTAAAGGACGTGCCCCACGCAAGCCGTTCAGCCACAGCGAAGCAAAGCTGTCACTGAAAGGAGCGAAACTGACGACCCGCCGGATACAAGAGGATGGAGACCCCGAGCACGGCACCTACGCCCCGCCGTGTCGAGCGTGCACACCGCTGCTCGCCCACTTCGGAGTGCGCGCGGTCGACCCGAACACGGAAGCAGAGTGAACACGCCCATGCCGGCAGCCGGGCCACTGGGAGACCACTCCCGGCCCACCACGCGATTCCCGGCCACAGTCGAAGCGGCACTGCGTGCGGCCGGCTGGCAACCGGGGCGCAGGGACATCAAGCAAGCCGAGATATGGGCGGACCAACTGCGGGCCCATGTCTGCCCCGGCGGACACCGGCACGCGATCTTCGCCGCGGCGGTCGAGGCATGGGCGGAGTTCGGCCCCCTGTCGGTGGCCCCGGTCAGCGGGACAGGGTACGAGGTCGCACCGTGCGGTATCGTCATCGACCCGATACGCGGAGTGCACCTGGCACGCACCTTCGCCGATCTGGGCCGAGCCCTGGCAACAGAGGTGTGCCCACTCGGTGAGGAACCCGGCTCCGCGGCAAAGCTGGCCATCGACGCCAAGGGCAGGGTCTACGCAATCGACCACACCGGCGACTGGTATCTCGGCGAAAGCTTCGACCAGGCCCTGACAACGCTGATCACCGGCGCCCGCCCGGTACGACTCACGCCCTAGGGTCTGTGCCCACAGAATCTGTGCCCGCAAGGCCTGTGCCACGGCGGAACGCGGGAGCATGCGAACGGCGGAACGCAGGAGAACGCGAACGGCGCCACGCGAACGGACGCAGAGACGAACGGAAGAGGGGATACCGCTCCCCTCTGCATATGCTGGTCATGCCGGACAGCGCGGTCCGCACCGTCAGCCGTTTCCCACGCTAGGAGCCGCAACCCGTGAGCAACGCCGACATCCACCTGGACCCCGCACACAACACCGCCCTACGCGCCGACATCCGCCGCCTCGGCGAACTACTCGGTGAAACCCTCGTACGCCAAGAAGGCCAAGACCTCCTCGACCTCGTCGAACGTGTCCGCGCACTGACCCGCTCCGACGGCATCGCCGCCGCCCACCTGCTCAGCGGCACCGACCTGCCAACCGCCACCAAGCTGGTCCGCGCCTTCTCCACCTACTTCCACCTCGCCAACGTCACCGAGCAGGTGCATCGCGGCCGCGAGCTGAGCGCCCGCCGCGCCACCGAAGGCGGCCTGATCGCCCGCACCGCGGACCGGCTCAAGGACGCCGACCCCGACCACCTCCGCGAGACCGTCGAGCACTTGAACGTACGCCCGGTCTTTACCGCACATCCCACCGAGGCCGCCCGCCGCACCGTGCTGAACAAGCTACGCCGCATCGCCGAGCTCCTCGACACCTCCGAGCAGTCCCCCGGCGACCGCCGCCGCCTCGACCTGCGGCTCGCCGAAAACATCGACTTGCTGTGGCAGACCGACGAACTGCGCGTCGTCCGCCCCGAACCCGCCGACGAAGCCCGCAACGCCATCTACTACCTCGACGAGCTGCACCAAGGCGCAGCCGGCGACGTCCTGGAGGACCTCGCCGCCGAGCTGGAGCGGATCGGCGTCCCACTGCCACCCGGCACCCGCCCGCTGACCTTCGGCACCTGGATCGGCGGCGACCGCGACGGCAACCCCAACGTCACCCCGCAGGTCACCTGGGACGTGCTGATCCTCCAACACGAGCACGGCATCAGCGACGCACTCGAACTCGTCGACTTCCTGCGCGGCGCACTGTCCAACTCCATCCGCAACTGCAAGGTGAGCGAAGAGCTACTCGCCTCCCTCGAACAAGACCTCACCCGCCTCCCCGAGATCAGCCCGCGCTACAAGCGACTCAACTCCGAGGAGCCCTACCGCCTCAAGGCGACCTGCGTCCGCCAAAAGCTCCTCAACACTCGCGAGCGGCTCGCGAACGGCACACCGCACACCGCAGGCCGCGACTACCTCGGCACCACTGAACTACTCGCCGACCTCACGCTCATCCAAGAGTCACTGCGCGCCAACCGCGGCGGGCTGATCGCCGAAGGCCACCTCAACCGTACGATCCGCACACTGGCCGCATTCGGCCTCCAGTTGGCCACCATGGACGTCCGCGAGCACGCCGACGCCCACCACCACGCACTCGGCCAGCTCTTCGACCGACTCGGCGAGGAGTCATGGCGCTACGCCGACATGCCGCGCGACTACCGGCGCAAACTACTCGCCAAGGAGCTGCGCTCACGCCGCCCGCTCGCCGCCCACCTAGCACCACTCGACACCGCGGGCGCCAAGACGCTCGGCGTCTTCAACACCATCCGCGAAGCGTTCCAGCGCTTCGGCCCCGAGATCGTCGAGTCCTACATCATCTCCATGTGCCAGGGCGCCGACGACGTCTTCGCCGCCGCTGTCCTCGCCCGCGAGGCCGGCCTTGTCGACCTGCACGCGGGCATCGCCCGGATCGGCATCGTGCCACTACTGGAGACCACCGACGAACTCAAAGCCGCGGACACCATCCTCAACCAAATGCTCGCCGACCCCTCCTACCGCAAGCTCGTCTCGCTCCGCGGCGACGTGCAAGAAGTCATGCTCGGCTACTCGGACTCCTCCAAATTCGGCGGCATCACCACCTCCCAATGGGAGATCCACCGCGCACAGCGCCGACTGCGCGACATCGCCCACCGCTACGGAGTACGACTGCGCCTCTTCCACGGCCGGGGCGGCACCGTCGGCCGCGGCGGCGGCCCCACCCACGAGGCGATCCTCGCCCAGCCCTGGGGCACCCTGGAGGGCGAGATCAAAGTCACCGAACAAGGTGAAGTCATCTCCGACAAATACCTGATCCCCTCACTCGCACGGGAAAATCTCGAACTGACCGTCGCCGCCACACTGCAGGCCTCCGCCCTGCACACCGCGCCACGCCAGTCCGACGAAGCGCTCGCCCGCTGGGACGCAACGATGGAACAGGTCTCGGACGCCGCCCACGCCGCGTACCGCCGTCTTGTCGACGACCCGGACCTGCCCGCCTACTTCTTCGCCTCCACCCCCGTAGACCAGCTTGCCGAACTACACCTCGGCTCCCGTCCCTCCCGCCGCCCCGACTCCGGAGCAGGACTCGACGGGCTGCGCGCAATCCCGTGGGTGTTCGGCTGGACACAATCCCGGCAGATCGTGCCCGGCTGGTACGGCGTCGGCTCAGGTCTGAAGGCCGCCCGCGAAGCGGGACTCGACGCCGTACTCGACGAAATGCATGCGAACTGGCACTTCTTCCGCAACTTCCTCTCCAACGTCGAGATGACACTGGCCAAGACAGATCTACGGATCGCCCGCCACTACGTCGACACGCTCGTGCCCGACGAGCTGAAGCACGTCTTCGACGACATCGAAGCCGAACACGACCTGACAGTACGTGAAGTACTGCGGATCACCGGCGAGTCCGAACTGCTCGATGCCAACCCGGTACTCAAACAGACATTCCGGGTGCGTGATGCCTACCTCGACCCGATCTCCTACCTCCAAGTCACCCTACTCGCGCGGCAACGTGAGGCAGCGGCGCGCGGCGAAGATGCCGATCCGGCGCTGGCCCGCGCACTGCTGCTGACGGTCAACGGCGTCGCCGCCGGTCTGCGCAACACCGGCTGAGCACCCCCGAGCCATACCGCGGCGGTCTTCGAGGCTTTGGATCAGCGCGAAGGCCACCGCCCCGCCTACGGCGGCTCTTGCCTGTGAGTGGCTCTTA
>JAFAUH010000171.1 GCA_019243445.1 Streptomycetaceae bacterium | reverse complement strand
CGAAGCGCCATCAACTACCCGCAGGAATTAACCAGGGCCGGCTGGGAGTCGAAAACTAATAGCAGCCCGGGGTTGGCTCCGGTGGCGCGCCGCCGGTAGTCGGCGAAGCGATGACCTTCCGGGCCTGCTCGGGCTTGGTGATGTCGGCATTGGCGTAGACCATCTCGGTGGAGGAGTGATCCAGGGCGAAGAAGGTGAGCCCGGCCCGGGTGCGCTGGGAGGGCTTAGGCGCGTTGTGCTTCTGCGACTGTGGAAGGCGACGAGAAGTTTCGATGTGCGCAGAATCGATACTCCCGCCGCAGCCACTTGACTGCGGGCAGATCGTCCGCAGTTGCCGGGCATATGAGCGGTGACGTCGGACGGTGCACGGCACGGCGAGTGGTCAGCTCTGCTTGGGCGGTGAGGGCGTGTTGACTCATCCAGGGTGAATTGGTATCTGCGACCCGCGCACCGGGGCGAATCCTGTAGGGTCCACAGCTTCATGCGCACTGCTTCCTGCGGAAACGCCGGAATCCGGGCTCGATGCGCACGCGTTCCGTCGGTCGGGTGTGCACAATCCTTCGGAGCCGTCGTGGCTCGCCGGAGGCGCGTCCTCGGCATCGGCGCAAGTCGCCAGATCCATTGCGCGTTCAGGCCCGGATTTGCGCATTCATTGCGCATTCTCAGTCGACATTGCGCATCGATCTGCGGATCCTACAAATCCGTCACTTTCTCGCCAGTTCGCCTGGGGCAGACAGGAAGGATCCCGAACGGACTGGCGAAGACCTGCAGGGGCATGTCAATGTAAACGCCTTCCCGGGAGATCGCCACGACAGAGAGCTGTCCCTCCTCGGGGCATCCTCGCGTTCCAGCACAAGGAGAATGCCTTGGACCCGCACAAGCCGGAGATGACGGTCGGCGAGTTCCTCGACCGCCTGTCCGCCTGCGACCGCAACGCCGTGGTGCGCCTGGCCATCAATCCGTTCTTCCCCATGGCCCACCGGGTCGCCGACGTCGTCGCTACGAGGGATGAGCACGGATGCCCGGTGGTCTTCATCGCCGAGGACAAAGACAGCGAACAGCTCGGCCACCTGCCGCCCGACGTCGCCGTTGCACTCACCTGGCAAGAGCCGGTCGACGCACCCCCGCGCAGGCGCCGCGCGGCACGCCCGAACCACAACCAGTAAACCACCCACACCCACAGGAGGCATCCCTGAACCCGCACCGCTCCGTCGCTCCGCCCGCCTGGGTCACTCCGCGCCACCTGGCCGGTGACGACGGCGTCCTCGCCAAGCAGATCGGCGCCACCCTCACCGACGCGGGCTGGAGGAACTGGCCGACCGCCCGCAGCACCCTGCTGTATGTGAGCCCGGACGGGCTGCGCGGCGCCGAATGGACCCTTGCAGCCGATCCGTTCCAGCTCGGCGGACTGCCCGTGGCCTGGCAGATCTCCGCCCGCACCCATCCGGCCAGTGTCATGACGGAGTGGAACGCCTACTTCACCACCGGCACCCCGCACGAGGCGCTGGCCGACTTCTTCCTCGCACTCGACGCTCGCCCCGAACCCGCCACCGGCTACGACGAACCCGCCACGGTCCTCGCCGCGCTGACCGCCCAGGGCTGGATCCGCGACATCGACCACCCCGACACCACTGCCACCGACCCCGCCTTCACCTCCAGCGTCTCCCTGACACCCGTCCCCCAGCTCGTCCAGGACGCCGACCCGCGCCCGGACCTGCTCGGCTGGCAGGCATGGGCGGAACCGGCCCTGGGGGCGTCGTATTTGTGGTGCGCCACCTTCAGCGCCAGCGTCCCGCACGACCTGGTCGCGGCCTTCGCCTCCTCACTGGCCTCGCCAGTTCCGGTGCTCCGGCACGCGCTGCCCGAGATCGCGCAGGGCCGGGTCACGGTCATCCCACCAGACTGAACCCTGCCGGCTGTCCGCCAGCCGCAGGCCCTCCCCGTCTCCGGTCCGAGTGCCCACACCATCGCCTTGCCTTCGGGCGGGCGACGCTGCAGTGAGGGGCCAGCTGGAACAGCTTGCGGAGGACGGGCTCCGTGCAACCGGCGCCGCCGAAGCCACTACCCGGTACGGGGCTGACGAGTGCGAGAAGACGCCGCACGCCGGCGGCACGTGCACCTGCGACCTCATCGCGTGTCCGGCACCAGCTGATCAAGATTGGCGTCCTGCGAGGTGACGCTGGAGGTCGAGGTGGCGGAACTGGTACACCGCTCCCACCTGCCGCAATACGCCCCGCCGCTCGTGAGCATCGGCCAGGAAACTCATCAAACGCCACGGCACACGCCCCAGTACCGCCAACCCGATCCGCGTCACCAGGAACTCACCCCACACCGACCCACCGAGCCCGGAGATCAGCCCGTAAGGGAGCCCGACAGTGAGCCCAGCAGGCCCGCGCCCGAGCCCGAGCGTGAGCATGGACCCGAGCCCGCCTATGAGCGCAAGGAACAAGAAGGTGCGGCGGTCCCGAGCCAGGACCGCGCCTGGTCCCACCGCCTTGTCCAGATCGGCGTGTACCGGTCTGATCATGTACATGAGCCCGCCCGCGAGCCCGATCATCACCCCGAATATCACCCCGAGAAGGGTCCAAATAACCCTATCCTCGAGCCCCACTCTGGGCCCCGGATGCTCGAACCAGAACCGGAACACGAACGCGACCCCACCCAGGAGCCCGCCCACAAGCCCGCCCGCGAGCCATGACTTCTTTTTCCAGTTCCAGCGGATCCCTGAACTGGGGATTTTGTCTTTTGCTTTTGCGGACGAAGTGGTCGATCTCCCCGCCGCTGAAAGCACGAACCTGACGAGCCTGACCGTTACGAGCCCGGACATTAAGAACCCGGCCATTACGAGCCCAATCAGCCCGGACGTGCACACGTACGCGAGCATGAACGCCAGCCCGACCACGAGCCCGAGCGTGAGTGACAGTCCGTATTTTGGGAGGGCTTTGGACAGTTGCCACCAGGCGAGGTTGGGGGTGCCGTCGAGGGTGTGTTGGAGGTGGCGGGCGAGGAAGGTGAGGGTGCGCTGAGCCTGTTGGGCGCTCCAGCGGGTGGGGTGGTGGGGGTGTGGGCGGTAGGCGGCGGGGATGAAGGCGGCGAACAGGTGGGCGACGATGGCCTCGCGGGTGAGGAAGCGGGCCTGGTCGAGGAGCTCGTCGGGATGGGCGAGGTCGGCGGGGTGCTCGTCGGGGCGGGGGTTGTAGATGGTACGGGCCAAGAACAGTCCTAGCGGGGTGCTCAGCGCCTGAGAGACGGGGGTGCCGGTGCCCAGCGATGCGATGACCCGGCTCCAGCGGGCCGCGGCCTGGGTTCCGGAGCCACCGGCGTCGCGCTCCAGATAGACGGCCGATTTCCCCGCATCCAAAGGGAGGAGGCGGATGCCCGCGGCTCCGTTCAGGAGCACAGTGGCGCCCGCCTCTGGGGTCAGGGCGTTGCGGTATTCGGCGGTGCGGCTGGAGAGCACCAGCGGCTGCCCGGCTGGTAGTACCTGGTTGACGGCCTGCAGGGCCAGGGCGCGCGTGGCTTGGGGGAGTTCGTCCAGGCCGTCGAGGACGGGCATGATCAGCCGCCATTCCAGCAGGGCGCGTGCCAGGGTGCCGGGGCTGCGCTGTGGGGGATCGGCCGGGGCGGGGGCGCGGAGGGCTGGGGTGGTCTTGTGCGAGTTGGCTGGCCATCCAGGTGTACAGGTCTTGCCGGGATGGGTCCCACGAGGCCAGGGGGAACAGGACGGGGACCAGGCCGCCGGGCGGCCGGTGTTCGAGCAGGTCCAGCAGGAGGCGGATCAGCAGCATGGTCTTGCCCGCACCGGGCTCGCCGAGGACCACCAGACGGCCGGTGGGGACGCGTTCGAAGACCTGGACGATCTCGCCTCCCTTGCCGGCCAGTCCTTCCGCGTTGGCAGCCCATAGGGAGCTTGGGGGCTGGCCTGGCCAGTCGTTGGCCAACTCCCTCAAATGCGGCCACGACTCGACCAGATCCGCATCTGCCGCCTCCCATGCGACCGGCAGTGGGAAAGGATCGTTGAGGCGGCGTACCTGCGCCTCGGTCTCCCACTGCTGGCGCACCTGCTGGGCGAGCTGGTCGGCCATGCTCTCCAGTCGGGCGGGTGCCGGTCCGCTCTTGCCGGGGTGGGGCGCCGGGTTCTCGGTGATGTGCTGGTGGAGGTGCTCGATGGTGTGGGCGGCGATCGCGTGGTTGGTGGCCTGGATTGAGGCGGGGGGAGCGGGAGTTGAGGTGGAAGGGGCTGATGTGCTGCCGGGTCCGTTCAGCCCTGGGTCGGTCCCGGCTTCGGAGGGTTTCCCACGGTCACATCGCCCATGTTCCAGGCGGCTGCGGATGCGTGGTCGGCCCGGATGTCCACGTTCCCGCCGACGGCTTGCCCACGGTCTCCCGTGAAAACCCTGCCGGCCGAGTGGGACAGGGCCTGCAGGCGCCCGATCGCGCCCTCCAGAGCCTCGGCGAAGTCGGGGTCGTGCTCGGCGGCGTCCTCCAACGCGAGTTGCACCCTCTGCCGGGTACGGTCACTGGGCTCGGCCTGCCTGGCCTCGGCTTCCTCGGCCAGTTTCCGCAGCGCGGGGTCCTCGCCCAGCTTGCGGCTGACCAGGTCGTGCAGATGGCCCATCGCGGCGTCCAGCGTGCGGTCGACCTCCTCATCCGCCCGGCCGGCCACCCGCTTCGCCTTGCGGACCAACCATGCGAACATGTACCCGACCGGTATCTCCAAGCCCGTCATCCGCACCTCTCGACTATTACTGACAGACAATCAGACTCTACCCCTTCCGACGGGAGAAGAAAGCGTTTCGGGTGCGAGAGGCGCTCCGGGAGCAGACCATGCCCTCGCCACAGGGCTGGTGAGGTGACCCGCGCGGCGGGCTATGAGCCGTCGGAGCGGTGCTTGTCGATGGCGCGTAGCATCCGTGCCCTGTCGACCTGCGCGCGGATCATAGAGTCGAACAGGGCTTCCGGATCGCCGTCAGGCCCCGCGATCTCGGAGAGCAGCGTGGCGATGAGGCTGGCGAGGACGGTGACCAGGTCTGCCGACCCCACCGGGCCGCGGGCTGCCAGCAGTTGACGCACGGCGTTGTCGACACGGTCAAGAGTGGCTTCGTCCTCGAGGGCTATGCCGAGCCGATCAGCAAGGAACAGCCGGACAACTGCCACTGCGTCCCCCAGCGGGATGTCCACGTTGTAGTCGGTGCGCGCCTTCTCCGCTTCCTGGAGGGCGGCTGGCATGGTGAACGTCGGTGGCCCCGCCCAAAGACCTTGCTGCTTCCACTGCTCGTATGGGGGCATCCCGGCGGCGTCGCGGCGGGCGCGGTGGTGGTCGGCCGGGTGACCGTTGCTGGTGCGGCAGGCGCGCCCCGCAACCGCCTTGCACGTGGGGCATTCGACACGGCGGAACCAGGTACGGACGAGCTGTACTTCGGGCCCGGATCGCAGCTTCCTTCGCCACTCGCCCCACGTGGCGTTCTGCGGCCCGTTCTCCATGCCCATTGGCTGTCCCTCCTGGTCCAGTTGTGTGCGCCGAATGCGGTGCTGTGACGATGACCGTACCGGCGGTGGCGCTGCCCGATGATGGGGTTCAGGCCGGGAGTGCATCGACGGCGGCCTGCCACGGGTACGCGTCGAGGTCGCCGTGGCGCGGGCGGTGCGGTGTGAAGCCGCCCTCTGTGAGCAGCACGGTGACGCCGACGGCGCGCAGTTCCTGGACGCTCTGCGCGACGGCGGGCTGTCGCCGTGCGATCCGTACGAGGCAGTCGAGTTCGCGGCATGGCTGCGGTCCGAGGTCATCGGGCCGGATGTTCCAGCGGTTTTCTGCACCCAGGCGATGTACGAGAGTGCTGACGACGCTGTGGTTCCCCTTCTCCTTGGAACGGGCGTGAAGGCGATTGAGGCAGCCATCTTGGATTATGTGACCCGTGGTATCCAGGATCACCGTCTCGTCTTCTCATCCGACAGGGCCGGACCAGGATGCGCTGTCGGCGGGGTGGGGGTTGCGGGGATTTCAGTGGCCGAGGTACTTCAGGCCGTCTTCGAAGGTGGAGTGCCGCTGGGTCATGGGGCCGGAGGTGCGGTTGTACCAGGCGGTGTCCAGGCCGGGTTCGAGCGTCTCGTGGCCGGCACGGCAGCGCAGCCACACCTCGTCGCGGACGCTGAGGACGATCCAGTTCCGGTAGCTGCCGCACTGGGGGCATTGACGGATCTCGCCGTTGATGACGAGGGGCTTGTCGTAGCGCATCATCATTCCGGCGATCTCGTCGCGCGTCGGCATCCGCAGCTCCGACGGCAGGAAGTCGTCCACCATAGTGCCTGCTGAACCGTCGGGGGCGGGCGTGGATGCCGCGTCCGGGTAGTCGGGCACCGGGGGCTCTAGGTGCGCGACCTGTAGCAGGTCGTTCATCATGCGCTGGGTTTCGCGGTGTTCACGGCGGGCGCGTATCCGGTGGAACATGCCGACTCCTTCTCCTTCGTCTTCTGCTTCGTCCTGTGGGCCGCACAGAGCATGCTGCGAGCGTCTGATCTGCTGCAACTCACAAATTCTGTAATTCATCTGGCTTTGCGCCGCTGGTCCTGGCGGTCCTGGGAGGGACTGGCCGGACGCGAGGACGGCCGCTTGGTGGTGCTGGTATCGAGGGGCATGGTCGAGGCGTCGGCGGGCAGGTCGGCCATGCGGCGCAGCCGCCACACCAGCACGTCGCTGACTGATTCCGCGGTGTCGAGTTCGCGGCGGGCGGCAGCTTCGGCCAGCAGGGCTGCGGGTTGGTGGCCGGTGGCCTCGGCGTCGGCGAGGGTGGCGGCCAGCGCGTACCAGCCGGGCTCGGCCAGGATCTGCTCGGCCAGCTCCGGCACCGCCTGGTGTAGGTACGCGGCCTGCTGGCGCTGCAGTGGCTGGGACAGGTGGCGGCCTCGCTGGTAGAGGATGGCCATGGGGTGGGTGGCGGCTGCCTGGTAGGCGGCGCGTAGGTGTTCGGCGGCCTGCTGTGCGGCGGCGGCCTGTTGGGCGTGCTGCTTCTTGGCGTGCCAGTTCGCGGCGGCGGTGACGAGGAAGAACGCCATGTCGATCAGCATCGCCGTGGTGGCCCCGTCTTCTCCGCGGCCGAGGGCTGGGCCGCTGTAGATGAGGTCGCGGGCGGCGGTTCGCAGGGCGCGGTCGTGTCCGCGCGCGGCCCGGATGTGGGAGCGGGAGGCCCGCTCGAATGCGGAGGCGGCTTCCCGCAGCTGCTGGCGGGTGTGGGCGGCGGAGGTCTTGGCGAGGGCGTCGAGGACCTCGCCGGCCGCCGCGATCTGCGCCGCGATCAGCGCGTCGTCACCCTGGTCGACGGTCAGCACCGCCTGCCAGGCTGCGGTGGCCGCACGGCGGCGTGCCGAGGCCGGTCCGCTCGCGGCAGACCGAGGGCCCTGGCTCGGTTGTGCCTCACTGTTCCCGCTCGGTTGGGCTTGGCCGGACCAGCGTTCGCGGATGCGGGGCAGGGACAGGTCCGGGGCAAGCTTGGAGCCCGAATAGAACACCGGCTCGCCGTCCTTGTTGCGGTCGTCGGGCAGCGCGACGGTATAGCCGAGCAGATCGCCCGAGGGTGCGACGCGGCGGCGGATCAGCAGGCCGGCAGCGGCGAGCCGGTCGAAGAACTCCTCCTCGCTGTGGGCGCCAGCTACCGCCCGGCGGACGGTCTCCCGCAGCTCCTCGCGCGCAGTGCGCTCCTTCTTCTTCCGTGTCGCTTTGTGGCGTTCGGCGCTGGTGGGCCGCTGGGCGGCGGTGCCGTCCCCGCGGTTGAGGCGGCGCAGCCCCAACTCGGTTTCCAGGAGACGGGCTTCGGCCTGGACGCGGGCGGCGTCGTGGTCGAGGTCGGGCTTGTAGCCGTCCTCGCGGACCAGGGTGGCGATGATGTGGATGTGGTCGTCCGCGTGCCGTACGGCTGCCCAGCGGCATCCGGCCGCTTCGTCGGGGGTATCGATGCCGGCGGCGGCGACCATGCGCCGGGCGATATCCCCCCATTCTTCGTCGGTCAGGATGCGGTCCTCGGCGGCGTTGCGGACTGACAGGTGCCACACGTACTTGGCCGGGCGGTCGGCCTCGTCGATGTTGTGCAGTGGCTGGTCCAGCAGACGCTGGAGCTGCTTGAGGGTGGCTTGTGGGTCGCGGCCCGGGTCGGGGGCGTTGTTGTCCCAGGACGCCACGAGGTGGGGGTCGATGTGCTCCTCGTGCGTGCCGGGCCCGTACAGGTAGTACAGCAGGCCGATGGTGCGCTTCCCGCGCTTGTGGATCCTGGGGATCATGCTGGGGGTTGGTCCTAGATCTGGTGGAGCATCCGGTCGGTGGCGTCCTGAACGCGGTGCACCGCGCGGTGGACGGCAGCGATCACGGCGTCGAGCTCAGCGGGCCGGCCGCCGGAGTTGAGGGCGCGGGCTACCTGGTTGAGGTTGTTGCCGACCTGCCCGAGGTGCCGACGGGCGGCGAACAGCTCTGTGACCAGCTCCCGTCGGCCGGCGATGGCGGCAGCGGTGGTGTCCAGGTCCCGCGCGGCGGCCAGGCCGCTGCGGGCGAGGAAGGCGGGCAGAGTCGTACGGGCTGTTGTCGCGGCTGCGGTGAGCAGTGTTTTCTCTTCGTCGTTCAGACGGACGCTGCACACGTGAACACGCTTGTGCTCGCGTGGTTTTGGCGGGCGCTTGCGCGAGTGCTTCTTCGCATCGCGGCGCGCGGAGCGCGGTGTGTGCTTTTCCGGCTGCGATCCGCCCTCGGTCGCTGCCTGCCGGACCAGTGCCCCCCGGCGCTGGTCCGGACCCGCCACCCCCGGGGCGGGTTCTGGCCAAGGCACCTTCCCCGACGGGGAAGAGTGTCTTGGCCGATAACTTGCTCGTGCCGAGGTCGAGTTGGTCTCCGGCTCACCCGGCGTGGGAGTGGCGGTCGTCTTCGAGTCGGTCATCGGATGCGGCTCCTCATGGTGCGGGTGCGGTGCTGGATGTCGGCGGCGAGTGCGAGCATGGCGGCCGGTCCGTCGAGCACACGGACCGGTGTGTCCGGCGCGTACTGGATGAGCCACTGGCCGCCCGGGGCCGGTACGGCGGCGTGCAGGAGCCGGTAGCGGACCAGGACCTCCGCCCAGGCAGCAGCCTCGGCGACGGTCACCGAACGGGTGCATGCGTGGCGGGATGTGATGGCGTGACCTCCGTCGGAAGGGCGGTGACTCGACATCAGGCCGGGGGCACCGCGTCGGAAGGGGAGAGGTGCGGGGGGAGCGTGACGTGCGGTGAATGCGGGCTCATCCGCATTCGGGGCATTTTTCGAAGTGCCGGCTCAGGGCCTTTGCCATGCGCTGCTTCGTGCTGTGGGCGTTCTTGGCGCTCGCTTTCGCCGCCGCGGTGCCCTGGTGGCACTCGGAATAGTTGCGCAGGAAGCGGATGTCCTGCTCGAAGTCGGCCTTGATGCGCGTGAAGCGTCGGCAGGTTTTCATCGGGCGCGGCTCCTGTTCGTCGTGGGATTGCCTGTCTCGCTGCGCAGGCGCTGCAGGACCGGCGAGAGGCGGTCGTTGCGGATGGAGATGCGCTGGGCGCGCATGATTTCCCGCAGTTGGACGCGCGTGATGTCGCTGTTCTTGTCGCGCTCCAGCACCGCGGGCACGTGGGGACGGATCCGGGCGACGATCTCGTCCTCGGAGAGCTTCGGTCGGGACCGCCCGCCTCGGCCACCCCGGGACCGGTCCCCGTCCCCCTCCGACGGGGACGTGGTTTCGGGGACCGGGCGTTGGTCCCCGGACTCGTCGGTCCCGGTGACCGTGCCTGTCTGGTCCCGGTCCCCGTCATCGGGGACCGTGTGGGACCGGTCCCCGGGCATGGTCCCCGCTTCGGCCTCCGGGCGGCCTCGGTCCCCGTAGTCGGGGACTGGAGTCGGGGACGGGGACGGGCCTGTGGCGCCCTGAGCAGCGGTTTCGCGGGCGTGCCTGGCGCCTCCGTCCGCCTCGTCCCCGGACTCGTCGGCACCGACGGCCAGGCGCGAGTCCTCCTCGTCGGCACGGTCCCCGGCCGAAGTGCGGTCCTTGATGTTGGGGACCGTGTGGGGACGGTCCCCGCTCTCGGTGGGCCCGGTCCCCGTACTCGGTCCCGCACGGTCCCCTTCTCGGCGGTCTGTGATCGGCGAGGTGTCGGCTTGGGGACCGGCGTCGGGGACCGTGCGGAGCCGACGACGTGGCTGGTCCCCGATCGCCATCCGGTCGGCGGCGGGCAGGCGGAAGAGGCGCCGGTCTGCGTAGTCATCGTCCTCGTCCTGGTCCCGCAGGGGCTGTGTCCAAGGCGAGGGCAGATCGACGGTTGCCAGCGCCGTGGCATGCTGGCGGGCGGCGAGCTGGTCCAAAAGTTCACGCCGCTGCTTCAAGTCGGTGCCCACACCGGCCCGTGCGAGCGCCTTGGACAGCCGACGCGTGATCCGCTGGCCCCGCCAGTTCTCGCGCCGCTGCGGAGACCGCTCAGCCAGGCGGGCAGCCAGCGCGACCGCCTGGGCGGTGGCCCGGTCGCGGGTGATCTGAGCGGCATCGCGATCACGTTCAGCGACCCCGAGGCGGGACAGCAACCGCTCGCGTACCTCCCGTCCGAGGACAGACAAGATCCCCTGAGAGGCGGCTTGCGGTGCGCGCAGCCGCAGCTCGATACCCATGGCCTGATGCCACAGCAGCGCTGCCATGATCGGGCCGACGAAGGCACGCACGGTCCCGCCCACCGGGCCCGACTCGGCATAGGCGGGAATGACCTGCACCCCAGTGATCACCCAGACCAAGATCCCCGGCAGACCCGGTGCCCCCAGACTGCCCAGATTCTGCCGGGCCATCAGCGCCGTGGCGAACAGCGCCAGTTCCGCGGCACCGAACATGGCGGCCCGCTCCGCCGTGCCGGCCATGTCCAGGTAATCGGCAGCGAACCGCCAACTGGTGTCGGCGCTGTAGACGGTGCAGCCGACAGCAGCCAGGGCCGCGACCCACACCGCAGGAGCGCCGGATCGCCCGCTGCTCGCTCGGGCCCGGCTGCGCCGGATCAGCCATCCGGCCAGCAGCACGGCGACCACGGGCAGCGCGACAAGGGCCGTGAGAAGGGGCGAGAGTGCGATGGGGGCGATGGCGAGGGGTAGGGCGATGGGGTGAGTCATGCGGCTTTTCCCAGCGCGGTGATCAGGGCGTTGGTCTGCACCTGGCGAGGCACAGGCGAGGTGGCGCCCTCGTCCTGGTCGTCGTGGGCGCCCTCGTCGTCGGTGGTGTCGGTCTCGTCGTACAGGCCCCAGTACCGATCGCGGTCGGCGACGGCGTGGGCCGCCTGGCGCATCAGGTCGCGGGTCCAGTCGAGTTCGAGCTGGAGGGTGTAGGCGAGGCGCTCGGGGCTCCAGCCGCGGACGTAGGCGTGCCGGATGACGGCCTCGCGTTCGGCATCGCTAAGGCGCACGTCGCGGCCCTGGAAGGCGGCGCGTACCCGGCTGTAGTCCAGACGTTTGCTGACCTTGGTGTGCCAGGGGCGGCGCTCGGACTCGGTCAGCCCGCCCCACAGCCCGAAGCGGATCTCGTTATCAAGGGCGTAGTTGAAGCAGTCCTTCTTGACCGGGCACCGGCCGCAGATGGACTTGGCCTCGGCGATGGCCTCGTGGTCACGGGGCGTATGGAAGAACAGCTCGTCGGCGTCCTCGGCCGGCATGCCATGGCACAGGCCCCGGACCTGCCAGCTGTGGTCGGCGATCCCGCGCAGCGTCGGCTGAGCGGCGTCGTGGGTGGTGAGGTAACGCAAGTCAGGCTCCGGATACACCTCGACGGGCCCGCGGCTCGCGCGGCACCGGCGATGGGCAGGTGCAGCGGAGCGCGGCGTAGAGGCGGGGCAGGGGCGCGGCGGTGCCGCACCAAAGGTGAAGTCGGTTGCGAGTCAGACCGGTTCAGCGGTGCAAGAAGCGTCGGTCCGGGCCGGTGAAATGGACCGGCATGCACATGCCGGACAGGCGCGACAGGACGCGGTCGCCGATCTTGTCGCGCAGGACCGGCTGCTGAGGGGACACATCGCGGTCGCGCACCGGCGGCAGGTTCGTGGTGAAGATCGTCGGCAAGCGGTTCTGGCAGCGCCAGTTCACCAACCGGAAGGTGATCTCCTCGGTCCACTCCGAACCCTTGGCAGCGCCGAGATCGTCCAACAGCAGCAGCGGTGTCCGCACGATCCGGCGCAGCAGGTGCTCCGGGTCTACACCAGCTTGTGGGCGCATCGCGGCGTACAAGTCAGCGGCGGTGGTCGCGTGCCAGGTCACCGCGCACCCGGCGGCGGTCAGGGCCCGGATCGCCCCGTACGCCTGGTGGGTCTTGCCGGCGCCGGTGCCTCCCCACAGCAGCAACGACGGGCCGTGGGCGATCCTGCGGCGTCCGGCCGTGCCGTAGTGCGGGTGGAGTCCGTCGGCGTTCGGTGCCACGGCGGCATCGGCGATGACGCGCACCCAGGCGGCGACGTCGGGATGCTCGGGCAGTGCGTCGCGGTAGTCGACCGGAATGCGCCTTTGGGCGGTTTCTAGGGCCGGGATCGGCTCCGGGGTGTCCGGCAGCGGCGCGGTCGGGTCGATGCCGCGTTCGGCCAGCTTCGCCTTCAGGCGGGCGTGGAGCCGCTCACCGATGGCGGGCTGCGGGTCGGTGAGACGGGAGCGGGTCACAGGCGGCCTCCAAACGTCGTCGGTTCGGGCGCGGTGGGGTTGAGATACGGCGTGTACACGGCGGTGCCGGTGCTGGCCCAGGGCCCCGCGCCGGAGGCGGAGGCGGCAGGCGGCGCCAAGGCGGCCTGCTGCAGTGAGGCGTTGAGGACCTCGTTGACCAGGCTCGGCAAGACGCTCGGGTGCAGCCCCTTGGCCCGCAACCGGTCCAAGGCAGTGCGGATCGGCTCCGACGCGAAGCCCTCCTCCAGCAGCGTCCGGATCTTCCGCCCCAAAAGCCCGAGGAAGTCCTCCGGCGGGCGATGAGCGCAGCCTCGGACGTACTCAGCCACCAACTCCTTCGCCGAGACCGACTCGGAGGCGGCATCGGGCACGGGCGCGGTGCGCCCCGTAAGGAAAGATCCAGGATCCACGATCCTAGATCCAGAGAGGGAGTCCTCCCGCCGTTCTCCCGTCCTCCTCCGGGAGTCCTCCTGGAACGCCTTCCGACCTGCGGTTTTCGTAGAAGGTGTCGCGGCGGTGCCGAGGTGGTCATCGAGCGGCATCGCCGGGGGTCCCTCGGCGGCGGCAGCGGCTTGTGCCGGGGCGCCGCCCGGCGAAACCGGACAGCGCAGCCCTCCGGAATGGCTCCCGGACTCCTCCCGGAGCGCTCCTGGAGGAGTCGCGGCAGTGGAAGCGGCGGCCTGCGGACGCACGGCGGGGCAGTCGGCGGCCTGGCACTTGCCGCACTGCTGCTTGCCTTGGTGGCTGGGGCAGCGCGGTACGCGCGACGCGGTGCGCTTGTTGATCTTCTGGTGCTGCTCCCAGGTCGTGATGTGGAGCCAGGTACGCCCGTCGCAGCCGGTGTACCGGCAGATCAAGTCGGCGGCAGCCAACTCCTCCAGATCCTGGGCGACATGCGCGGCGGTGTGCTCTGGACGCAGCGCCCACAAACGCCCGGCGATGATCGCGGGGTTGTCGCGGTGCCGACCAGAGTCATCGGCCTGGGTCAGCAGCCCGATGAAAGTCAGCATGGCGGTGACCGAACACTCAGCCAAAGACTCCGACTCGAACATCTCGGGCTTGATGGTGCGGATGCGGGCCATCAGACAGCACCTCCATCGAGCAGCGCGGTGCGCAGGTCGAAGGTGTGACCGCGCTGCCAGCTGGCGTCCGGGTGGGTACGGATGACCGCGCGGGCGGCGGTCAGCGCCTGAGCACGATTGACGCGCACCTCGGCTCCGACCGCATCAGTGGCCGTCAATTCCAGATGCGGCCAGCGGGTACGGCGGCCGTCGAGCAGTTGGACGTGGACCGCAGCAGCCTGGGGCAGCATCGCCGACAGGCGCTGTGCCAGGTTCTGGGCGCGAGGGGTGGGGGCTGCCGCGCAGGCCGGGCGATCGGGCCTTTTGCGCAGGGCAGTATGCATGCGACACTCTCCTGAAGTGATGCCGTTCCGGTTGATCCTGTGGGTAAGGGCCGGCGCGGTGTTGGTTGGTGATCTCTCGCCCCTGCAGAGGGCGGGAGTGTCATGGGCTGTCTGGCGTCTGAGAGAAGCGAACTCTCAGGCGCCGGTGCCTTATACGGGGCCGGGCGGTGCACGTCTCACAGCCCCTCCTTCTCCTTGTGCGTCAGTGGTCCGCCAGGCGGGCTCCCGGCGGCGACCAGCAACATACGCACACCACCGCTGGAAGATCCAGACACAGCCGGTGAACCACTGACAGGCCATCCGCCAGTTACTGCAGGCCGCCTCGGGAGGAGGCCAGTGCGGCTTCGACGACCACCCGCTTGCTGTGGCCGTCCGCCGGCCAGCACGTGATCAGCGTCAGCATCGCCTTGGTAGGCATGGCGCTGGGCTGGCCTGGGACTTGGGCGGTGACGGCGACGTCGGTCGGGGCGACCGTGGAGACGCTGGTGACGGTGTACGTGTAGGTGATCCGCTCCGGCGTCGACACGATGATCGCAGCCCCTGGTTTGATGCGGTCGATACCTCGCAGCGGAGGTGCGGGAATGCCGGAGCGGTGGCCGGCGAGGACGAAGTTGCCGACCTGCCCGGCCACTTCGGTGCCGTCGAAGTGCCCGAGCCCGGAACGCAGTTGCTCAGGCCCGGTGCCCTGGTAGACGGACTGGGCCCAGCCCGCTCCGAGGGCCGGGATGCGCACCACGTCGATGATGGGCCCTGCTGATCCCGACACCGTGCCGCTCCTGCCAGTTGCGGGGTCGTGATTGGCCCAGGCGGCCAGGGCATCAGTGGTCTTGCCGGGCGCCGTACTGGAGCGGGTTGGTGTGCCGGAGGGGTACGGGGACGGGCTTGCGTGGAGAGACACGGACTGTGTCGGCGAGGTCGCTGCGTGAGGCTTTGGCGTCTCGGAGATCTGAGTCAGCGTCAGGGCGGTGGTGGAGAGGGCGAGGGCGGCGGTGATGCCGATGGCGAGGAGGCCACGGCGACGGATCGACCAGTTGGCGGCCTGTGCGTGCTGCCGACTGCCGGTCGATGTCTGCAGCGGCGTCTGGTGTCCCCGATTCGGGTTTTCATCGGGGGTGTTGAAGGTTTCAGGCATGGGTGTATCCAGGGTGAGGTTGGGTGATGAGGGGGTACGCACGGGGCGGGGACCAGCTCAAGGCCCCGCCCCGTGCGGTTTCACGCCCAGCGGGCGGTGTCAGGCGCCGCCTACCGACGCGGGTGGCATCAGGCGCCGGTCTGCGGCAGCACCTTGATCCTCACCAGCCGCGGCCGGGGCACAGCGGGTGCCGGGATCCTCGCGTCCCGCACGGCGACCGTGGTGGACTTGTCGCCGGTGACCACCACGCGCTGATCGGAGGCCAGTTGGTAGCCGTCGGCCGCCTCGACCTCGTGGAGCGTGTACGTACCCGCCGGCAGACCGGCGGCCTGCCAGACGCCCTCGGCGTTCGTGGTGCCGGTGGCGACCGTCTCGCCGTCCTTGTTCCGCACCGCGAACTCCACGCCGCCCAGCGGCTTGCCCGTATCGCTTGCCGTCTTGATCACCTTCAGACCGCCCTGAGCCGCAGTGACTCTGATGTTCACCTGGGCCTGGGCGGTGGAGGTGCCGCCGGCGAGCACTATGCGCTGGGCACCGGAATTGGCCGGGATCTGCGCCCACAGGCTCGTCGCGGGCAGTGAGGCGGCGCGGACGGCGAAGGTGACGGTGCCGGGCTGCTGGGGGAAGAGGTAGGCGCGGGCTGTGCCGTCAGCACCGGTGGTCTCGCTGATCGACCGTGACTGCGAACCCAACGCGGCACTCAGGTCCAGCTTCACGCCGGGAACCTTGTAGCCGGCGGCCGAGGTGACATCGAGGGTGTACCAGGTCTTCTGCCCCAGCGTGAGCGGACCGTCCGGGCTGAGGTGCACCGTGTACGGGCCGGCGAACCGCGCGGCCTCGGCCAGGTACGCGGCGGCCTTCGTCTTCGCCGCAGCAGACACGCCCGGGTAGGCCAGGCGCTGCAGCGCGCGCTGACCGCCCGGCAGGGCATAGGTGCTGCCCTCGTTCAGGTAGGTGTACACATCCGCGTCCACGGCCGCGGCTTGGACATCGTCGGTGGTGTCGCCGTAGCGCGAGAGCACGTATGAGGCGCGGGCGATGTCCTGCTGACTGGCCGGCTTGCCGGTCGCCCGCGAGGTCCAGGACGCGAAGCTGGTGACCGGACCGTAGTGACCGCCGGACTCAGGGCCGGTCAAAGTGGGGTCGGCGCAGTAGCCGTGACCGGTGGTGTGCTGGAACAAACTTCCGGGCTGGCCGTACGCACCGATGTGCGAGGCGCCCCGGGTGCCGTGGCTGTCCGGGATCGCATATCCCGGGCCCCACTGGTCTGCCGCGCTCGCGCTTGGCGCGAGCAGCAGGCCGGCGCCGAGCGTCACCGCTGACGCAGCGAGTAGCGAACGCCGGAACCGACGGGCGGACGGGGAAGCGGGTTGGGAAGAAGCGGCATGTGATGCCACACTCATGTGTGTCTCCAGAGTTGGGGATGATGCCGGGCCCAGCCAGCGGGTTTCTCAGGCCATGAGCTGGCCGGGTCCGGGTGTCTCGCGCCTCATGGGTGCGATGAATCTTTGAGTTGGGCAGGTCAGCAAAAGACCAGGTAGCCAGGCTTACGCCACCCGATCGGCTTTCCGTAGTTAGGTTATCTATCCCTGCACGCCCGCACAAGTGGCTAAAGTAGGTTTACCGAACTCTACGCATCCGGAGGGTGTTGCTATGCCTGCGCGCCACGTCGACGGCCGCCGTATCAGGCGGGTGCGCCGTGCGGCGGAACTCTCCCAGCTCGACGTAGGGCGGGCTGTAGGAGTCTCCGACGCTGCCGTGGCGAACTGGGAGAACGGCAAGAAGCAGCCCGACGCGGAGAAACTCCCGGCGCTCGCCAAAGTGCTGGGCAAGCAACTGGATGAACTGTTCCCCCGGCACGGACTCCCCGACCTGGCGGACCTGCGTGCCGATGCCGGCCTGTACCAGAAGGAGACCGGCGCGATCATCGGTACGCGCAGCCATGCCCCGGTGAGCAACGCGGAGCGCGGGGTCCGCCGCCTGGACCCGAAGTACGTTCAGCCGCTGGCGCAGGCGTACGGAGTCAGTGCCGAGAAGCTGCTGGCGGCGCAGGAGAGGTCCTTCGGCCGACAGGTGCCCGAACGGCGCTCCAAGGTTCCTACGACCCTCGCCGAGAAGATCACCTATCTGCTGGAGCACTCTTATCCCGGTGATGACCAGGCTCCGCCCTCGGATACGAAGATCGCCGACGCGGTCAACGCCCATGCCGGAGCGCAGGTCATCTCTCAGGAGGGCATCCGGCATCTGCGGACCGGCGTCGTGGAAACCGCCTCGCCTGTCGTTCTTGAGGGCCTAGCCGCCTTCTTCGCCGTGTCCCCGATGTACTTCCAGCCGGACGATGCCGTGGCCCGCCAGGTCTACGAGGGCCTCCGGCTCCTGTCGGCGGCGAGGAAAGGCAAGGTGAGCCGGATCACGGGCCGCGGTATGGGGCCTGAAGGTCTGCCGATCAGCGTCCTGGAGTTCGTCAACGACCTGATCACGGAGCTGGAAGAGAAAGAACCAGAGGCGAACGCATAGCGCCCCGTCCGCACCCCTGGAAAGCCCCGGACAGGGCGATAGTCCGCTACCGTTGTGCGGCGTTACTGCTATGCGGCCGTCTCGCTCGGCTCATGACGCAGGCCCGCGGCGACCACCATCCGGACCGCCTTCAACGCGTCGAGGTCCTCGAGGGGATCTCCGTCGATCACTAGCAGATCCGCTCGGAACCCGGGAGCGATCCGGCCTGTCGTCTCGCCCAGTCCCAGCGCGCTTGCCGCATCGGCGGTCGCCATATCGATGATCTTGGCGTTCGCCAGGCCAAGGTGCGCATAGAACGACAGAGCCGGCACCAGCCCGTCGAACCCCGCACGCTGGACTCCGGCGTCGGTTCCGGCAATGATCTTGGCGCCTGCCTCCGCCATCTGCCGTACGAGAGCGAACATCACCGCGGCCTGCTCCTCACCGAAGACACGGGGAAGCATCCGCCAGTGGGGGCTCACGCCGGGGCAGACGGCGATGCCCTGGTCGATGATCCGCTTCAGGACGTCCCGCCGTAGGTCGAAGCCGTCGCTGGTCATCCACGTGCAGTGTTCGATCGTGTCCACGCCCGCGTCCACCGCCGCAGTGATGCCGTCCGCACCATGTGCGTGGGCGGCCACCGGCACACCGGCCTGATGCGCCTCGTCCACCAGGGCCTGGAGTTCCTCCAGCGTGAACTGGCTTTGCCAGCTCTTCGGCCCGTCCTTGGTCAGGCCGCCTCCGGTCGCCATCACTTTGATCACAGTCGCACCGGCCGTGAGGTTGCGCCGCACCAGGTCGCGAACCTCGGCTTCCCCGCTGACCTCGCCTCCGAGGAAGTAGCAGTGGCCTCCGGGTGGCGTCGCGGGCGTGCCCGCAGCCACGATCCGCGGCCCCGGCGTACTGCCGTTGGCGATTTCGGCGTCCAGCCGCAGCGCGAGGCCGTTGCGGTCTCCCAGGTCACGCACCGTCGTCACGCCACTGCCGAGGAGCTGCTCCGCACGGCGGCGCATGCTTTGGAGCAGGGCACCGTCACTCAACTCCTGGAGCGTGGCCACAGGATCCGCGCCTGCGTCGAAGATGAGGTGGACGTGGGCGTCGATGAGACCGGGCACGACCGTTGCTTCGGGGAACGCGAGGGGCGCCACGTCCGAGCCGGCCTGCTCCACGATCTGCGCTCGCGGTCCCACCGCGGTGATCGAGTCACCGTTGATGAGGACCGCGCCGTCGTCCAGATACCTCCCGGAGCCGACAAGGACTCGGCCAGCGGTGATCAGCATCTCGTCTCCCTGTCCTTCGGTTCTTCGGCGGTCACGCGGAAAGACGCAGGGCGTCCGCCACCGCGATCAGCTGCCGGACATCCGCTTCTCGGTCGTCGCCCTCGGGCATCGCCAGCGGCACTGCCTGACGTGTCATAAGGGCATCCTTTCCGATCGTGCTGACGGCCTGGCGCAGGCGCTTGGCCAGTTCAGCGGGTTCGAGGTCGAGGGCCTCGGTGTCCTCGGCATTGTCGACCAGATAGGGGCTGATATCGACCAGTCCGTCACGGCACTCCACTATCCGCCGGTGGTAACGCCGGTGCACGCCGCGTGCTCGCCAGCGGTCCCGAAGCGTCGCGGAAGCCGGCCTCAGTACGTTCCCGGGGTACGCCTGTGAGAGCAGTTGCCATAGCGGGGCAAGCCGACGGTAGTCACGGCGGTGCCGGAGCCAGAGCCTCAGGGAGGCGACCCTGGCGCGGGCCCCGGGATACGTGACGCCCGCGACGAAGAGCAGGATGGAGACCATCAGCAGGAATGCCACACCCGCTGTGAGCGCCTGCGGTACGGCCCCGCCCCTCCACCGGATGGCGACCATGACCGCGCGAACGGCACAGGCCACTGCCATCGCGCTGAGACCGATAGCGGCCATCCACAGACCCGTGGCGTGCGGGCGCCGTGACATGCGGGCGTAGAGGAAAGTCCACCGCCCGGCGACGCCCAGGGCGTACATGAGATACAGGCCGGCGCAGCCGTAGAAGAAGGCGATCTGCGGAATTTTCATGTCCGCTGTCGCGAAGGAACTGGCGAAGACGTCGTGGGGAACCGACTCCATGGCCATGGTGATAGCCACTGCCACGATGGCGACGACGACGGCTTCTCGCCGAGCCCGGCGGCGTCCGGCCTGTTCATCGGCCGAGTACAGGTAGAAGCACGTCAAGAAGTAGACCGTGAGCAGGAGCAGCACGTTTTGGAGCAGCTTCGCTGTCCCGTTCCCGGCCACGGCATCGACGACCGCCGCGCCGCTGGGCATGGCCAGAGGGTAGGACAGCGCGGCACTCAACAGGCACAGCGTGACGGAACGAAGAGGCGCGTCATGAGGGGCTCGCGACCACTGATACAGCTTCCATATGACAGCAGCCGTGATGCACAGAAAAACCAGCTCAATCACGGTTACAGCCACCCTCGCCGGTCACCGATAGCGGACTGAACGCGATGGAGCGCGGGGTGGTCTGACGCCGGGGTGAGGCGGTCCATCACCGAGGACCACTCCAAGATGATCGTGGCCGCAAGTTCCACTTCGCATTCCTCGCCGTCGTTGTACGAGCAGCGCCGGGCCACCCGGCGGACCAGCGCGGGGTCCAACGCAGGGACCAAGGCGGCCCAGTCCTCGACGCAGTCGTCGTAGTCGTCCGCAGCCTCCTGCTCCTCGTCGGCTTGCTCTGCGTCAGCCTGCTCGTCCTCGGCTACAAGGATGTGGCCCACTTCATGCAGGATGATGTGTTCTTGGTGCAGGCGCGTCGTCTCCTGCTGGTAGAGGATTACGTCCATGTGGTGCATATCGATCCACATCCCCGACGGCCCCGGCTTCTCCAGCGGGGAGGGCCGAAGGACGATCGGACGCCCCCGCCTCTCGCCAAGTGCCCGGCACAGCTCTTCCACATCCAGCGGAGGCTGTATGCCAAGGTCTCGAAGCTCGTGCCGCAACCAACGATGTAGATCTCTCTTCACCGTCCGCTTCTCAGCGGTACGCCAGCGCCTCAACCTCCGACGCCTCACGCTGCTCTGCGCAGGCACTGTGGATTCCGCCACGCCGTGGTCACGTCTTCCCGGCCACATCAGTAATCCCCTTCACACCGGCTCGGGCAACAGCCGCGCCCGAGCCGACAATGTTTACTTCCCGTACGGCACGACGAGCGCGAAAGCGATCACGGGCATCGAGAGACGACCCCGTTATTTTCCGCTGAGCAGCGCCATAAACGGGCCGCACGCATATGCGTTCACGCCTCCCCACCGCGCCAAGATCAAAGGCGCACATGAGCAACGAAACGCGGTCGAGCGGCCTCGGCAGAGCCTCCGGGAACTTTCTCGAATATTGACATTACGTCAAGCGCGGGGAGGGGAATGGCCTGAAATCGACGCTGTAACTGCGCAACGAGCCGCCGCCAGCGGAATGATGAAATATGCCAAATCGGTCACTGCAATTGCGGATCACGCCCCTGAACTGGCACTTCCAAAACTGACGCGTGCGCTTCAATCGGCTTCCATTGACGCGCAAGAATGTTATCGACCTGAGATCTTCCACTGTGGAACGCCGGGACATCTGATGAATAGTTGGGGCAAATCACCCCAGCCGATGCGTGTGGGGCGAACGTGATAGCGGTCACTTCAGGGCAGTGCGGGCATCGGGCATCGCTTGCCGTTACCCTTTCAGCCATGTCTGCTGCGATGCGTGACCAAGCCGATAGCTACCTGGAGTTTTGGCGCGAGTACCACTTGTGCACGCTGACGACGGTGCGTCCTGATGGCAGCCCACATGTTGTTCCCGTCGGTGTCACCGTTGACGTTGACGCTGGCATCGCTCGGGTTATCACTCGCAAATCCAGTAAGAAAGTCGCCAACATCCTGGCTGCGCCATCCGGTCAGGCCCGTGTAGCCGTCTGCCAAGTCGACAGAGGGCGCTGGGCCACTCTGGAGGGCACAGCGAAAGTCCGCACGCATCCCGATGATGTCGCCGATGCCGTAGCGCGCTACAGCGAAAGATATGGCCGGACACCAACTCCGAACCCCGAGCGAGTGGTTATCGAGATCACGATCGAGCGGGCCATGGGTAACGTGGATACACCGAAACCGAAAATCGTGAACGTCACTGCCTAATTACTTGCCGCTGAAAGGTCTTTGCCCTGGTGAGGCAGGCATACCAGTGCCCGGGCGGCGTCTCTCAAAGTGTCGCCGCCCGGGCACTGAATCCGTCGTGGGCGGCCCCGAGCATCGCCGACGGTGGTCAGCGGTTTCGGCGGCGTGGTGGTGTGGCGGCCGTTACGGGCAGCCGTCCGCATGCTCCTGCTCGAATACCGGCATAGGGTGGCAATTGGCGCAAGTTGCTCCCAGTCGCGTCGGCGGAGAGAGAGGATGTGCTCCCTGATGGCGAAGCTGTTGTTCGTGATGACCGGAGCCGCGTACTGGACGCTCAAGGACGGCACCAGATACGCAACCGGTTACTGGGCCGAGGAGTTCGCGGCCCCGTACAAGGCGCTCACAGAAGCCGGCCACCGGATCGTGGTGGCCACTCCCGGTGGCGTGGTCCCTCACGTGGACATGATGAGCCTGCGCCCCGAGATGGCAGGCAGTGCCGAGATCGCCCTCGACCTGGAGCGCATCATCCGCTCCGCGGAGGAGATGCGGCGGCCGATCCGCCTGTCGGACGCCCGCCTGGAAGACTACGGCGCCGTCTACTTCCCCGGCGGCCACGGTCCGATGGAGGACCTGTGCGTCAACGCCGACGCGGGACGGCTGCTGACCGCGGCGCTCGCCTCGGGCAAACCGCTCGCCGTCGTCTGCCACGCCCCGGCCGCGATGCTGGCCACCAGGATGCACGGTGTCTCGCCCTTCGCCGGCTACCGGCTCACGGCCTTCACCAACGACGAGGAAGAGGCCGTCGGACTGGCCCCCAGGGCTCGGTGGCTGCTGGAGGACGAACTGAAGGACTTGGGCGTCGACTTCACCCGCGGCGAGATCTGGAAGCCGTACACGGTGGTGGACCGCAACCTGTACACCGGACAGAACCCCGCTTCGGCCGGAGCCCTTGCGGAGCGCCTGCTGAAGGAAGCATTGACGGGGCTGCCGACGTAGGTGGCACGCCCCGCGGAAGGCCCTCTCCCGGTTTCCACCTCATGGGAACCCACGGGGCTCCCAACGGACGGATAGCCGATAACGGAACACGGGAGCGGGCAGCATACCCACACCGCCCGCTCCCCCTCTTCACCGTTGCGTCGGCGTTTCCGCTGTCCCTGCGGCCTGGCCTCGCCCCGCGTGCGGTGCCTCGGCCCGGGTGTCAGGCTGGGAGAAAGTGCAAGTCCGCGCACCCGTGAGGGCACTGTCCCGACCGGGCACAGGCATGATCCGCGCGAAGGCAGAGGAACCATCATGAACGAGCCCGTTCTCGAGCCGGCAGCCCAGGAGATCGCCGACGCTACGTCCAAGCCGCCCTTCCTCTACGAACTCGGCGTGGAGCGCGCCCGCCAGGTGCTGGACGACATCCAGGCGACTCCCCTCGACAAACCGGACATAGACGAGACGTGGGTCACGGTACCGGCCGATGTCGGCGACGTTCGGGTCCGCGTCGTCACACCGGTCGGCGCCGGCGCCGACCTGCCGGTGATCCTCTACGTACACGGCGGCGGGTGGATCCTGGGCAATGCCGGCACCCACGACCGGCTCGTACGAGAGCTGGCCACCGGCGTCGGCGCCGCAGTCGCCTTCGTCGAATACGACCGCTCGCCCGAGGCCCACTACCCCGTGGCGATCGAGCAGGCCTACGCGACCGCCCGCTGGCTCACCGCCGACGGCGCGGCACAAGGCATGGACGCCTCCCGCATGGCCGTGGCCGGCGACTCCGTCGGCGGCAACATGACGGCCGCGCTGGCCCTCATGGCCAAGCAGCGCGGCGACGTCGCCTTCGTCCACCAGTCGCTGTACTACCCGGTGACCGACGCCGCCCAGGACACCGACAGCTACCAGCAGTTCGCCAACGGCCCCTACCTGACCGCCAAGGCCATGAGCTGGTTCTGGGACGCCTACACCACCGACCCCGCACAGCGCGCCGAGATCACCGCCTCACCTCTGCGCGCGAGCCTGGAGGACCTCGCCGGGCTGCCGCCCGCCCTGGTCATCGTCGACGAGAACGACGTGCTGCGCGACGAAGGCGAGGCATATGCGCGCCGCCTGACCCAGGCCGGCGTCCCCACCACCAGCATCCGCTACAACGGCATCCTCCACGACTTCATGATGCTCAACCCCGTCCGCGGCACCCACGCGGCCACCGCCGCCGTCGAACAGGCCATCCGCACCCTCCGCAAGGCCCTTGCCACCGGCTGACGCCCCTGGTGAGTCCCTGAAGGCGCCATCCCGGCACTCCCGCCCGGCCGGGCACCTGCTTCCACGGAACCGAAGGCGGAGAACCTCATGCAGACCTTCCCTCCCATCCCCCTGAACGAGTGGCGCGACACCAAGGAGACCATCCACCGCTTCGCCCAGGTCGTCGGCAAGATCCGCCTCGCCGCGAGCACACGGCGCAACCACTGGTGGAACATCCCCTTCCACCTCACCGGACGCGGCATCACCACGCGCCCGACAGGCCAGGTGGGCAGTACTGCGATCTTCACCATCGACTTCGACTTCGTCGACCACCAACTGGTGGTCACCACGCTGGAAGGCCGCACGGTCGCCTTCCCCCTGCTCGGACAGTCAGTCGCCTCCTTCCACCACCTGACGCTGGAAGCCCTGACCACGCTGGGCGTCGACGTCGACATCGCGCTCCCCCACCCCTTCGACCTGCCCGATGCGGCACGGCCGTTCGCCGAAGACGTCGAGCACGCCGCCTACGATCCCGCCTGGGCGAACCGCTACTGGCAGGTGCTCAACCAAGTCGGCTCCATCCTCGAGGAGTTCGCAGCCGACTTCTCCGGAAAAGCCAGCCCGGTCCACCACTTCTGGCACACCTTCGACATCGCCCACACCCGGTTCTCCGACAAGCACGTCGACCAGCCACCGCAGGTCGACCCGGTCACCCGCGAAGCCTACTCACGCGAAGTCATCAGCTTCGGCTTCTGGTTCGGCGACGCCGACTTCAGCGAACCCGCCTTCTACTCCTACACCGCCCCCGAACCGCCCCACCTCACCGACGAGCCCCTCACCCCAGCCCAGGCCGAATGGCTCCCCCGCGCCACCAGCCACCTGGCCGTGCTGCGCTACGACGACGCCCGCACCCAGGCCGACCCCAAGGCGGCCGTGCTCGCCTTCTACGAGAGCGCCTACCTCGCCGGCGCCCGCCGAGCCGACTGGGACATCGACGCCCTCGCCAGCCCGCACGGCATCACCGATCCATGCCTGACCGCCGCACAGCAGTGAGGGCTTGGCTGCATACCCCATCCCCACAGGCCCGAGACGGAACGGTCCGCGGGGATTCCGCCTTGCCTCGTCCCGGACGGTGACCGCCGATATGGCTCGCGCAGTGACCTGGGCGCTCGCGTGCGTCGTGCCATCATCCTCGATGATGCGGATCCGGACGCTCCACTTCACTCCTCGGGCTCCATCGTGCTCTCCCTCAATCCGAAGGCAGTCGGCTCGGCACAGGACCCCGCTCCCATCGCCCCGCCGCGCCCGTGGAAGCTGGCGTGTTCGCGGATCTGCTGCGTGTTGCTGCCCGGCGTGGCATACGCGCACCGGCCCAGGCCCCGCTTGTAGAGTGCCAACCCGTCGTACACCACGCGATTTCAACGGAGTTGACTGTGCCGCCTCTCGTCGCTCACATCCCAGCAGGAGGCCCCGGGGAGCTGTGCTCTCGGGCTGGCGTGGGGGTGGCCCGTGGCGATCAGTGATGCGGAAATCTCGGGCGTCCTGACTGCCTACCTCACGCGCTACCCGGAAGAGGCCGAGCAGCTGTCCGAGCCGCTGCGGCTCCTGGCTGAAGGCCGGGACTTCGCCTCCCGGCGGAGCTTCCCGATGCACGTGACCGTTGGCGCGCTCCTCGTCCGCGAGGGCACCGAGATCCTGCTCATCGAACACCGCGCGTACGGGATCACCCTGCAGCCTGGCGGCCACCTTGAGCCGACCGATACCACACTGATCGACGCGGCAGTACGCGAGTTGACTGAGGAGACCGGCATCGATCCCCGCCAGGTCTTCCCCGCCTCGCCGACTCCCGCCTACATCGAGTACGGCAAGGTGCCGGCCCGACCGGAGAAGGACGAGCCGGAGCACTACCACCTCGACATCGGGTACTCCTTCACGACGGCCCATGCCGAGGTCGGGCGCATTCAGGAGACCGAGGTGACCGGCGCGGGCTGGTACCCGGTGGATCTGGCCGAGCGTCTCGTCGGAGCCCGCATCGCGCGAGCGATCAGCGCGCCAGCCCGGGTCAGCTGACCCGGGCCCTGGGTCGAAGCGGCTCGCGGGCCGGGGCGCGCCGGTTGAGGCCCCGGCTTCGTTGTGCGCCTTTCTGCCGAACCGATCGCGGCAGCCTCAACGCTCGCACCCTCAGCCGACATCAGGCGCGCTGTGGGTTCGCCCATTCGCTCATGCGAAGGACGGTTTGCTGTCCCGGCTGCGCTTGAGCTCGAAGAACCCGTCTGTCGCGGCGACCACGACCAGGCCGTCCCAGAGCTGTCCGGCGGCTTCACCGCGGGGGGCCTGCCTCAGCACGGGTCCGAACAGGGCCGTGCCGCCGATACGCAGAACGGGAGTTCCGACGTCGAGGCCGACTTCGTTGAACACCTCGTCGTGCGAGTCTCGGATGAGCTGGTCGAACTCCGTGCTCGTGGCGGCTGAGGCCAGCGAGACGGGAAGGCATATCTCGGCGAGGGACTCGGTGATCACGGTGGGATCGTCGCGTCGCCTCTGGTGATGGAGCCGGGTGCCGATGGCGGTGTAGAGGGGGCCGAGGATGTCGCGGCCGGCGTGTTCAGCGGCTGCCGCGCAGACCCGCACCGAGCCCCACGCCTTCTCCATCAGCGTGCGGTAGTCGTCGCTGAGCCCCTTGCCCTCGCGCTGTTCGAGGTTCAGGTAGGCCAGCGACATGATCCGCCAGTCCGTGCGCACCGGCCGGATCTGCTCAACTTCCAGGAGCCAGCGCGAGGTGACCCACGCCCAGGGGCACAGCGGGTCGAACCAGAAGGGGACCTCGTCGCGGTGCTGCGGCTGTTCCTTGATCATCGAATGAGCACCGTCCTCTCTCAGCTCAGATCGGTTATGCATATGCCTCGCCTGCCGGATGGCTAGAAGTCGAACAGCCCGGTTTGGATGGGCATGTTGAACTTGGCGGTACGCCCTGCGGTCTTCACCAGAGCCGCGAGGCCGCTGAACTGTGCGTTCTCGTCGGCGGCGCTGATGAGCCGGAGGAACACCTGTGCGGTGACGTCGACGTCGGCGTAGGCCCTGTGCCGGTCCGCCGGCTGCTTGATGCCGAAGTGCGCCAGCAGCGTGTCGAGTTTGTAGTTCGGCAGCCCCGGGATGAGGTGCTTGGCCAGCGGGATCGTGTCGAGGAAGTCGGTTCGGGCCAGGGTCGGGCAGTGCTCCGCCTGGTTGTGGATGACGCCTGCCTCGGTGGCCGCGTGCTGAGCCACCAGAAGGTACGAGTTACCTTCCGTAAACCGCCGGTCCAGCGCCCCCAGTGCCTCGGCCGGGGTGGGGGCCTGCTGAAGCTGCTCGGCGGTCAGGCCGGTCTGAGCTGTGTCCGCTGGCGTCACCGGGGCGAACGCAGGCGGCCAGATCAGGGACGCACTGCGGCCGGTCTCCTTCCACGCGCCTTCCTCGTAGCGCAGGGCGAGAGCGGCGACCTCAATGGGTTGGGCCGGGTAGCCGGTGGGGGTCGTCGTCTCGAAGTCGATGACCACGAACGTCGTCGCCCGGAAGGCCGGGTCCTCAGTCAAGTCGCCCATGTGTTCACCGTTCTCGTAGGTTCCGTGACGTCGTCGGCCCCGGCCTGCGTCCGCGCCGAGGAGAGCATGCCTGAGCGCCGGCCTCCGTGGCGTGCCGTCACCGGCTGATGAGGCCGGCGACGGCCTGGGTGGCGGCCGGCAGGTCCGGTGCGTTCCAGAGGCGCTCACCCGTCCAGGACTCGCTCAGGGAGCGGTACAAGTCCGTCATCACCGGCAGGAACTCAGGCGGGAGCGGTGCCGGCTGCGGCCACTGGCTCCTGGGCACGCCGTCGGCGATCAGCCTGCTGACCGGGATCTCGTGTCCGCCTGCCACGTACCAGTCCCGCAGGACCTGTTTGCCGCAGTGCACGCCGTTGAACATCAGGCGGCTCTCGTCCGGGGTGCCGGGGCTGTCGGCGAGCACCAGACCCGCATCGCTCGCCACCATGTACTCGACCTTGCCGTCGCAGTGGCTCAGCCCGAGCTTGCGTGCGTGCCCGGTCAGCACTTCGTTGACCTTGGCGGTGATCTCGCCCATGGCCTGGAACTGCTCATCGTCCAGGCTGGCGAGGCGCTGGGCCTCGGACGCGGTGATGAACCGGTTGACGTCGTCGCGCGTCGTCGCGTACTCGATGAGCGGCTGCTCCAGCTTCTCGCCGACCGCGGGGATCGCGCGGAGACCGACCTCGGCCGGTGTCAGGTCACCGGCGGCCAGGCGTCGGTGAACCGAGCTTCCCGGTGGGAGCTCGTTGCGGAAGAGGACCTGGAGGGGGATGAGGTAGTTGCCGCAGTCCGGGGTGAGGGGGCGGGCGGCCGGGTCTGGGAGGCGCGCGAGAGTGAACTCGATCCGGTTAGGGGCGATGAACCGGCGGAAGTGAGTTCGTACGCCAGCCTTCTCCAGCATCGTGAAGTTGAAGACGGCCATGCGGCAGATCGCCTCGCCCTTGCCGGGGATCAGGTCCGGCATCCTGCCGTAGTGGAAGACGGTGTAGTTGTCCGTGTACTCGAAGATGCCGACGCCTTCCCTGGTTGCCGTGGGAGGTTCGGCGATCTGAAGGTTCTTGGTCGAGTGGAGGACGGGCATCATGCTCCTCGGGTTCGATGGCGTCGCGCCGTCATCGGGCGGGATCTGCTGATGGTGGCGGCGCGGTGTCCGGTGGCGCGGCGGTGTCGCGGGAGGCCGCCCCGAGTCCGCTGGGCCGCGGCCTCCCGCGCGGCATCTGGGCCCGGCGGGTGAACTGACGGGTGCGGTTGCCCTCTCGTCGTCGACGGGGGCCAGGTGGCCGTCGATCACCGTGATCACCTGCATGCCGGCTGCACGGGCGGAGGCGATGCCGTCGGGAGCATCGTCGACCGCGAGGCAGCGATCCGGCGCGATGGCCAGGCGTCGGGCAGCTGCGAGGAACAGCTCCGGGGCCGGCTTTCCGTGTGTGACGTCCTCACGCGCGACGACGGCCGCGAACTCGTGCTTCAGGCCCAGAGCGTCGATCCCCGGTTCGACGAGAAGCCGGCTGGCACCCGACGCCACGGCGCAGGGCAACCCGGCACGACGTGCCCCGTTCAGGAGCGAGACGACGCACGCGATGGGTGCGATCGTGTGCACCGTGGCCAGCAGGTGGGTGCGGCTCTGCGCAATGATCTTGTTGTGGGGCAGCGACCGGCCGCCGGGCAGGACCGCCAGGAGGTCATGGATGGACAGGCCGACGTGTTGGCCGTACCAGTCGTGGTTCAGGGCGATGCCGTACGGCTTCAGGGCCGCTCGCAGCGCCTCCTCGTGGCCGCCGGTCGTGTCAGCGAGGGTTCCGTCGAAGTCGAGGATCAGGGCCTCGACACCATCGGGGAGCGCGGGCACGCAACTTCCCGCAGAGGGCTGGCCCGAGCAGGACGGAAGCCGGGCCGCCTCGCTCATACCGACTCCACGGCGGCGCGGTGGCCGCAGCACATGCACGGGGCCCCTGGGCCCTGCCACGGCTCCATCATGCAGCCCAAGTCGCCGTCGGCATCCTGGATCCACGCACGGATCTGTTCGGTCGCCTCGTGCTCGTCGACGCTGCGCCGGTCCACGACCCGGTAGCGGGCCGGATCGGTGGCGGCGAGGCGCTCGAAGAGCTGGCACGCCTTCCGCATGAACGCGGCCTGCTCGTTGGTGAAGACGCACCGGTCGCGCCGTTGCGCGCGCACCAGGGCCTCGGAGGTGTCGTCGGTGACGAGGATCGTGAGGTCCGGCAGCGGCCGGTAGGAGGACGCGAGGTCCAGTAGGGCGGTTGCCGTCTCCAGGGCGGCGTCCGGGTCGTCGGGGTGCAGCAGCAGCGCTTGGCACACCGCGGTGGTGTCCACGCTGCGGCCCTCGACGACGGCACGTCCGCTGGACAGTTCGGGGAGGACGGTGTCCAGGTCGTGCCGCTTGATGGCCATGAGGATCAGGGCCTCGGTCATGGGGGTGCCCCCGCGCAGGAACGGGTCCCCCGCGCTGGCCTCGCGTAGCGAGCGGAGCAGGGCTTCCCCGAGTCCCGGGCGCCCGTTCGCCCGCTGGGAGAACTCGTCGAGCATCAGCGGCTTGTCGTCGAGGGCTTCGACGGCGCGGTTGGTGAGATACGTCTTGCCGACTCCGTTGAGGCCCTCGGCGGAGATCAGCGGGCCGCGGGTGCAGGAGAGGCGTACCGGTGTGATCGTCATATGGCAGCATCCGTTCGGGGACGAGGACGGGGGACCGTCGGAAGGAGCGTTCTGGCCGGGGTGGTCGGCGCGGGCTCCGGGGCATCGGTCATGTGCACCATGCGGCGGCCTCCCAGGTGATGACGGCGGCGTAGCGGTCGAGCACCGCTACGGTGTCGCGCTCGGTGAGGACGAGAGCGAGGGTGCGGTCCAGGATCTGGGCGGCGCCGCGACACGGCGCCCGGTCCGGGCTGGTGAACATGGGCCGGGTGTCGCACGGCACCAACGTGAAGCTGCCGGTGGAGTTCGGCACTCCTTGCTGGGCGAGGTGTTCGGCGAACGCCCGGGGGTGCGGCAGGCCGATGTGCAGGAGCGGGGCGTAGCAGTTCCACTTCTCGTCCGTGGCCGGCTGGAGAGGCGTGATGCCGCGGGTGCCCTCCAGGGCGCGGGACAGGTGCGCGGTCTGGGCACAGCGGTACTCCAGCAGGGCCGGGAACCTGCGCAGGTTGGCTTGGGCGAGCGCGGCGAGTGGTTCGGCCAGGCGCCCGTTGAGGGCGATCCGTTCCTGGGGGCGGCTGCCGGGCGGGGGCTGGAGCCAGTGGCTTCGGAAGGCCCGGGCGTGGGCGGCGAGTTGGCTGTCGTCGGTCAGGATGAAGCCGCCCTCACCACTCCAGAGGATTTTGCCGTCTTTCAGGCTGAAGCATCCGGCTGCGCCGACCGTGCCGGCCGTGACGTCGGCGCGTGAACTGCCTGCGGCCTGCGCGGCGTCCTCGATGATGGTGAGCCCCTGCGCTGCCGCGAACGCACGGAGCTTGGCCGGGTCTCCCATCCTGCCCCACAGGTGCACCGGAACGATCGCCTTGGTGCGGGCCGTGACCTTGGCGGCGGCGTCGGCGTAGTCCAAGTCGAGGGTGCCGGGGTCGCTGTCGACGAACACCGGCGTGGCACCGAGCAGTACGACCGGTGCGGCGGTCATGACGACGGTGAGAGCCGGCACCAGGACCTCGTCGCCCGGCCCGATGCCGATCGCGGACAGCGCGGCGTGCAGGGCCGTCGTGCCGGAGGACACCGCGACCGCCTCCCGACTGGAGAACGTGCTGGCGAGGTCGTGCTCGAACCGGGTGGTGAACTCGGCTCCGGCAGGGTCGGGCATCCCGGCCAGCGCGGCCACCATGCCCTCGCCGAGGCCCTCCCGCGCGGGGAGTGGCGGCAGGCCGGTCATGTGGCCTCCCGGGCGAGGAGGCGGGGCATACCGAGCACGAGGGGGCCCATGTTCACGCAGTCCCGAGAGAAGTGGTGGCAGTCCGTGCACGCCGGGCGGTCGGCGAACAAGGTCCGCGCATCGGCGCCGACGATGGTGCGCTGCTCCTCGGCCGCTGTGGCGGCGATCCGCCGGTCGGAAGGGCAGTCCCACAGCGAGCCGTCGGGCTGGATGAAGAACAGCTGGGCCCCACCGAAGCAGTCCTCGACCCGGCCGCTGTCCTGGGTGGAGATCGAGGCGAGGAACTGCCGCATGTAGGCGGGGTCCGGGATGGTGAGCTTGCCGGGGTCCTCTTGGAGTCGGCGCAGTTGGTCTTCGACCGCGGGGATGTCCTCGGGGGTGTGGCACCGCTCGTCGAAGAGCTTGTGGTCTGGCGGGAGGGAGATGGGCTGCGGGACGTAGTAGTCGACGCCGACCTCGCGGGCGAGCCGGGCGACGTCGGTGATCTCCTGGGGGCGGTCGCGCATGACCACGGTGTAGATGCCGACCCGCGGGGCCGGCCCGGAACCTCGCTCGCTCAGCAGGGTGCGGATCCCGGCCAGGACCTCGTGGTGGCCGACCCGGCCGGACCTGGAGGGCCGCAGCCGGTCATTCGTGGCCGCGTCCGCGCTGTCGAGGGACACCGAGACCCCGTCGACGCCGAACTCGACGAGCCGCCGAGCGATGCCGGGCCGGGTGAGCGGTACGCCGTTGGTCGCGACGACGACCTGGCACCCGGCCTGCTTGATCGTCTTGATCAGGCTGAGGGTGGGCAGCCAGTCCAGCGGCTCGCCGCCGGCGATGACGACCCGTTCGACCGGCGAGTCCGCCAAGGTCTGCGCGAACGCGTCCATGACGGTGCGGTCGAGGTCGCGTACGGGGATGTGGGACAGCACGCCCAGGCCCTCCGGGAGGGCCTTCTTGTGCTCCTCCAACTCCCCGAAATAGCAGTGCGGGCACGCGAACGAGCAGGGCGAGCGCAAGGCCCACAACAAGGTGATGTCACGAGGCACGGTCGACCTCCCTGTGCGCCACAGTGGCGCGGACGGCGGCTTCGACGGCCTTACCGGTCTCCTCCGGGCCGTGCCCGGTCACGTCGACCACGGTGAACCGGGCCGGCTCGGCGGCGGCCAACTCCCGGTACAGTTGGTCGGCCTGCGCGATCACCTCCAGGTCGCGCGCCGCGAGGCTGCGGCCGATGCGTGCGGCGAACCGGGCCGTGCACACCTCGCGGTCGCCGGTCAGCAAGATGGTGGCGTCCGGCATCGGCCGCCACCGGCGGGCGGTGGCCAGAACCTGTTCAGCCACCGCCCGGGCGGGCGTTTGCCGGTGCTCGGCGTGCAAGATCGCCCCCTGATAGACGGCCACGCTGTCCACGCCGCGGTCCTCGACGATCACGTCGACCCCGTCCAGGCGCTCGGAATCGAGGCGCTCGGCCTCGCGGAACTTCAAGGCCAGCAGCGCCAGCGTTTCGACGACCGGGTGCCCGGTCCGCAAGAAGACGTCCCCGCTCGCGGCGAGGGCGGCGATCACCCGGCCGGACAGGGTGTCGGCGGCCTGGTCGGTCAGCTCATCCAGCCGCAAGCACCGCGAGCCGAGGGACGCGGCCGTCGCGTGGACCGCGCTGGTCTTCCCGACCCCGTTGATGCCCTCCACACTCACCCAAAACGGCCGGCCGGGAACCTCCGAGGCGTGGCGAGACGCGGGGATGGCGGCGGCACTCACGCGGGCCTCCGGCAGACGTACAGCAGCTCAGTCGCCGTCTGCGGCACTGACACCGCCGAGACCGTGTCCAGCAGTGCCCCAGGGACGCGCGCGGCAAGATCGCGGTACCAGTCGGCCGCACCCGGCCCGTAGCGTTCGGTGAGCTCGTCGGCCACTACTTTTGGTTCGGGCGGCAGCAGGCCCATCACGTCCTCGACGACCAGGCCCGCCTCGCCGACGACCTGCCCCACTTCCTCCCGCGACCACTCGTAGACGTGGACGCGGTACTGCAGAGGCCGCGGCGGTGGGCCGAAGACTTGCGGCGTGGACAGGAACAACCGCCCGCCGGGCGCAAGCGCCTGCGCCGTGCTGCGCAGGCTGCGCGCACCGAGTTCGAAGGGCAGGTGCTCCAGCGCCGAGGTATACAGCGCCACGTCGAAGGCGGGCAGTTGCGGCCAGGGCTGGGCCACATCGCACTCGACGAGCTCGATCGGGAAGAGCTCTCCGTACGTCTCGCGCAAGAACGCGATCCGTTCCCGGGCCTGGTTCAGATTGTCGGAGCTGATGTCCAGCCCGACGTACTGCCCGATCTCCGGCGTGTACCGGGCAAGCAGCGGCAACGCCAGCCCACGGCCGCAGCACACGTCCAGCACCTTCGCACCCGGCGCGCACCGTTCGGCGACGATGAGGTGCTGCATCAGATTCATCAGCCCCGATGCCTTGGCCTCCCCGCGGTGCAGCGCCGTGTAGAAGTCGTCCATCTGGTTGGTGCTGTACGGGCCGATCATGGGCGTCCCGGGCCGGGTGCGGAACTGCTCGGGAAGATCAGTGCTCGTGCTCATCGTTGCCCTCCCAGGGGAAGACCACCCAGCCGTGGGTGATCGTGCCGATGTAGGTGACGGTCGCCTCAGCCGGGAGGCGACCGGTCCAGTTGTCCTCGTTCACCACGCACACCGCGGTCCGCACCCGACGGGCTCCTGCGTCGGTGGCCAGTCGCGCCGCGGCGGCGAGGGTGTGCCCAGTGCCGGCGACGTCGTCCATGATCAGGACGTCCCGGCCGGTGACATCGCCCAGCGAGGCCGGGTTGACGGCCACTGGCTGCGCCGTTTTCGCGGCGTTGGTGCTGTCGTCCACGGTGTGGGTTACCTCCACCCCCCGGACATCCCGCAACCCGAGTTGGTGGGAGAGCCAGACCGCCGGTATGCCACCACCGCGCAGAACTGCTATCAGGGTCTGAGGAGCGCCGTCATCCCTGATTGCTACGGCGATCCGGCTGACCAGCTCTTCCATTCGAGGCCACGTCAGGTGCGTGACCCCCTGCCCGTTGCTGCCATTCGCCGTCGCTGGCAGAGCTGCGGCGGCATGCGGTTCGGAATCGGCGGTCTGAGCGGGTAATGCGTCCGACATGGATGTCGCCTCTGGCTGGAGTGGACAGGGCGAGTCACCCGGCGCGAGTTCAGGACGGGCAGCAAGGACCTCGCGTAGGAAGGTGCGCTTGGAATAGAAGGTCCGCTGCTTGGTCAGCCCGCGCTGGGTGAGGTGGTCTTGGAGCCAGAGGCTGATGCGGTCCATTTCTACCAAGACTTCGTCCTGGTCACGGTTGAGCAGGCTTCGCGAGCGCAGGTATTCCATCTCGCATTGTGCGAGCACCACGTCCGGCGCTTCGAGGAGTGAGCAGTGGTCGAAGAAGATGCCGTAGACGTGGCCGGTGCGCATCGACTCGCATTGGATGTCGTAGCGGACGCGCCGGAAGGGCGGCATGGCCCGCACTTGAAGGCCCAACTCCGCACGGAGATAGTCCTGGAGGCCGTCGGGTGCGACGTCGATGACGGCGATCTCCTCGCGGCGTGCGAAGGTGTCCTCGGTACACCACTTGCGCTTGAGTACGTGTCTGCCGTCGATGGTGGGGATGAAGGACGCGTAGCCGAGTTCGGAATCGGGACCGGTGACGTCGAACAGGTGGTTGTCGAAGTAGTTGATCTGTAGTTCGTTCCGGTATTCGGGTCGGCAGTCGGGTAGTTCGCCCTCACGCAAGGCTTTGAGCAGGGTCACGGCGGACGTCCAGATGTCCGCTCTGGGCGTGATGTTGTACTTGTACTCGAGTTCCGTGCCGGGGAAGTGGGTGTGGAAGTAGCGTCGGTGGTTGTTGAGTCGCAGCGCTGAGTCCGCGTGTGCGGAAAGTGCCGGGTTCAGCCAGCGCAGTTCCTCCACCAGGCCCGCGCCGACGGGTTCACGGGTGGTGCGCAGGAAGCAGGCGTCCTGCGGGGAGAAGTGGATCTGGGCGTATGCGTGGTAGCCGCCGGGGTGTTCAGCCAGGTAGCACAAAGGGACGAGGCCGGGGGCCGCTGCCTCGCCGATCATTGTGCGCACGGCGGGGCCGGCGATGCCGTCGGGAAACAGGGCGCTGCCGTCTATCCGGCCGGTCGCGAGCGGAGTGCCTTGCGAAGTCAGGGCGGTGACCAGGCATGTCCCGAGCGTGTCCCAGTGAATGACGACGGTGGTGCTGGGTACGCACACCTCCTGAGGGGCTACCCGGATGAGTACGATCGGGTCGTCGGGTCGGCGGGGGGCGATCCCGTTGAGCAGATGTATCCCGCCGAGCACGACCCATGCTCCGTGTGGCGTGGTGTAACTGCGCATGTCCACTGACCTACCTTGAGGTTGACGCTGCCACGGGAGTCGGCGCTCGCCGCTCTCGCTGGTTCGATGGATGGTCGTAGCGTCTGTCGAAGCCGTGCCGAGCGTCGTCGCGGAGCGAGTCCGACGCCGGTTTAGGGCGGGAGGGGTGATCTACGGTGAGCTTGGACAGCAGGTCTTGGACGCGGCGGTTGCCGATGCCTGTCTCGCCATGGGCGATCACGGAAGAGTCGATGCTCTCGGTCATTACGCCGCTCCCCACTGTCCGGTGGCGAGGGCGAGGAACTGCTGCGAGAGCACCGGATCGACCTGAAACCGGCCTCCGGTCTGCAGCGTGGTGGTACGGGCGGCCTCCATCCGTACCCCGCGCATGCTCATGCACAGGTGGGTGCCGCGGACGGCAACGGCCACGTCCTCGCGCCCGATCACGCTGGCGATCTCCCTGGCGATCTGCCGGGTGAACCGCTCCTGCACCTGGAGCCGCCCGGCGTACCGCTGCGCGATCCGCCCGAACTTCGACAGCCCGACCACTTCGCCCTCGGGGACGTAACCGGCCGCGGCCTGAAGGTTCATCGGCAGCATGTGGTGCTCGCACAGGGACCACACGTTCATGCCGCCGACCACGACCAACTGATCCCTCAGGTGCGACTCGGTGAAGCAGGTTGCCGTCATCGAGGTGTCCGGGGACAGGAAGGCGCTCCACCAGGCGGCGACCCGGGCTGGCGTCTCCGTCAGCCCCTCGCGGCCCGGATCCTCGCCGAGTGCGACCAGGAGCTGGCCGATGAGGTCGGCGACACGATCGGTGTCAATTCGCCCTGCAGGGTCAGCGGGGGCGGGGGCAAGCTGCGGCGGCACGACGGCATGCGGGCCGGCGTCCAGGCTGAATACGGCATTCATCATGAGCTCTCGCTTCCAGGGACTTGGGGAAACAGAGGACTGAGCGGGAGGGACGGTCAGCGACCGCGGGCGTCGGCGAATGCCAGGACGTGCAACCTTGTGGTGAAGTGCCAGTGCCGGGCCGCCACAGCATCCGCGAGCGCTCGCGTCGCCTCGGTGAGCGCCTCGGCGGTCATGCCTTCCGGCATCACCCACACCGGCCTGAGGCCATGCGCGTCCACGAGCGCGGCGATCCGGTCGAGGTCCGGCACCGAGCCGGCGACGAACTTGAACACTGCCCGCCCGGACGCGGCGAACGCCTCCAAGGCGGCTGGCACCAGGCTCTTCTCCTCGGCCACGCCGAAGCTGGCGATCTTCGGAGAAACGTTGAACTGGATCTTGTCGATGAGCAGCACCGGATCGGGCACCAAGGTGCCGTTCGTCTCGAACTCCACCCGCTTCCCGGCTGCCAGCAACCCCTGCACAAGGGGAATCAGCCCCCGCTGCTGAACCAGCGGCTCGCCGCCGGTGATCACGACCAGCTCAACCGGCGAGGACACGGCCCAGGCGACCAGGTCCGCGACGGATCGCTTGGCTGACTCCTTGCGGGGGTCGAACTGGCTCCAGTCCCAGGTGTACTTCGTATCGCAGCGTTGGCACGTCAGGTTGCACCGCGACAGGCGGATGAACAGCGCCGGATGCCCACAGCTGGGCCCCTCGCCTTGGAAGG
>JAFAUH010000201.1 GCA_019243445.1 Streptomycetaceae bacterium | reverse complement strand
TCGGAGAGGTAAAGCGCCCCATTCTCCCGGCACACATCAGCCAAACCCTGATTGAACCCGGGCAGCGGCGGCACGACGCCCATATTGCCGGGCGACGCCTCTGTGATCAGGCAAGCGATCTGGCCGGAATTCGCCTTGAACGCCTCCCGTACCGCCTCGAGGTCGTTATACGGCAGCACAATCGTGTCCCCCGCTTGCGCGCCGGTCACACCGGGCGTATCGGGCAACCCGAACGTAGCCACACCGGAACCGGCGGCAGCCAGCAGCGCATCCACATGCCCGTGGTAGCAACCAGCGAACTTGATCACCTTGGCGCGGCCGGTGAACCCGCGAGCGAGGCGGATGGCCGACATCGTCGCCTCTGTCCCGGAGGAGACCAGTCGCACCTGTTCGACGGGTGTGACACGTGCCACAATCTCCTCGGCGAGTTCAACCTCACCCGGACCGGGCGTACCGAAAGAAGTACCGCGCGCGGCAGCGGTCTGGACGGCATCGATAACGGCCGGATGCGCGTGCCCGAGGATCATCGGACCCCACGAACACACCAGGTCCACGTACTCCCGACCGTCGGCGTCGGTCAGATACGGGCCGGCACCAGACACCATGAACCGGGGCGTACCACCCACGGCCCGGAAGGCTCGGACCGGAGAATTCACGCCACCTGGTGTCACGACGGCAGCCCGATCGAAGAGGGTCTGCGAGACTGGTACCTCGTACGGATAGCTCACACACACATGCTCTCAGAGGCGCGACCCTTTATGTTGGGCCGGTCTGAGTGGAGGCAGGCGTTTCGTGATCAGGTCTCGACCTTGCATCTGAGACGATGATCGGGTTGCGCGGTTGGGTCTGCGGATGGTCGGGTAGTGCAATGAAGCCAGGTGGCGAGCGGAGCGAAGGAGCGGGTGACCGCGACTCTGAGCATGCCCGCCCCACCGGCAAGAGGCGTCGGCCCGCAGGAGCGGGGCGCCCGCCAGCCGCGGAGAGTGGAAACAGGGGTGGCCGAGTGGGGGTGACCTACAAGTACTTCGGCGCGCCTGATGGCGCCACCGCGGCGCGCGTCCCGATCTCCATGCGCCCCGAGGAGCTCGGCGGCGACGAGCTCGGCAACGGGATGTTCACCAAGGTCAAGCCGGAGACCATGTCCGCGATGGTGCTCACCGGCATCCAAGGCGTCCCCCTGGCCAAGATCCCCCCGCTCGAACTCGTCGTCCTGCACCCGGACTATGCCGTGGTGAAGCTCCCGGTGAACGTCGTCGAGCCGCTCCGGAATGCAGGCGAGGAAGAGCTGGGCGCGGCCGCCTTCATCTGGTCCACCGTCCCCGACCGCCGCGGCCCGCGCGACGCGTTCGTGATCTACCAAATGCTCCACGAATGGCAGGAATTCGCCCACCGCCTGCACGAGGCGGGGCACCAGCTGTACTGCCTGGTGTGGCCGTGACCTGCACGGATACCGATCAGCTCGCTCGCTGAACGGCGGCTCTACGTTCAGTGCGCGCAGACCACCTCAGGCCGCCAGTGCACATCGCGTGCACACGCCGGGATTTTTCTCCTCCGGCGGCCCTTCTGGTCCTTCGCCTCCTTCGCCGACTGCTGGGGCACCGGAGCGGGCATCGAGCAGTGCCTTGTCAATCGCTCGCCGTGTCCGGGCCTCGCTCGTCGGCATGAGGTGGGTGTAGGTCCGGAGTGTGAAGCCGGGGTCCGAGTGCCCGAGGTACTCGGCGAGCGCCTTGATCGTCTCTCCGGCGTCCAGGAGCACGGACGCGTAGGCATGCCGCAAGGCGTGCATCCCGTCGTCCGGTGCGGCAGCGAAGTACTGCGCGCCGGTGGTACGCGGCGGAATCACCCCGGCCGCCACAAGCGCCCGCTTCCAGTCACCCTGGTTGAAGACGCTCCGGTTGTACGGTTTGCCCTTTGCGTCGGTGAACAGCAGGCGGTAGGTGCGCGGCTCGCCGTCCGGGACGCGCCACGGCAGAGTGATCTTTGTCGGCGGGTACTGCTTGGTGTGCGCTTTCAGGGCCTTGGCCAGCTCGGCTGGCAGCGGAACCATGCGGATCTTATTGCCCTTGGGGAGGGAGAACACCATTTTGTTCCGGACAATCCGTATCTGCCGGTTTACATGGATGACGCCCCGCTTGTAGTCGATGTCCTCGACGGCGATGCCGAAGACCTCCCCTTGGCGCAGTCCACAGCCAAACGCGAGGGAGCCTCCGCAGCGGAAACGTTCCGGCAGACCGCCAATGACCGCGTGGACCCGTTCCAGACTCCACGGCACGATCTTCTTCTTGTCCCTCTTGGGCAGCTTGACGGATGCGGCCCTACACGGGTTGCGCGGCATCAGGCCGTCGTCCACAGCGGCGTCCAGGATGCCGGACAGTACGTCGTGCAGACTCCCGATCGTTGACGCCCCAAGATCGGCATCCTGGAGCTTCCGAAGCCACCCCTGGATCACCGACGGCTGGTTGAGCGACCGGAGCGAGTGGCGGCCAAGGTGCGGGGTGATGTGATTACGTATCACCCCTTCATACCGTTCTACGGTGGTTGGTCCTGCAGTTGTCCCCGCAACCCATTGCTGCGCGTAGTCCTCCAACGCGATCTTGCCCGCATTGGGATCGATGTACGTCCCTCGGCGGAGGTCTGCGTCGATCGTGGCCGCCAACGCTTCGGCTTCCACTCGCCGTTCGAAGTTCTGGGCACGCTGCTCGCCCTGAGGGTCGCGGTAGCGGACCTGCCAGCGCTTGCCCTTGCCGTGCCCGCTCGCACGGACCTTGCCCTTGTGCTCAGAGCACTCGGGCTCGTCCTTGCCCGGACGGCTCTTGTGCCAGCGGTCGATCACCTTTGCCATGCAGGAATACCCCTTTCGAGTAGGAGGGAAGCCGGTCGGGCCGATTTCCACGGGTCGGATTACCACGACGGATAGCTATACCTTGGAAACGACGTTTTGGTGAACCGGGGATCCCGGTCTATGTTGCCGTCCTCATTGCCCGTTGACGCACCTGCGCGCACTCGGAATTTCCCCACCCGGATTCTGTGATATGTTCCCGCGCCGCCAACCAGTTCTCGTCAAAAAACGGAAGGTTCGACCGATTTGGGGTGATCAATGGGGCATCACACCTGATCAGACCCAGGGAGGAGCCAACTATTTCGTCAACCGGGGATCGTGCCCTACCGTTTTGGAAGCTGCCGAACGCACCTCGTTTGGCGCGGCCGTAATCCGTCACCAAAATGGCACTGGCTGGCGCGCCCCTCACGTGGCATGTTGTCCACGCCCACCTTCCATCGACCTCGAAAAGAGCTCCCCTTGAAACCTGCCCACCGCAGCACCGCCACCGACGACCGCCGCAACCTGGCGACACCGGAGGAGTTGTCGGAATTCCTCGGTATACCGATCGGCACCCTCTACGCCTGGAACCATCGGGGCACCGGCCCGAAGGCCCTCAAGATCGGACGACACCTGCGTTACCGCTGGCGGGAAGTCGAGGCGTGGCTGGATGCCCAGGCTCTGGATCTCGCCGTCTGAACAACCGACCGAATCGGGGAGGCCGCCCCTGCGTGACCGGCTCGTGGTCTGGCGGGGACCGCCGCTCGCCATCTCGACGCCGGGTTCACCACGACGACCAGCACACACAGGGCCGACCGACTCGAAGCCGAACTACTCCCCACCACGATCTACGGACAAGCAACCCGACCGGAGGATCGGGCACGCTGTGCGTGGTACGTTCAGTGACAGACGAACTCAATAAGGTGACCCCGGCAGCGCGCCAACGCTCCGGGGCCCGGCACAAGGAGCCCAAACTCCCCATGCAGATCCATCGTAGCCGCCATGCGAGCGGCTTCACTGTCCTGTCCAACGCCGTGCTGCAGGACCGGCGCCTGTCCTACACGGCCCGCGGCCTGCTCACCGACCTCCTCTCCCGCCCCGACGGCTGGTCCGAGGACGGCCGCCACATGGCTGACACCAGCCCGCAAGGCCGCCGCGCGATAGCCAAGGCCCTGCGCGAGCTCAAGGACTTCGGCTACTACCGGGTGGACAAAGTCCGCCGCAGCGATGGGACCTTCGTCAGCGAGGCCCACGTCTACGACACGCCACAGCCAGTTCCAGGGCAGTCGGTTCCGGGTCTCACCCGTCCGGGCTCCGGTGCGTCGGCCGCCGACGGCCATGGCGCCAACCCCGTAAAGGACCGTGGGAAAGTACCCACCCTCCCCGGCCAGCGGTCGGGCGCCGCCGAGGCGCGCGAGGAGCGGCCCGCCACCGGAACGGGCGGGCAGGAAGCGATCCCCACGGCCAAGCCCGACTCCGGCCATGCCGGTTGTCCGACCGACAATGCCCTCGGAGAACCGGTCACCACGTTGTTCCGCGTGCTCCGGCCGGAGCCGCGCCTGCGGCTCGGTATGGCCGAGGCTCTCGCCCTCGCGCCGCTGGTCACCCCGTGGCTGGAGCGCGGCTACGGCCAGCGTGACCTCGCCGAAGCCCTCCTTGGCGGGCTGCCTGACCGCATCCACTCCGCCCCGGCACTCCTGCGCGACCGCCTGACGCGCAAACTGCCCCCAGCACCCCAGCCGCCCGCGCCAATCACGCCGCGCTGGACCGAGTGCGGCCCGTGCGGTCGCCCGATCCCGCACGAGGGCATCTGCCGCGCCTGCGCCGGGCTGGGCGATCGCCCTGACGACGACGCCCACCGGGCCCAGGTCGCCGCACGAGGCCGGGCCAAGGTCCGCGCCGCGCTGCTCAGCGACCACTCCGGGCTGCCAACCGCCAGCAGAGCCCGACTCTCGCACGCATAAGACGCGGTGTGGACCCGCCGTTACCTCTCGGCGTCCCGCCCCGCGTCCCCTCCCCCTTCCCTGCACCGGGCGGTCCTCCGCCCGGACACCGCCGCACTCCCGTGCCGAGCGGCAGCACGACCCTGCCCGCGCTCGGCTGCCCCGCCTGCCTTTTCGGAGCCAGCATGCCCTCCACCGTCCCACCGTTGACCCCGCCGCGCCTGCGTGAGCGGCTGTACCGGCGCCCCTTGTGGTTCGACCGGCTCGTCATCATCGCCCTCGGCGCTTCGGGGTCGATCCTTTCCTTCAACGCCCTGCGCCAGGTGGCCGTCGCGATACACACCGCACCGGGCCTGAGCTTCCTGTTCCCCATCGTCATCGACGGCTTCATCGCCTACGGCGTCCGCGCCCTCCTGGTGCTGCGCGACGCGCCCCTGGGCGCCAGGCTCTACGTCTGGGCCCTGTTCGGCGCCGCGACCGCAGCGAGTTTGTGGGCGAACGCGCTGCACTCGGTCCGCCTGAACCGACCCGGCACGCACCTGCTGATCCTCGGCAACCACACAGTCGCCGTCCTGTCCGCCATCGCCCCCTTGGCCCTCGGCGGAGCCACCCACCTGCACATCATCGTCACCCGCCACGCCAGCCACCACGGACCAGCCAAGCTCCCCGCACCCACAGACATGGCGTCGGCCGGAACTCCCACCATGATTCCGGCCGACCCATCAGTGATTCCGGCCACGCCCCCAAATGCGATCCAACCCGGCGCGCAACCGGAGCCGTCAGGCTCTCCCGCCGAGCCGGCTGAGTCGGCCGGTGAACCAGACGCGGCGGCCGACCCTCACCCGGACGGCCAGCAGCCCCCAGTACCCGACAACGGCCCTGGTCACCCCGACGCGGACGATTCCGGCCAGCGTGACGAGACCGCACGGGGTGGTCGCCGGGCGGAGGTATCGATCGAGAGGATCGCCGAAATCATCGCCCAGGCACACCCCGATCCCGGCAACCTCACCCGCGCCATGGGCCGCAAGGCCATCAAGGCCCAAGGACTGTCGGCAGGCAACGACCGAATCGCCAAGGCAATCAAGCAACTTCAGCCCGACGAAGCAGCCCGACCGCATCCCCACACCGGCTGAACCGGCGAACCACCCGGAGTGCTCGGAGAACCAGTCCGCTAACTCTCCGAGCACTCCACCCCCGTCGCAAGGCGTTCCGTCTCGGAACAACAAGGCCGTTCATTCAGGAAACATCCCCGTGTTTCCTCAGGAAACGCCTGCCATGTTCATTCAGGAAACGCCCCCAGTGATCGTCAGCCGCACAAGCCGGCACGGGCAGTGTCCGGCCGTGAGGAGTCGGCCCGACATCACCACCCCACCGAACACCCCACGGAGGAGACCTTCATGCATGACCAGCATGACGAAGCGCCCACCCACCAGCGGCAGATGACCACTACCCCGGCCACCAGCGCAGCAAGGTATCCCGCTGGACCGTCCAAGGGCCGGACCAACGGGGATGCCTCCGCCCCGGGGGTGGCGGAGGCACTCGGGCACCAGGGGGTGCCCGAGGAGGAGACGCCCGTAGACACCGCTGTCGCGTCGCTGCCGCGCGCCGCCGACGAAGCCGCGCTCCACCGCGTCGCCCGTCGCCGTCAGCGCAACGACGTCCAGCGCAAAGAGCGCGTCGACGTCCGCTACAGCGTCGACGAGAAGAACGCGATCCTGGCCAAGGCCCGCTCGCTGAACATCGCCGGCGCCCACCTCGTCGGCGCCGCGGTCATGGCCTACCTCGAAGGCGATCTCACTCTGCCCGGTCAGCGCACGCCGGTCGACGACTACATCGACGAGCTCAACGCGCTGCGTGAGCAGGTCGCGAAGATCGGCCGCAACGTCAATCAGATCGCCAAACGCCTCAACTCCGGCAGCCCTCCACAGGCTGGGGATACCGCCGTCCTGGCACAGACCGAGCGCACCCTGAGCGCCGTCCGCGCGGCCATCGAAAGCATCGCAACGGCCATGAACCGCACCCTCTCCGCAAAGGCGGCCTGATGATCGCGAAGATCAGCAGCGGCAAGAGCACCGCCGGCCTGATCCGGTACCTGTTCGACACGAAGAAGGCCAAGGACCACATCGACCCGCACCTGGTCGCCTCCTGGGACGGCTTCGCCCCCGATCCCGGCCGCGCCGATGACTTCACCGTCGCCAAGAAGCACCTCGTGGCGGACCTCGACTTGCGCGTCAAGCAGGCCCAGCGTCTCGGCCGCGCACCAAAGCAGCACGTATGGCACTGCTCTATCCGCGCAGCGCCTGAGGATCGCATCCTCAGCGACGAGGAATGGGCCGACATCGCCCGCCGCATCGTGCACGCCACCGGCATCGCCCCCAACGAAGACCCCGACGGCTGCCGCTGGGTCGCCGTACGCCATGCCGACGACCACATCCACATCGTCGCCACCACAGTCCGAGGCGACCTGCGCGCCGCACGCCACTGGAACGACTACCTGACCGCCGATCGTGAACTGGCCACCGTCGAGACCGAATACGGCCTGCATCGGGTCGTACGCGGCGACCGCACCGCCGCCAAGCGCCCCACCCGCGCCGAGCAGGAGAAGGCCCGCCGCACCGGCCGCCAGCACACCGCCCGCGAACGCCTGCGCACCACTGTCCGCACCGTCGTGGCGGTCGCCACCAGCCCAGAGGAGTTCCTCCACCTGCTCGACGGCATCGACAGCGTCCTCGTCGAGGTGCAGCGCTTCCCCTCCGGTGACGTACGCGGTTACAAGGTCGCCATCGCGAGCGACACCAACTCCGCAGGCGAGCCCGTCTGGTTCTCCGGCTCCACCCTCGCCCCGGACCTGTCGTTCCCCAAGATCCGCGAACGCCTCACCGCCATCGAAATACCACCCGTCACGGAACCGGGCAGCCGACGCAGGCCGAACCCCTGGCACCAGGCCACCGCCGCGGCTGAACGCATCCCCCACCGCCTCGACCTCGGCCACGACGACGC
>JAFAUH010000408.1 GCA_019243445.1 Streptomycetaceae bacterium | reverse complement strand
TAGGTACCCCAAAGTCTCCGCACCGGGTAAGGTGTGCTCTTCTGTCAGGGTGACACCTGAGGAAATGGAGCAGATCCGCCCGCGGCTGGAGGCGTTCGTCTGCGAGATGCTCGACGCATTGCCCCGGCGGGATCAGCGGGCCAAGGGTGAGGGGCCCCGCGTTTTCCGGACAGTCGCCAAGCGGTTGAAATCTACGCGGCGATCCTGACGTTACGATGCTCAAGATACGCTTCACGCGGCGTCATATATCCGATTGCCGAGTGAAGTCTTCTGTGATTGTCGGGTAGCCGGAGGGAATCACACCCTCCGGCTCCCACAGAACCGTGCGTAACAGTCTCCCGTTACACGGCTCTTGTCATCCTGATCACCAGGCCAGGGAGATGTTCGTTGTCCATCTCCAGTGCTGGAACATGCGAGGTTGCCGTTCGGCGGCTTGCCGCAATGCTCGCACAGCCTTCTTGACGGATCGCAGACGTTTGTATTTGTTGCGGATCCATCGCACCATGTAGGCGTTGATGCGCATCAGGAGAGGATGCAGGCTCGATCGATAGAATCGGCCGTAATAGTGCATCCACCCCGCCACGACCGGATTGATCCTGCGGGCGAGTTCCGCGAAGGTAAGGTTGATCAGCCTGTGGATCCGCCAACTGCGAACCTCTCCGCTGATCTTCTTGAGTGCGTCCTTGCTGATTGCAGGAAGAAACGTCCAGAATCTCTGGCCGTTCGGTCCCCGCGCCTCGCGCTGCCGGAAGGTGAACCCCAGAAAGGTGAACGACGTGTGCTCGTACAAGCCTTGTCGCTTTCCGTCTCGGCAATACACGATCCGGGTTTTATCGGGATGCAGTTGCAAGCCGACTTGTTGCATCCTGTTCTCAAGCGCGGCCAGGACTTCCCGGGCCTGTCGCTCACTGACGCAGTGCACCACGGCGTCATCTGCATAGCGCTCGAACCGAATGTTGGGAAACTCTCTCTCCAGCCATAGGTCGAACGCGTAATGCATGAACAGATTAGCCAACACGGGTGAGACCGCGGATCCTTGGGGGGTTCCTCGGTCTCGATTCTGCAAGGTGCCGTCGGGTAGTTGAAGCGGCGCTTTCAGCCATCGCTTCACGTACAGAACTACCCAGGCGGCATCGGTGTGAGCCTCAACGGCCTTGACGACCAAGTCCCACCGGACACTGTCAAAGAATTTCCGGATATCAAGGTCGATCACCCAGTCCTTCTTCCAGCAGCGTTCTCGGCAGCGTTCAAGTGCGTCATGAGCCGACCGTCCCGGACGATATCCATACGAGTCCGGATGGAACACGGGTTCCACCCTACGCATGAGATGGCGTGCCACAACAGTCTGGGCAACCCGGTCAGCAACACAAGGAATACCAAGCATTCTTGTGCCGCCCCCATGTTGCTTGGGGATTTCCACCGCTCGTACCGGAGGAGGGAAGTGGCTACCCGAGGACATTCGGTTCCAGATCCGGTAGAGGTTCCCTCTGAGATCCTTTTCGAAGTCGTCGAGCGTCTGCCCATCTACCCCCGGAGCACCCTTGTTCGCCTTCACTTCGCGATACGCTTCCTGAACCTCCCACTTCGAAATATCAAACGGCTTGACCTGTGACTTCAGCTTGTTCATCGGCTCCTCCCGGAGAACTTCCGGTTGACCAGACACACATAGCCACGGATGACCCGGCCCCTTCGCTCCGCCCTCATTACAAGGACCTCTGCACTACTACGGACCGGTCCGCCAGCACACTCCGCATCGGTACTCAGCCCCTCACAGTTTCTGCTGCTTGGAGTTCTCCCTGTCGCATGCCCTAAGTGAGCATGCTGTATCGGAGCGCGCCTTCTCCTGTTCCATGCGATGGCGGCAGATCAGGCTCACGTCGTCTACATGCCGGACACCACCTGGCCAGTAGACGGGTATCCGCCAGGCTCCTCCCGGGGCCTGATACGCACCCCGGTTTTGATGTCACCAAGAACTTACGACACTTCAGCAACGATTCGCTCACGCTCGTCTTCCTGATCCCTACCTGACACCTCTCGGGTGCCTTTTCCTCATCGCTCACCACGACGGTCTTCAGCCAACGCAGCATGAGGTGGTTTGAAGTCTCCCCCCGCAGGGCGACTCCGAAGGGCCATACCTTCATCCATCGCACAGCACCGCATTCGGCAGCTCTTCCTACACCAGAGCTACCTCCTTGCGCTCAGGACACACGTACCAGAGTTCAATGTATCTCCTGATGTCCTTTTGGGCTTCTTCGCGAGTGTCATAGGTCACACGATTTACGCGTTCGTTCTTCAGGGCACCGAAGAATGATTCCGCCATCGCGTTGTCGTAGCAGATTCCAGTCCGCCCGGCGGAACGACGGATGTTCAGTTCGCCGAGGACCTCGCCGTATTCGGCAGACATGTAGTTGCTGCCGCGGTCGGAGTGGAATATGGCGTCCTTCGAGAGTTTCCGGTTGCGGGCGGCGTTCTTGATGGCCCGGGATATGAGCGGGGTCTGATAGTGGTCGTCCATGGCATACCCGATGACTTCCTTGGTGCAGCAGTCGATGACGGTCGCCAGATAAAGCCACCCCTCGCCGGTGGGGATATAGGTGATATCCCCGACCATCTTTTCTCCCGGATTGTCGGCGGTGAAGTTGCGGCCGACGAGATCCGGGACGGGAAACGGCAGCCCGGCCTTGGTCAGGTTGAAGCGCCGGGGTTTGGGCTGGCAGGGGACCAGGCCCAGCTCTCGCATGAGCTGCCGCACCAGCTCCGGGCCGGCCTGCACTTGCCAGCGGCGGAGCTGCGCGTGTACGCGCCGGTATCCATACGTGCTGTCGGAATCCTCGAATATTTTCGCGATGAGGGTCTTGAGTTCCTCACGGCGGGTCGTGGTGGCGGATTTCTGGCGCTTGCTCCATTCGTAATAGCCGGAGCGGGAGACTTCGAGCTTGGCGCACATGAAGTCGACGGGGTAGGCGTACTCCGCGGTGTCGAGACGCATCTGATCGATGAACTCGAACTTCTCACTCACCGGTGATCCTTCGCGAAGTACGCAGCGGCTTTTTTTAAAAAGGAGTTCTCCATCTCAAGCTCGCGGTTCCGTCGTTCGAGTTCCTTCAGACGTGCACGCTCACTAACAGTCAGCTCTGCACCGGCGGCAGGCTGGTTCTCCTTTTCGTGTTTCTTCACCCAGCCACGCAGTGTTTCCGGGTTCAGGCCAAGTTCGCGAGCGGTCTCGGAGATCGTCTTGCTTGACTTGAGTGCGAACTGTACGGATTCTTCGCGAAATTCCGGCGAGTACTTTTTGGATGGTGCCACTTTTACCTCGTTCCCTTTCCGCAGAGATCCTATTGGGTCTCTGTCCGGGAACCTCGGGGCACCTCAGAGACCCTGGCAGGACCGGTCGCCGACCGCGGCCAGGCCGGGGCGTTCTACCGGGGGCTGCGCACGGTGGCGCTGGACGGCACCCACCTGCACGCCCCAGACGATGAGCAGGTCACCTGGCGCTACCCGAAACGCTCCGGGGAACAGCTGGAGTTCGGCTACCCGCTACTGCGCCTGCTGGCGGTGGTCGAGTGCGGCACCCGGGCCGTCCTCGCAGCCTGCTTCGGCCCGGAGGACACTGGTGAACTGCCCTACGCGCAACGCTTGCTGGGCTGCCTGGACCGCTCGATGCTGCTGCTGGCGGACGCCGCCTTCGATGCCGTGGGGTTCCTGCGCGAGGTTGGCGGCACTGGCGCGCAGTTCCTGGTGCGCTCCTCCGCCCGGCGCTGCCCTACCATCCAGCGCCGCCTGCCGGACGGCTCCTACCTGGTTTGCCTGTCCGCTCCCTACCGGGCCGGATGCGGGTACAGCACGCTGCCGGTGCGCGTTATCGAGGCGTGGGTCACGGTCACGCTCGCCGACGGTACTGTGCGGCGCGAGCCGTGGCGGCTGGTCACCAGCTTGCTGGATGCCGAGCGCTACCCCGCCCATGAACTGGTGGATCTTTATCACCGCAGGTGGCAGGTGGAGACTACGTATTTTTCGATCAAGGCGACCATGCTCGACGGCCGCGTCCTGCGCTCACGCAGTGTCCCTGGACTGGACCAGGAGGTCTACGCACTGCTGACTGTCTACCAAGCGCTCATCCGCACCGCGAGCGACGCTGTGGCCAGTCGGCCGGGCATGGCCATGGAACGGATCAGCTTCACCGTCCTGCTCAACGCCGCAGCCGACCAGGTCACCACCGGCTCCGGCATATTCCCGCCACAGCCGGTGGCGCTCGTGGGAGCGATCGGCCGGGCTGTCTTGAACGACCTGCTACCCGCCGAACGCCGCCAGCGCGTCAAGGCACGCAGCCGCAAAAACCCAACAAGCAAGTACGGACCCAACGCTGGCAAACATCCCCAGCGGGCACAGACGTACACGCTCGACATCCAGGTCCAGATCATGGACGACGGACTTGCATCTCGCCGCCGCCGCTAAACGCAACGGTGTTGAACGCTTCATCTACCGAAGACGCGTGCCACGTAAATGCTCCGGCGATGGGCGACCCCATACTGCGATCTCCTGTCAGCGCTGTGATCGATGTCGGGCACATGGCCCTTGTATCCGCTCGGAGACGGATGGGGTTGACGGTGAGCGCGCATGGCGTGAGCCCGCTGAAGTCCTGGCTTCGAATCCGCGGGCGATCGTTGATGGGGCGTCACGGCCAGCCCGGCGAGCGGTGCTGTATGCAACATCCAGGACCGCCGTCGTTGAGATCGGCTGGGTGTTGGTGGACCGCAACCGCTTGGCGCTCTGCCCTGCGACCGGTGGCGGTGGCGGTGGCGAGCAATCTGCATGATCGCTCGCGCTCCCTTCGCTACGGCGGCGGGGACGGAGATGCCGGTTCACACGGGTTCGGGCCGGGGGAGCTCGATGGTGATGGTGGAGGGCTGGCGGATGGGGAGGGGGAGGGGGACGGCTCGGGGGTAGAGATCGGCGATGGGCTGGCGCTGCCGGAGGCGGAGGGTGAGGAGCCGGGTAGCGGGGAGGCCGGGCAGGTTGGTGTCGGGGCGGGGGACGGGTTCGGTGTGCTGCTCGCGGACGGTGGCGGT
>JAFAUH010000146.1 GCA_019243445.1 Streptomycetaceae bacterium | reverse complement strand
TATCCCTCCCGGGGCCTGGCGTTGAGGTCGGGTGGAGTCCGCAGGATCTTCCCCTCTCGCCGTGGGACACCACCTGGGACACCACGCTGCCGACGGTACTCGACGCGGGGTGGACCCCCCAGGCTGACGATGCTGCGCAGCACCTCCCGCACACTGCCGGACCGGCCGGCACACCACACGCCACGCCGCCGTCGTCGTATGCACGTGAGCATCCGGTCCTCGATCCCGGCGATGACCGGCCCGCGAAACAGGCACGCTGGGCACCCGCGCACACTGCCGACCAGCCCGAACTCAGCAGCATGCCCGGGCCCAGCAGCGTGCCCGAGCCTCCGGCGCCCTGGCCCGTCACCCACACCTGGCCGGCCCTTGCCGATACGCCAGGCCCCAGCAGCTCACTCCCCCATCCCCTGCCGCCCGATTGGGTGGCGAATCTCCTTCGCGACCTGGGACGCAAGAACCACCGGGCCGGGTCGGGTCGGCTGGCGAACGCGTTGCGCGCCCTCATCCAGACCACATACCTCAAACCAGGAACGCACCTGTCCGGAAGAAAGCTGGCACACCAACTGCCGAAGTCCAAGATCCGGCCAGACGCCGTGCGGTACGCCTATGCGGAGTTGCGCAACCAGGGTCTGCTGATCATGAAGAAAGGACACAAAACGCGGATTGCCGGCCCTGTCGAATTCCCAATGCCCACCCGGCCTGCTGACTGGCTGGAACGGCTACATCGCGAATTGGAAGACGGCCGCTGGTTCGAGCAAGTGCTGCGTACCCACGTCCTAAGCCTCCGGCCCCACACATCCCTGCCGCCTCATGGAGAGCTAACAGAACTACTTGGCATCCCGGAAGTCTCAGACACCCGCGTGCTGGACGCGTACAGTCGGCTGGCCGAGGACGGCCTCCTGGTGAGGGGCGACCATAACGACATGCTGGTCGCCGACCACGGCGGCCTGGCGCGCCCTGTCACGTCACCGCGAGCCTCACAGAGGGCAGGAGCCACCCGGTCCGACGCCGGAGATCCTGGGCTCGAACTACCCGTTGGCTGGGTAGAGACTCTCCGCGGCGAACTGGAAAAAAATCCATTCAATCCCCGCTCGGATCACGAAAAAATTATCTGGTTTGTGCGGGCATTGGAGACCCACATCCAAGGCCTCGAGTGCCGAACGCGCCTGCCGTCGTTTGTACAACTAGCAGCGCAACTGAAGAGTGTGGGGGTCAACAACTCCCTCGTGCAAAGGGCGTACACTCGTCTGAAAAAAACCGGTAAGGTGACCTCGGAGTTCGGCAACGGCAAGGGTACGTGGGTCGCCCCGCCCCGGAACGTCGCGGACTTCGCTACCGGACTTGGGCTTCCACAGGCATGGATAGGACATGGTGAACCACCGCTACTGATGGATCCCTTGCCCGATATCCCTGAGCTGGACGAGACGCAACTCCGGGAACTCCCGGAATTCTGGGACGCGCTGGACGACGAGGAGCCTAGGGCAGCACCGCCGATCGTGCCCGGCGCAGGACGGGACCCCCAGACGGACAGAGCCGCACAGGAAACCGGACATCTCACTAACCCCTCACACCTGCTCTACCTGCCCAGCCCGGACGTCCACGACATACTCAGCCTCCTGAGCCCGGACTGGCCGACCACGGCCACGCGCCCCGAACTCCGGCATCTCCCATGGCAGGGACCGGGGAACGCCGCAGCACCGACGCCGCCGTCCTCGGACGCGTAGCACGCTTAGGAATCCGGTTCTGTGCCGCCGCCAGTCGCTGAAGGCGGTTCCGCAGACGTAGGCGCTCTGCCGAAAATTCAAATTTACGCCCCGAAGTGACACGAGTCATACAGGCTCATCGAACTTGATGGGCTGCCAGGTTTCGCCTGGCCTCTTGTCGTGACTCTGGGTAGCAGTGGTGGTGGTGAAGCGCCCCGGATGCAGGGAGCCCGCAGGGCTTCGTGATCATGGTTGTTGTCTAGACAGCCGACCACGAAACACCCACGGGCGTGAACACCGACGATACCTGCACTCATACGGACTCGACGCTGCTGCTGGGACTGGAGGGGATGGCGGTGATCAAAGTAGAGGAGACCGAATCCGGCCTGGTGGTGCACGTGGCCACGACGGAAGAGGCCGCGCGCGCCTGCCCGGCGTGCGGGGTGCTCTCCGCCACGCGCAAGGGCGGCCGGGTCACTCGGCCGCGCCAACTACCCTACGATGGAGGGGTGGTGGAGACCCGCTGGCACAAGTCGCGCTGGTACTGCGCCGAGCGGCTGTGCCCGCGCACCTCGTTCACCGAGCAGACCCGCCAGGTCCCGGCCGGTGCCCGCCTCCCGGCGCAGGGCGGCGGGAGGCGGGCCGAGCGGTAGCCGACGGCGGCCGCACCGTCCTGCAGACCTGCCGCGACCTGGGCGTCTCGTGACCCTCGCCGAAACCGTCGACGAGTGGTGGGACGGCATCGATGCATACGCGATCACCGGGATCAGCAACGCCGCGTCCGAAGGCAACAACCGCGTGATCAAGCTGGAAGCCCGCAAAGCCTACGGCTTCCGCAACCGAGCCAACCAACGCCTCCGATCACTCTGCGCGACCATCAGGAGGAGCCGAGTAATACTGACGACCCATCAACTTCGATGACCCGTCATACACCGAGTGGTGGAAGTCGCATTCGTGAACCCTCGAGCGTGGGTTTCCGTCACTGTTGTATGGCTGAATTCCGCCCGGATAGGGTCGATGGCTGCCATTGGCCTTGGTGGCGCGCCTGGTAGCTGTGTCTTCATCTTGGTTTGGTTGAGTTCTGTTCCATCCACTGTAGTTGGCTGCTGGTTTCCCCAAATGCCTTCTTTTGGCAATGAAGTATTTCTAGGAGTCCTTGTGTCCTCGCCTGTTCCCCATGTCAGTGCGCATGGGTCTGGCACGACGGTGGTGTCGAACTCGCCTGCTGACTGGTCGAAGTTGGGGTTCGATGGTCATCCCTTGCCGGGGAATCCGCAGGTGTTGCAGCAGATCATCGATGACTTCACGTATCTGCGGGATACGGCGTGGTCGGTGTCGCAGGGGCTGGGTGCGTTTGCGGGCTCGGGTGGGTTTGTGGGGGCGACGGCGGATGCGTTCCAGGAGGTGGTCTCGGGGCGGTTGAAGACGTTCGTCTTCAACATTGCGCGGGCGTTTTCGCTGGCCGGGGAGGCGGTGGCGGAGTACCGCAACGCGCTGGTGCAGGCGCAGCAGGTGGCCAACGATGTGTTTGCGAAGACCAATGGGGTGGTGGCGGGGGATGCGAAGCTTGCGGGGTTGAAGAGTCAGGTCCAGGGTCAGGTGGACCAGGTGGGTGCCGCGGCGCGGAACATGGAGGCGGTGCTGCGGGA
>JAFAUH010000045.1 GCA_019243445.1 Streptomycetaceae bacterium | reverse complement strand
CAGCCCCCGGACTGCACCTGGTGGACGTGCAAGGCACTCGAATCGGCGGGATGGACGTCGACTTCGCCAGACAAGGAGACGGCATCACGGTGCGGGTGCCGGTGCCCGGCAGCCCGCAGACGACACGAGCGGAGTACCAGTTCGCCGCCGACGGCAGCCTGTTGCACGACGAACTGCCACTGGAGGCCAACTACCTGGTGCAGGTCACCCAAGACCGCATCGAGCTGGTCCACCTGCCCTACGGCCCCCTGGCCCCCCGAGCCCGCCAAACCCTCCAGGACTGGCGCGTCCAACCGCTGGGCGGCGCCCGGCTGCGCATCGAACCGGTAAGAACGCAGCACGGGTTGTCGATGCACACCGTGCTCGATCTCCAGGAGAAAAAACGGCTGGAAGAGGTGATCCCCTACTTCGACAAGCGCGGCACGCCCCTCGGTTCCTGGTGGATCGACTTCTCCCGGCCCGAGGCCGAACTGCGGGACGCAAGCGGCGCGGTGCTGCGCACCGCCCGGCTCGAGGCGGAGCAAAACGGCCAGGTCTGGCTGCTGCGGGAGCAAGACGGCAGCGTCTTGCTGTCCAGCGTCCGCGTCGGCCGCAACAGGCTCACGCTGCCGTTCCGCCCACTCACCCCCGCCCAGCCCGCCCCCGCAGCACAAGCAGAGCAGGCCGTCACCACAGACGTTGCCCCCCGCCATGTTGTCGAGGCAATCGAGCCCCTCGGCGAACCAGGCATCTTCGGCACGCTATCGGGCGATGCCGAGGCGAGTGGCGCGACCGTCGTGCGGGCTATGCCGATGCTCCAGCCGGAGCCTTTGGTACGGACATACCTGGAACAGCCGCACGGACAGATCGGGCGCGCAGAGCTCGTAGAGGAAGACGTACCCGGTCCCGAGGACGCGATGGACGCCCCCTGGGCGTTCCAGCAGTTGCTGAAGCTCGCGCGCTCCGTCCCCGATGACCGGATCACACCGGTCGCGCAGGCCGGAGGTGAAGTCGATGAGGTCAAGCTGGATCTGACGGGCCTGAGTTTCCTCGATGACCTTCCGCAGTCTCCGGAGTGGGACTGGCGCACCGGCGCGTGGGTGGGGATGCTGGATCCCCGCCGGGTGGAGGAGGCCGTGCCGTCCGTCCGGGCCGGTCTGCTGGCGAGTGGTCGGGATCCGCGCGAGTTGCACGGGGTCTTGCGGGAGCTGCTGGCCCAGGCCCTGGAGTCGGTGATCACCAGGGCGCGTTTTGCACTGCATATGCATCTGCACGGATCCCCACCCCGGACCTGGACTCCGAAATGGCTCCCGAAAAATCTGAGGGACTTCCAGATCATTCCGCTGCACAAGGGCGACTATGCCGTCGTCCACCAGCCCAGCGACACGCGGATGGAGTTCCACGGTGGGGACGATGTCGTCCGCGAGGTCCCGTTGCGTGACGTGCCGCTGGAGCTGGAAGGGCTGAAGATCCGGCTGCGCGGCACCGGCACGAAGCTGAGGCCGGAAGAGCTTGTGGGCCCGTCCTCACGATGTGAGGGGCTGAGCGTCACCAGGATCGGCCGCAAGTGGGAGGTCCAGAATGGTTTCAAGATCATCAACCGGATCACCCGCAACGAGTTCCGCTTCGGCCCGGAGGGCACGCTCTTCAACGCCGACCTGCAGTTGGGCGAGCGGCTGCGCACGGTGCGGGTGTACTTCGCAGAGCCCGGACGCCGCCCGGAACTGCTGAACGGCGCCAAGGGAGCAGCCGCGCGCCGATTGTCGACAGAGTTCCTGGGCGACGGCCGGTTCGCGGTGATGGAAACCGACTTGTCCGGGCGGCTGGTGCAGCGCACGGTGTTCACCTCCAGCGGCGAGCCGAAGGAAGTGACCCTAACGGTGACGGAAAGCGACCCGTCCGGGCGGCTGGTGCAGCGCACTTTGTTCACCTCCGGCGGCGAGCCGACGAGGGTTACCCCGGCGGAAGGAAACGGCCCGATCACCGTGTCCCGGGACGGCAGGCAGGCGGGTGAGAGGGAGATACGGCCCGCTCGCCAGGCAGGCCTCCCCGCCGTCCGCCGCGACCTGATGCAGCGGTACCCGCAGAGGGCCGAGATGCACATCGTCGACCCGGAAGATGAAGCGACGGGCACGGTGGAACGGGTCGAGGAATTCCAGCTCGCCGACCTCGGACCGCTGCAGGTGGTCATGACCGGCGGGATTGGCCCCTCGCGCGGGAGCTACCAACTGGTCGGGCCGCCCTCCGCGATGGCCCAGTTCACGGTCGAACCGCTGACTGAGGAGTTCCGGACGAGCGACCTGGCCAGGGAGACGCTCAGGCTGCAGGCAGTCCACACCCACGCGTTCATGATCACTGAACAGGCCACCGGTCGCCGCCACTACTTCGGCGTGGCCCAGGCATGGGAGGTACGGCTGGACGAAACCGGCACCCGGCTCGTGGAGGGCCACTGCCTGGATGAGCCGATGTTGTACGACGGCGCCGGCAGGCGGGCGCCGTTCCTGTGGATCAGGGAACTGGGCGGCCACCGGGCAGCCGTGCTGCGGTCCAACGCCACGCCGCTGCTCGTGCACTTCGACAGCGGGCGTGTCGAGTCCGCCATCGGGTACGCCTGGGACGAGGAAGCGGTAACGGCGAGGTACCGGGTACCCGGTGCGCCCGAGGGCGTCACGGCCGAATACCGGTTCGACGCCGACGACGGCTTCCTGCGGTATGAGGATCTGCCGCTGATCGGCGGCGGTGCCGAAGAAGCACACCTCGCCCCGCTGCGCATGCGCGTGGAGAACCCGCCTCGCCGGTTTCCGGTGGCGGGGCTCTACGGTCAGGGCTCCGAAAGGTTCCGCTTCCATGCGCCCCTGCCTTTGAGGAGATTCACGCTCATTGAACAGGCGAGCCGCGTCCGGTTCCACTACGGACGCGACGGTGGCCTGGTCCACTGGGATCTTCCGGTGGCTCCGAGCCGCTACCTGCGCGTGCCCGCGGGCCCGGAGCATGATCCGCACCTCGTGGACTCATTGGGCAGGCTGATCCCCTTGGAGCATCCGACGCAGATACGGGCGCGAGTGGCCTATACGCCGGAGGAGGGCGGGCCCGAATTCCGCTTCGATGAGGCGGGAGTGCTGACCCGTCAGGAATGGCCACTGGCGGGTGAGGGCCACTTGGCGGCTCTCAGGTCGCTGCGGGTGGTCTTGGACCGGAGCGCGGATCCGTCCGTGCCGGGTTGGACGTATCAGCTGGTCGTGCCGGCGGGTGCGGGGCTGGTCCGGGAGTGGTGGCATACGGAAGATGCCGAGGGCTTGGCACGGGAATATGTGCCGCCACGGTGGGCTTTCGAGGGGACCGGAGCGGACGGCTCGGTGCGCCGGTACTGGATCGAGCTGCCGGACGGGGACTTCCGCTTCCGTGCCCTGGCGCGGGAGCTGGGGAGCCACCGGGTGCTGGTGGTTGTCGATCAGGAGAGCGGCGAGCGCATCTACCGCGCTTTTGACGGCCGGGAGTTGGCGCGTGCGGTTCCGGTGGTTCCGGCGGAGGGCGCGCCCGGTCGTGGGCCTCTTTGGCTGGTGCACCTTCCGGATGGCCGCCGGGCGGTGTACGACGCACTCGACGACTTGCCTGAGGAGGAGCGGCCGCCGACCCGGACCGTGGTCGACACGGGGAACGGCTTGCTGCTGGGGGAGATCTTGCACCTCCAGGACGGCGTTCCGCCCGGTGCGTACTGGGAGATCGAGTACGGCGAGCCGCGCGGTGCGGTGTTGCGCGACGCCGACGGCGGGGTGCTGGAGCGCGTCGAACGGGTGGAAGTCTCGCCCGACTTCACGGTCCGGCGGCTTTGGGGCGCCGGCGGCCGACTGATTCTTGACCGCTCCCGGTGGGACATCGTCGCCGGGGCCGAGGCCGGGCGTGCCCCGGTGACGGGGACAGAGCTGGTGGCGCGGCCTGAGCCGGGGGCCGAGACACACGTAATGGTGGGCATGGCTCTGACCCGGGTGGAGCATCCGGCGGAACACACCGAGGAACTGCTGGGCTTCAGATTGATCTCTCTTGCGAACGGCCACACCGTGGTGCAGGCCCCGTCGGGGCTGCGCGTGGAGTACGACTCGCGGGGCGAGTGGGTCCGCCGGGACATCCCGCTGCTGAGCTCGGCTGAGGACGGTGCCGGGCTGACTGCGGTCCTCCTCCGCAGCTGGGATGAGAACGGGGCGAGGGTCGTCTCGTGCCGCCTGGAGGGTGGCTCTGCGCTGGTTGCGAGGAATCACATCGAGGTGGTCGCGCCGGGCTCGGCGGATTACGGCGAGGACTTTGTCGTCACGGACATGGCGTTCGGTCACCGGCGCTTCTTCGATACCGCAGGCGACATGGTGATCGAAGACCGGTGGATGGGCGATCCGGGGCAGACCACGGGGCTGGGCTATCTGCGGTTCATTGGCAACCGGCGGGGCGAGGCACTGCCCGACCTGGTGGACGCGCAGGGCAGGCCGCTGGAGACGCTGCAGGTCGAAGCGCTCGACCACGACATGCTGGCGCTGGTGCCGACTGCCCACTCGGACGCGCCGGGGGAACGGCTGGTGATCGGCGCCGACCGCCAGCTGGTGGGGGAGATCATCGCTGTGCGCGACGAGGCGGGGGCGTTCGCGGGCACCTACTGGAGGGTCGACCGGGTCACGGGGATCACCGATGATCTCGACGCCTACTACAACACGCGCGACTCCTGGGCAAACACGGTCAGCCGCTTCACAGACGGATGGGTGTCGGTCTACAGCTCCTCGGGCATGATCCTCTTCTCCCGCCCGGCACTGGGGACGGAGGCCGGGGCGCGGCCGGAGGGAGTGTGGTTCCAGGGATCCGCCCCTGGGTGGCTGACACGCCAAGGGACCGGTATGCGGCTGCCGTTCGGCCGTGAGGGCGCCTTTGAGATGGGCCGACTCCTGGGTCATGACCTGGAATCGGTCAGTATCAGGCCGACCGCTGACGGCTTTGCAGTGGTGGGCAGGCGCAATCCTCATGGGCAACGGGCCGTCATGCAACCGGTTGCCATGAGGGGCGAGTTCACCAGGGACGTGGACGGTCTGACAGTGCGGGTGCCGACATCCGACCGGCCGATCGCACGCACTATCGAATACCGGTTCGATGCGAACGGGACGCTGATCCGGCAGATGTGGCCGCTGCCGGACACCGGGTTCTGGGAGCCGCTCGGCTCGCTGCAGGTGACCCTGCACCGGGATCCCTCCCCAGGCTTCGGCGGTGAGCCGCGCTGGACTCATGAGCTGATCGGACCCTCCGAGGCGACGGGCCGGTTCGTGATCGAACCGCCGACCCTGGAGTTCTGGGACAGCGACCTGGCCAGGGACAGCTTCGGGAACAACCGTGCCTATGCGTTCGCGATCTTCGAACCTGCTACCCGTATCCGCCGCTACTACATCGCCATCACCGCCGGTCTGATCTCGAAGGTCAGGGATGTGGAGCGAGCGGGCTTGCGTATCCTGGGGGCGGTTCATGGCCCGGTACGCGTGTATGACCTGTATGGCAGGCGGTTGCCTGCCTGGCACGCCGAGTTCGTGGACGGCGGCCGGGCGGTCGTGGCGCGGGACTTCAGGATCGCGAACCCTTTCCAGGAGAGCGGCGATGCCCCCCTCAGCCCACCGCCCGATGTGCTGCTCATGCACCTCGGCAGCACCCCGCGCGTCGAATTCCCGCTCGCCGTCACCAGGCCCGAGCAGCATGTTCTGACGGCGATGTTCCGGGTGCCCGGTGCGCCGAGGGAAGCCAGGGCGGAGTACCGCTTCAGGCACGGGCGGATCATCCGGGATGATCTTCCGCTGACCGGTGGCGGTGGCGCGGATGAACACCTGGGTTCGCTGCGGATGGTGCGCGAGTGGCAGATCGTCATGCTGGAGGACGGGCGCGAGGTGCGCCTCGCCATGCCCCCGGCGCTCTCCGGCGACGATGCACAGGCGTTCCAACTCGTCCCGCAAGGCATTGTGGGGAGCGCCGCGCGGGGCGGCTTCACCGTCGTCGAACGGGCGACTGGCATCCGACGTCGCTACGGTGCTGACCGCGTCCTGACCTACCGGGAGCTGCCGGTGCAGATACAGGCGGGAGGAAACGGCTATCTGCGGGTCAATGTGGGCAGACGGGCCAGTGCCCTGCAACTGCTCGGTGCGGACGGTGCTGCGCTGCCGGGCTGGGTGGCGGAGCCGTTTGCCAACGGCCAGGTGCTTTTGCGGCCGACGCTGTGGGACCACCTGAGCGAACAAGCCCTGGGCGGGCAGGGGGCGCCGCTGACCCGAATCGTGTTCGACCCGCAGACCGGGCGTCCGGTGGAGGAGACTCTCGGTATCCACGAGGGAAACACTCTGCTGCCCGAGTCGTACTGGTGGATCGACTACGCCTCCGGGCGGGCCGTGCAGCGCAACCTCGCCGGGGACCTCATTCAAGAAGCCGTCGTGGATGCCTCGCAGGGCACCGCGGGGCTGATACGCGACCGCGTGATGATCTTCTCCCGTTCCGAGTGGTGGATGCCCACCCAGGCCGACTTGGAGCAGGCTTCGCCGGCGGCCGCGGCCGGGGCGCAGGTGATGGTGGGCATGGCCCTCACGCCGGTGGAGCATCCTGCGGAACTGCTTGCAGCGCCGCCCCAGGAGCCGGCCGACCTCCTCGCGCGGCTGCACTACCTGGCGGACGGCAGGCCGGTTGCCAGGGAGCTGACACTGGAGAACGGTCTGGGCACGCTGCGCATGGACATGCTTGAGCCGTCCGTGACGCCGCAGCGGCTGGCGGCCGAGGGCGTGCCGTCGGCGCTGTTCCGGGCGGAGCGGGTGGGTCCCCACGAGGTGGCGCTGGTGCCGGTCAACGCCACCGACCGGCCGTGGGAGCGGCTGGTCGCCGGCTCCTCGGTGATGCGCAACGACGCGCCCCCGCCGATAGCCGAGACGCACCTGGTGAACCCGGAAGAAGAGCTGAATGCCACGGGACACGTGGTGGAGGGGTTCGCGACCGCCGACGGCGGCGCCTGGATCTCCCGCGACATCCCGCTCACAGCTGCGACGAAGAGCCTGGCCGGGCTGAGCGTGTCCGTCACCCGCTCGTGGGCGCGGGACGGGGCGGAGGTCGGCAGGTACGAGCTGCGGGGCGGGTCGGAGCTGGTGGCGCGGTTCGACATCGCGGCCGCCGCGGCGGCGGGGTCGGCGCAGGGCGGACAGGGCTTCGTCATCACCGACTTGGCGACCGGTTACCGCTACCACTTCGACGCCGAGGACACCCACGTCATGACCGATGTCTGGGTGGGCGACGAGGGACAGACCACGGGGCTGGGCTATCTGCGGTTCGACAGTCGTCAGCGGGGCGGCCTACCGCCCTCCCTGGTGGACGTGCACGGCGATCCGCTCGAAGGGTGGCAGGTCACGATGGCGGACGGCGATCGCCTCATGCTGCGACCGACCGGCGGGTCGGCCGAGCCCTTCGAGAGCCTGACCGTCCACCTCAATGGTCAAGTGCTGGAGGTGGTCCTCGGCATCCGTGACGTGAGGGGTGAGTTCCAGGGCACTTACCTGGTGTACGACTACAGGCAAGGCTGCGCCATGACCCTGGGAGAATCCGGCCTTCCGATCGCGGTGCAGCGAGCATCGCATCAGTCGAATGGCTCATCGATCCTCCTGCTGACCGACGACGGCCACGTCATCTTCCGCCGCCCGGTCCTGGGACTCGACTTGGAGCACTGGACGGACGTTTTGTGGGGTGCCGCCCCGCAGTGGCTGATGGGCCAGGGGACGGCCAGGCACTTGCCGTTCGACACGCCAGGCGCGTACGGGATATGGATCGCACGACAGTACGGAAGCCCGCAGTGGGTCCGGGTCTCGGCGGCCACTCGCGGCTTGGAGCTGACGGATCAGCAGGGGCACTCACTGGGCATCCGCGCCGAGTTCGTGCGGGATGCCGAGGGGTTGACGGTGCGGGTGCCGATGCCCTACGTGTCGCAGGACGCCAGGACCGTGGCCCGGTTCGACACGCGGGGAACACTGGTCCGCTGCGAGTGGCCGCTGGTATGGGGCGGCGGGGCCGACCTCGACCCGCCGCGCCTGATCATGGACCGGAGCGCGAACCCGTCCGCCCTGCACTTCGCCTATCAGCTGATCCCGTCCGACGCCGCAGACCGCTCCCGGATCGAACCGCTCACCGGGGAGTTCTGGGAGAGCGACCTGGCCAGGGACAGGCTCGGGCGGCCCCGTACTGACGCGTTCGCGGTCATCGAAGAGGCCACCGGCAATCGCCGTTACTTCTCCTCCCGCTGGCCCGGCAGGGTCCTTGCCTGGGAGATGCGGCTGGAGCCGGAAACCGGTGTGCTGCTCCGGCTCGCGGGCAACTCAGCCGTGTCCTCGCAGGTGTACGACCTAGGCGGCCAGCGGGAGCTGAGCTGGCACGTCGGGCAGTTCGCCCCCCGGCGGTTGGCCGTGCTGCGCAGTGGCGGCACCCTGCTGTGCGTACACACCGACAGCCTGCGCGTCGAGGTACCGACCAGCTTCTCGTGGGATGCCGAGGTCGCTACAGCGACGTTCCCGATGCCCGGTGCTCCGGACGGAGCCAGGGCTCAGTACCGGTTCGACGCCAATGCGAGGCTGCTGAGTATGGATCTGCCGCTGGTCGGCGGTGCCGCGGAGGCATACCTCGGCGCGCTGCGGGTGGTCGTGACCAAAGTGCCTCGAGAGAGCGTGGTGCTCTACGGGGAGGCGGTGGAACGGTTCGGTCTCCAGACACCCCAGACGGATGCCGGGCTTATGCGCGAGTTCGGAAGCGGCTACTCCATCACCGAGCTGCCGACCGGCCTGCGGCGCCTCTACACCTCCGAAGGTCATCTGATCTACCGGGACATTCCGCTGGGCGAGGGCCTGCTCAGTGAGACCAGCTTCCTGCGCGTGGCCGCGGGTGGTCGGGAGGGCGAGCCACGGGTGGTCACCGATCGCGGAGCACCGGTCAGCCCGCGCCAGCCGATGGAGGTGGCCAGGGACGCGGAGGGTCTGACGGTACGGGTGCCGGCGCCCTACGCGCCGCAGGGGACCTGGGCCGAGTTCCGGTTCGATACGGAGGGAATGCCGGTCCGCCAGGTGTGGCCGTTGGCGGAGAACCCTGATATGGCGGGCCTCGACTCGCTGCGTTTGGTCATGGATCTGGCCGTGGATCGTGTGCCCGCCCAGGACACGCCCCTGTCCGTCCCGTGCTGGGCCTACCAGCTGGACGGGCCGGAGGAGGCGATGCGCCGGTTCCGGGTCGAACCCCTTGCCGAGGAGCTCCAGGAGAGCCACCTGGGTGTGAGCGTGCCGGGTACAGGGGGCCGACTATTCACGATCATTAATCACGACACCGGCTACCGCACCTACCACCGGCTCACCGGCAGGTCCCTGTGCCAGGAACTGCCCGTCAACGGTGAGCCCCGTCTCCGGCTCCTGCGCAGACCGGGCGGGTTGGACGAGGCAGCGACCATCTACAACGAGTCCGGCAATTGGCTCTTCTCGGCCCAACTGGGCGGCAGCCGGCTCGCCGTGGTACGGGGAGACGGCGTACCGCTGCTGGTGGACGTAGTAAACGGGCGAGGGGAACTGCCGGTTGAGTACACCCGCGACGAGGAAGGGACGACAGCGAGGTTCGCGGTGCCGGGCGCTCCTGAGGGGGTCACGGCGGAGTACCGGTTCGACACGGACGGGTGGCTGACACGAGTGGAGCTGCCGCTGACCGGCGGCGATGCCGGGGAGGCGCATCTCGGCGCCCTGCGGGTGACCATGGAAGAGGTGGACACCTATGCACCGATTCTGGAGCTCCACGGCGAGGAGTCTGAACTCTTCGGCATCGAAGGTCCTCAGGAGGCTGCCGGACTTACCGCCGAATTCGGGCACGAGTTCACCGTGACCGAGTTGGCGGCCGGCGTGCGGCGCCTCTACACCTTCGATGGCGCTTTGGTCTACCGGGACCTTCCGCTGGACGACGGCCTGTTCCTGCGCGTGGCCGCGGGCGACCGGGACTTTGTTCCGCAAGTGGTCGGTGCGGACGGGACTTCTTGCTGTGTGCCGATGGAGGTGGCCAGGGACGCAGAGGGGCTGACGGTGAGGTTGCCGGCGCCCTACGCGCCGCAGGGGACCTGGGCCGAGTTCCGGTTCGACGCACAGGGAATGCCGGTCCGCCAGGTGTGGCCACTGCGGGACGACATCGAGTTGCCACACCTCGGCGCGTTGCAGGTGGTCATGGACCGGAGCGCGGACCCATCGGTGCCGTACTGGTCCTACGAGCTGATCGGTCCGTCCGACGTGCTGGAGCGGCTCCCGATCGAAGTACCCACCGAAGCATTCCTGTGGACGGACCTGGCGATGGACCTGGGCAACGCCCGGGTTTTCATGATGGTCGATCACGAGACCGGCGAACGCGTCTTCTACGGGTTCAACGGCGGGCGTCTGGCGGAGGAGCTGCTGGTGGACGGTGGGCCCGGCTTTCGGTTCGTACGCTATGCGGAAGGCTCTTCGTCCCGCGTCAGCGCCGGAATCTACGACGAGATCGACAACCGTGTGCCCACGGTGGACGCGGGCGCTGACCGGCTGATCGTGCTGGGAGAGGCCGACCCGCTGCTCGTATACACCGACACCGGGCGCTTCGAGGTGCCGATCCGTTTCTCCCAGGATGCGGAAGGGGGTACGACGCTGTGGTACCGAGTGCTTGGCGCGCCGGACGCGGCCAGGGTGGAGTTCCGGTTCGCCGCGGACAAGCGGCTGGTCAGTGAACGCCAGCTGCGACCGCTGACCGGCGGCGGGGCCGCGGAGGCGCACCTGGCGGATGTGCGAGTGGTCAGGGAGATTCTCTATTCCGAGCATGGTCTGCCCGATATACAGCTGGTGGAGCTGAGCGGCCGGAATTCCCCGCTGTTCGAGATGGGTGAGGTGACAGGCGCGGACATCCGGCACGAGCCAGACCTCCTGGGTGGGTTCACCCTCTCCGAGCGGGCGCCCGACCAGCGGTTCACCGAGCCGGCAGCCGGTGTGCGGCGCTTCTACGACATCGACTATTGCTTGGTCTTCCGTGATGTACCAGTTGACCTGGATGGACTGGGCGGCTACCTGCGTGTCGACATGCGCGGCGGACAGGATGCGCTGCAGCTGATCGGTGCAGGTGGTGGCCCGTTGGAGGGCTGGCGGGCGCAGCGGCTCGAGGGTGACCGGGTGGCTTTGGTACCCACCGCCTGGGACGACCTGCCCAAGGAGGAGCGGCCGCCGAGCCGGATCGTGGTCGACGCAGGGAACGGCTTGCCTTTGGGGGAGATCCTGCACCTCAGGGACAGCGTTCCGCCCGGTGCGTACTGGGAGATCGACTACATTTCGCGTGATGCGGTATTGCGCGACGCCACCGGCGACGCGCTGGAGCGGGCCGAACGGGTGGCGGTCTCGCGCGACTTCTGTATCCGGTTGCTGGTCTGCGACGGTGAGGTGATCTTCGACCGCTCCACTTGGGACATCGTCGCTGGTGGGCCGGTCCAAGCGCGGGGTGTCAGTGAGGTGTCGCTGTCGGGGGGGGAGCCGGCGGGGATGCGGCTGCGGGCGCTTGAGCCGGGGACTGGGGTGCGGATGATGCGGGCCCAGCACGCGCCGGCAGCTGTGACGCATGTCATCGATCCGGCGGAGCTGAGTGCGACAGAACGCATTGAGGTGATCGAGGACGCAAGGACGGGAGAGGCCGCTGACGACTCACAGCTGGAGGACGCGCGCCAGGCGGTGCAGGGGTTCTCGCGCCGTCCTGCCGTCGGGGAGATCGGGGAGGCGGAGGACGCTCACGCGATCGGCGAGTTCACCGTGGTCCCGGTTGACGGGGGCGGCCATGTCGCGCTGCACAACCCGTCGGGGCTGCGCACGGTGTTCGACGCGCAGGACCGCTGGATCTCTCGTGAGGTCCGTTTCACTGACGCGGAGCACATCTTGGACGGGCTCACTGCGGTGGTGACTTCTTCCCGGGCGGAGGGCGGTACGGGGATCCGCTCGCACTGGCTGTCGTACCCGCCGGCAGGTGACCTGCTGGGCCGGGTGGTGCGGTTCGATATTGCGGCGGTCACGGAGGGCACATCACAGGCCGGATACTCCCTCGTCGTCACCGATGTGGCGACCGGTTACCGCTACCACTTCGATGCCGCAGGCACCCAGGTCATGCATGAGCTCTGGGTCGGCGACGAGGACCGGACCACGGGTCTGGGATACCTGCGGTATGACAGCCGTCAGCCGGAAGGCACCCTGCCCACCCTGGTGGATGTCGACGGCAGGCCGCTGGAGGGGTGGCGTGTGGTTCGCACGCCCGACTTCCCTGGTGAGGTGATGCTGAAGCCGCCCGGCAGCTCTGCTTTGCCGTCGGAATTCCTGCAGGTCGATGCGTCCACCGGCCAGCTGACGCGGGAGTACATCGCAGTCTACGACGGGGCACAGGAGCTTCAGGGCTTCCAGATGTTCCAGCACCTGAACGGGGAGCTCTCACGCTTCGACAGCTCCCACCGCCTGCTGGAGAACGGGAACGGGAACGCGCAATACGAGGCGGATGGCCAAGTCCTCAGGATGGTTCGCGACGGTCAAGTCCTGTCCGCCCGACAGGCGTTGGGCTCCGCTCCCTCCGCCGGCGGAGCTCCGCACTGGCTGGAGGGACAGGGGACGGCCAGGCGCCTGCCGTTCAACAGGGTAGGCGACGCGTTCACCATACAAGAGCGGTTCCGCCTGTGGGTGGCGCTTGCGGGCGGCGGCGAGCGGCATGCCAAGGTCGCCGCGTCCGACAACGGACTGGACCTGACGGTCCTGAGCAGCGACTTTTTGCTGGATGTGCATCTGTTTTTGACAGACGCGCACGAACAAGCGGTCGATGTGCCGGTCTGGTTCGCCAGAGACGAAGACGGTCTGACGGTGCGGGTGCCGGTGCCCTATGCGCCGGATGAAGCCGGAGCCGCGTTCCGGTTCGACTGGGAGGGGGAGTTGGTCGGCGCGCAATGGCCACTGGCTGGGGAGTGGCCGCTGGTTGGGCATGGCGACGCGAATCTCGGCTCACTGCGGGTCGTCATGGCGCGCAGTGCCGAACCGTCCGCTGCTCAGTGGAGCTACACGCTGGTCGGACCACCCCAAGCCGTAGACCGGTTCCAGATCGGACTGGTGACGGAGGAGTTCTTGCACAGCGAGGTAGGCGCGTGGCTCTTCGCTCCCTTCACGCCTGTCAGTGACCTTTTTGTGATCACCGAACATGCCACGGGCATTCTCCGCTACTACTACTGGCGCCTGCCCGTCACGCCTGCAGCCTGGGAGGAGCCGCTGGGCGGTATACCCGGCGTCCGGCTCGTCTTTTGGCGCGATACCTATACCTCCACGCTCGTCGCGCAGCTTTACGACGCCCGCGGAGCGGAGTTGCCCGCCGAACAGCTGGAGGGCGGCTGGTTGGCCGCGATCGGGCCGAACGGCACCCCACTGCTCGTTCATGCTGACAGCCGGGGCGTCGAGATGCCGACAGAGTTCGCCAGGGACGCCGAGGGGGTGACAGCGAGGTTCGCGGCTCCCGATGCCCCGGACGACGCCACCGTGGAGTACCGGTTCAACATCCATGGGCAGCTGGTCCGTGACACCACCCGGATCGAGCCGGTCACCGGCATTCGCAGCTTCTACGGCTCCGACGGCCGCCTGGCGTGGCGGGAGGTTCCCCTGGAGGAGCACTACTGCCTGCGGCTGCCGGCGGGCGACCCGGGGAGTGCTCCGCAGCAGATCCATCCGGACGAGAGCTTGTGCAGGACGTGCGTGCCGGGCGAGTTCGCCTGGGACGCGCAGGGACTGACGGTGCGGACGTGGCGGCCCTACAGGCCGGAGACGGCCGAGGCTGAGCTCCGGTTCGACCTGGAGGGGAGGCTGCTTCGTCATGAGTGGCCGCTGGCGTGGCACCACGACAGGGCGGGTATTGGTGCGCTGCGGGTGGCAATGACCCGCCGCGCCGCGCCGACGGCATATCGACCGCAGCCCGCTCAAGGCATGCGCCCGTCCGCCCCGCGCTGGGCCTACGAGTTGGTCGGGCCGCAGGAGGTGGTGCGCTGCTTGCGGATCGAACCGCTCGGCGATGAGTCCTACCCGAGCGACCTGGCTCAAGATCTGTTTCGGCAGGCACCCGGCCGGGTGCTGGCGATCACCGACCGGGAAACCGGCGACCGCTCCTACTACCGGATCAACGGCAGGCTCCTGGCGCGGGAGCTGCCGCTGGACGACGAGCTTGGACTTCGGCTCGTCCGACTCGAGGCGAACGCCGCTGACTTGGGCTTCTACGACAAGAACGGTGACCGCATGGTGACCGCTGAGTTGCGCGGCGGCCGGGTGGTCGTGCTGCGGGAGCTCGACGTTCCGCTGTTGGTGCACCGTGTTCACCCCGACGAGATTCACCCCGACGGGCTGCGTAGCGAGGTGCCGACCCGCTTCTCCTATGACACGCAGGGCTGGACGGCGCGGTTTGCTGTGCCCGGCGCTCCCGAGGGAGCCATCGCGGAGTACCGGTTCACCAGCGACGGGTGGGTGGCCAGTGAAGACCTGCCCTTGACCGGCGGTGGGGACGGGGACGCGCTCCTGCGTGAGGTGCGAGTCCTCGCCACACACACCCGGGCTCCCGACGATGCGCGGCTGGTGACGCGAGCGCTCCGGGGCAGGGAAGCTGAGCTGTTCCGCCTCGATGTGCTTCCCGCGGCGGACACCGGATTGTTGAGCGACCTGCCGGGCGGGTTCACCGTCACCGAGTGGCGGACCGGCATCCGGCGCCACTACAACCACAATGGTGTCCTGCTCTACCGGGACTTGCCGCTTTCCCTGCCGCTGCAGGCAGAGACATACGTGCGCATCGGCGTAGGCGGCCGGGAAGGCGACGCGCGGCTGATCAGCACGGACGGTGTGCCGCTCGCGAGCTGGCGGGCGGAGCGGCTTGAGGATGACCGGGTGGCCCTTGTGCCCACGGCTTGGGACGACCTGCCTCAAGACAGCCGGCCGGTGATCCGGATGGAGATCGACACAAACAACGGACGTCCGGTGGAGGAGACTCTCACTCTCCACGCCGAGGGCGGCGCTGTGATCGGATACTGGAGGATCGACTACGGCTCGCTCAAGGCGGTGCGGCTCGACGCCGAAGGCCGCGAGGTGGGCGGCGCGGCGATCCGTGAGGTGCGCGTGGCGCTCTCGCCCGACCTGAATACCCGACTGCTCGTGCACAAGGGCATGGTGGTCTTCGACCGCGCCCGGTGGCGCCCGCCGCTGGACATAAGCGGAGCGCGAGTGCTGCGGGCATCCGCTCAGTACCGGCTGCTGGGGGATGCACAGCAGGCGGTGGTGGAGTTCTCGCACCTGGCCACAGAAGGGGCACCGCAGGCCGACCGGACGATCGGGGGATTCGCCGTCACGGCTCTCGATGGCGGCCATCATGGGGCGCTGCACATCGAGTCGGGGCAGCGGACGGTATTCGACGCGCAGTGCCAGTGGATCTCCTACGAGATCCCTGTCCAAAGCGGGCTCACGACGGTGGTGACCCGTACCTGGGCGGAGAGCGGGGCGGAGCTGCGCTCCTACGAGCTGACGGGTACGTCCGCGGTGACCGCCCGGTACAACATCGCGGCCGTCGAGGAAGGACAGGCGCAGTCCGGCGCGGCCTTCGTCATCACCGACATAGCGGCCGGTCACCGCCACTACTACAGCGGCGAGGGCATCGAGGTGCTGCGCGACGTCTGGGTGGGCGACCAGGGGCATGCCATGGGCCTGGGCTACCTGCGGTCTGCCACGGATCGGCCGGACGGCACGCTGCCCCGCCTGGTGAACGCGCTCGGCGATCCGCTGGCCGGCTGGCGCGAGGCGTCGGTTGGTGAGGGCCATCTCCTGCTGTGGCCGCCCGCCGACTCCGCCCAGCCCCTGGAGCAACTGCGCGTCCGTGCCGCCGACGGCGCGCTCGTGGAGGAGGCCTTCGCCATTCTTGACGAGAACAGGCAGTGGGGCTCCACCTATGTGCGATACGACCACGAGCGCAGCCGGGCCATGACCGTCACCACCACCCAACTCTTCCACGAGGAGGAGGAGCAGCCGTGGGAGCCGGTGCGGCGTCAGCGGGATGGCGCGTTCTATGTGCTGATACGCGAAGCTGACGGCCAGGTCATGTTCTCCCGCCCGGCGCTGGGAGGCCGCTGGGAACTCCGGCCGATCCTCCCCCAGCAGCTGAGGGCCCCGTCGTGGATGATGCGCGCAGGTACGCAGTGGCGTCTGCCGATCGAGGCACGAGACAGGTTCCCGCTGCGGGTCCCGCGCTCAAAGGAGAGCGCCTGGCGCGCACGGGTCTGCCTGGACGGCGGCCTGCGGCTGATGGCCGCGGGCCAGCCGACGCAGGAGGCGGTTGTCGGGGCCGAGTTCACCAGGGACACAGACGCTTTGGTGGCGCGGGTGCCGGCTCTCTACGCGACGGAGGACACCTGGGCCGAGTTCCGGCTCGACTGGACGGCCGTGGTGGACGCCCGGCTCGCGCGCGAAATCCCAGGAGGATTCACCCTCACCGAACGCGAAACCGGCATCCGGCGCCACTACACCGCCAACGGCGATCTCACCCACCAGGATCTACCGCTGGAACCGCTGAATCCGGAGGGCAGCTACCTGCGCGTTGAGGTGGGTGCGGACAACGAGGAGGACGACCTGCAGGTATTCGGCGCGGACGGCGCGCTGCTCCCACAGTGGCGGGTGGAACGGCTCCACGGTGACCGGGTGGCCCTTGTGCCCACAGCCTGGAACTCCTTGCCGGAGGAGGGCCGGCCGCTGACCTGGATGGTGATCGACTCCGGAACCGGACAAGTGATCATCGATGGCGCCCGGGAGGACATTGTGGCGGGGGCACAGGCCGAGCGTGCCCTGGTGAGGCGGGCCGACCAGGCAATGCGTGCCGCGCCGATGGTCGCGACGCACCTCATCGACCCGCAGGAGCCGGTTGCTACGGGATATCTCGAGGTGTTCGAGAACACCAGGGGCCATGGCGAGGAGGAGGTGTTCGAGGACGCCAGGGACTACTTCGAGATCCCTCTCGCCCATGCGGCGGACGGATGGGAAGGACTGGAAGGACTCAGGGCAGTCGTCACCCCTACGGGGTCGTGCCGATTGGCGGGTGACCGGGAACGGGTGGAGCAGTTCGCCGTCGCGGCCGTCGCGGAGGGCACGTCGGACTCCGGACACGCCTTCGTCGTCACCGACCGCACGGCCGGTCACCGCTACTCCTACAGTGCCGAAGGCTCCCAGGTCACGCGCGATATCTGGGTGGGCGACGAAGGGCAGACCACCGGCTTGGGGTATCTGCGGTACGACGCCGGTCAGCCCCCCGGCACGCTGCCCCGCCTGGTGGATGTGGACGGCAACCTGCTCGTGAAGCTGCGGGTGGCAAGGCTCGACAGCTGGCGTCTGGCCCTCGTTCCGACCGAGGCCGGAGGCGGCGCGCCCTTGGAACAACTGGTGGTCGACGCCCGCGACGGCCGGCTGCTGGAAGAGATCATCGCCGAGCGCAGCAGGGACACGACGTCGTGGCTCGGAAGGATCACAAGGGGAGGCGCCTTCGGCACACGCTACTGGAGGGTCGACCGCGTCAACAGGATTGTTGAGGAGTTCGACGCCCCTGACCGCGTGCAGGAGGTCTGGTACTGCCCGCCGTTCCGGTCAAAGGACGGATATGTCACCGTTCTCAACCCGGCCACTGGAGGAATGACGGACCTTTTCAACCGGCCGGCGCTGGGAGCGGAGCTCATCGAAGACGGAGACTACGATCTCGAAACCCTCCCGCCGTGGCTGACGGGCCGGGGAACCGCCCCGCGCTCGACTCCCCGCAGGGCGGGCGACCTCTGGGAGAGCCTCCCGGCGGAACGGGCCGAGCACGCCACACCTGCGGACGGCATGGCGGACGGCATGGCGGTGTGGTTCCGGCTGTCCGACCAACCGGGTGCAGCGATGGCCGTGTACCGCTTCGACGATCACGCCGACCTGGTCGGGCAGGAGTGGCCGGTGCCGGCGAGCGACGCCTGGGCCCCGCCCCCCTCGCTGCGCGTGATCGCGTGGCGGCCCAGTGCCCGGGACACAGCCCCCCTGCCTGCCTTCTCCCATCGGCTGGCCGGGCCGCGAGAGGTGGTGGAACGGTTCGAGATCGGTCGGGTACCCACGCACCTGCGCCAGAACGACGATCTCCGGCGGCTGTTCTTCATGAATCTCCGCATGGACGAGGTGTTCACCATCACCGAGCGAGCCACCGGCATCCGCACCTACTACTCCGACTCTTCCTACGGCAGGGGCCTGCCGCTGTGGGAACTGCCGCTTGGCCGGACGGGCATGCACATCCTGGGCCGTCCGGGCGGAGACGCCGTAGTGATCAATGAGGCCGGCAAGCAGTTGCTCGGCTGGATAGCCGAGGACCTGGGCGGCTGCCGGCTAGTTGTGCTGCGGGACTTCCGCTTCCCCAACGAGAGCGGGATCGTCCCCGACGTACCGCTGCTCCTGCACACCAGCAGCCTGCGTCTGGAGTTGGCGACCGAGCACACATACGACATGTGGGGGGTGAGGGCAAGGTTCGCGACGCCCGGTGCTCCGCACGGGGTCACCGCGGAGTACCAGTTCGACGAGCAGGGATGGCTGCTGCGTGAAGATCTGCCACTGACCGGCGGCGGTAGCGCAGAGGAGCGGCTGGACAAGCTGCGGATCGTCGCGGAACGCACCTGGGAAGAGACCTGGGAGGCCGGACGCGGGCTGGTCCCACAATCCAGGACGATACGGCGCGAACTCCAGGGCACCGACGCCCGGCTGTTCCGCGTCGAGGAGTTGGCCGAGGCGGAGGCCGAGCGTGCTCCCGAACTCCGGGGCGGGTTCACCGTGACCGAGCCTGCCACCGGGATCCGGCGCCACTACGGAGCCGGAGCCGCCCTGGTCTTCCGGGACTTGCCGCTGGATTCCCCGAGCGAGCGGCGCGGCTATCTGCGGGTCGGGACCGGCCGCCGGGCGGACGAGCCGCGGGTGGTCGGCACGGACGGTGCCCAGCTGACCGACGTGTGGGTGATGCGGCTCCGCGACGACCAAGTGGCGGTGGTGCTGGCGACCGGACCTGGGCTGAATGTGATTCTGCTCAACCCGGAGACCGGGCGCCGGGTTGAGGACCGTACCCACGCCCTGGGCGGTGTTCTGCCCATGCTGTTCCGGAAGGTCGACGAAAGCTCTGGAAGGGGCGTATGGTCCGGCGGAGCTTCCGGAGGCGAACCGGACCGGGTGTAATCTCCCCGGACGAGGAGCACGGTCACTCGTCCGAATCACATTGAACTCTCCTCGCCTCGCGAAACGTCCTCATGACGAGGACGCGTATGCGTGCGGCAGCGGAACGACCAGAACAATCAGGTAGGAACGAAACGGAGCGGTCATGGCAGCCACGGTGCACCGGGTCGCCCCTAAGGGGCGCGGCGCCCACCGGACGATCAGGGAGGCCCTGCGCGCTGCCGGAGACGGCAGCGAGATCAGAATCGCCGAAGGCGAGTACGTCGAGCCGTTGGTGCTGGATCGGCCGGTCCGCCTGGTGGCGGAGGACGGCCCGGTCCGAGTGCTGGCAGCGGGCACGCCGGCACTGACTGTCCGGACCGCGGGCGCGCAGGTTGAAGGGCTCACCCTCATCGGCGGCGTCGCCGGGAACGCACCTGCGGTCGCGGTGCTCGAAGGTGACCTGGAGATGGAAGGCTGCGAGATCTCCGGCGGCCGGGTCGAGGCCGACGGCGACGCATCGATCACGCTGCGCCACTGCGGGATCAGCGGCGGCACGCTGGCCGGGGTGCACCTGAACAGCACCGGCTCCGCGGTGCTCGAGGAGTGCACCGTCGAGAGCGTCGACGGCACCGGGATCGTCATCGGATCCGACACCTCCGCCACGCTGACCCGTGTCGTGGTGCGCAAGGCGGGCGGTTCGGGCCTGCGGGTGCGAGGCCGGGCCACCGTGGCCTTCCAGGACTGCCAGGTGACCGGCGCGGGCCGCAGCGGGCTGCTGGTGGAGGACACCGCCGCGGTACTGATGACCGACTGCCGCCTGGAGGACTCGGCCACCGAGGGCGTCCGGGTACTGGGCAGTTCGTCGCGCGCAGGCCACAGCGACGGCTCCGTGCCCACCTCCGCGGACGGCGGCGGAATCAGCCTCGTCGGCTGCGAGGTGCTGCGCTCGGGCACGGCCGGGGTGGCCGCCTCCGGCTCCGGCGATGTGCTGCTGATGGCGACCAAGGTGCGCGACGGCGGCGGGGCCGGGGTGTGTGCCGAGGGCGAGGCACGGGTGGAGATCGTGGACAGCCACATCAGCCGCCAGCACGGCGCCGGCCTGGTGGGCCGGGGCAGCGCACAGCTCACGGCCCGGGAAAGCACGGTGCGCGGCACCCGCGAGAACGGCCTGCTGGCGGGAGAGGACTCCGCGGTGCAGCTGTCCGCGAGCGCCTTGACCGACAGCAAGTTCAGTGCCGTGCACGCCTGCGGGCAGGCACGGGTGCAGATCACCGACTGTCGCATTGGCGCCACCCGCGAGCACGGCATCCGGGCCACCGAGCGGGCCGAGATCACCGTCGAGGGCGGCCAGGTGTCCGACTGCGGCCTGTCCGGCCTGCATGTGGACAACGAGGCGGCAGCCCGAGTACGCGGCCTGTCCGTACTGCGCGGCGTCTTCGGCGTCACCATGGAGTCCAGTGGCACGGTACTGCTCCAGGAGTGCCGGATAGCCGGCTCCGAACGGGCCGGGGTGACCTGCGGCCCCGGCGCGGCGCCGGTGCTGCGCGAGTGCCGGATCAGCGGGCAGGGGACCGCGGGCGTGGTGGTGATGGAACGGTCCACCGCGACGTTCGAGGATTGCATGGTGCTTGACGCGGCCGGGTCGGGCGTGGTCGTGGCCAAGGGTGCCGATCCCCGGCTGACCGGTGTCAGCGTCAGCCGCACCGGCATGAACTCCCTCTTCGTCGGCGAGGATGCGCGCGGCACCTACCAGGACTGCGTCTTCTCAGAGCCGGGAAACGCCGAGGGAGAAGGGCACGCCTACCCCGCGCTGCACCTGTCCGCGAGATCCGTCCCCGTCCTGCGCGGGTGCGTGGTGCGCGACGCCGAGGAGGATGTGGCGCTGGCGGAGGGCGCCAAGCCGGTCCTGGAGGACTGCATCTCCCGCGGTGTGAAGAAGGCCGCGCTGCCGTCGTCGGGTTCCAGCCTGCTGAAGGCGAAGCCGATGAGTGAGGGCGGCGCTCCTTCGCCCGAGGACGCGGATGCGCCCAAGGCACGAGAGACGGAGGCTGACCCGGACGAGACGCTGGAGGAGCTGCTCGCCGAGTTGGACGACCTGATCGGCCTGGAGCGGGTCAAGCACGATGTGTCGTCGCTTGTCAAACTGATGCAGATGGTGCGCCGCCGTGAGGAGTCGGGCCTGGCCGCCCCGCCGCTCAGCAGGCATCTGGTCTTCACCGGCAACCCCGGCACCGGCAAGACCACGGTGGCCCGGCTGTACGGGCGGATCCTGCGCGCAGTCGGGCTGCTGGAGCGCGGGCACCTGGTGGAGACGGACCGCTCGGACCTGGTCGGCCAGTACGTCGGCCACACCGGCCCGAAAACCCAGAAGGTCATCCAGCAGGCGATGGGCGGCGTACTTTTCATCGACGAGGCGTACTCCCTGGCCCCCGCCTTCGCCGGCAACGACTTCGGCCACGAGGCGATTGCCACTTTGCTGAAGATGATGGAAGACTTCCGCGACCAGTTCGTGGTGATTGTTGCGGGCTACCCGGAGGAGATGGAGCGCTTCGTCCAGTCCAACCCAGGTCTGGCCTCGCGCTTCAGCCGCACGCTGCTCTTCGAGAATTACGGGACGTCGGAGCTGGTCAGGATCGTTGAGCACCACGCGAGCAAGCACCAGTACGAGCTGACCGAATCCACCCGTGGGTCCTTGTCTTCGTACTTCGACATGCTGCCCAGGGACCGGCGGTTCGGCAACGGCCGCACCGCACGCCAGATCTTCCAGACCATGACGGAACGGCAGGCATACCGAGTTGCCGAGCTGGCCGACCCGCAGGCGTCCGACCTGGTCACCCTCAGGCCCGAGGATCTCCCGGCCTGATCCCGATGCGGAGGTAAGGGACAAATGTTCAACCAAGCCCGGCAGCTCACCGAAGGCCGCTTCCGACCCGCGGAGGATCCCGAAGGGGAAGAGTCGCACGGCTTCTCGTCCCAGAACTCACCGGGTGACTTCGCCGCCCTCTTCGCCCGCAAGGCCCGCCTGCCGCTGCGCAGCTTCATGCCGGAGCGGCGGGTGTGGATGGCGGTCGTGGCGGCTGCCGCGAGGGTGGTGGTGCTGGGCGGTGCCGGGTACGGGCTGTCCGGTCTCTACGAGCTCGTCGACCAGCAGGGGACGCCGCAGAAGATAGCCGCCTCCCGGCCTCCTGCCTCCGTGGCCCAGTTGCCGGCTTCCCTCCAGCAACCACCCGTCGCCTCTTCCCCCAGCCCCTCGCCCAGCCCGAGCCCCAGCCCGAGTCCCAGCCCGACGCCTCAGTCTCCGCCCAAGCCGAATCCCCCGGCCCCGGCCCCCGCCCCGGCACCGGCGAACGCCCAACAGCACGCGACGCAGGTTGCCCCGGTGACGGACTTCCTGTCGTTGCTCGGCACACCACACTCGGGAGACGGCAAGTACGAGCTCCAGAACATCATGGTACGAACCACGGTGCCGCTGAGCTCGCTGACTGTACAGATGCGGGTTACGGGCAACGTGAAGCCCGGCAACCGTACATTCAGCACCATCAACAACAGCCAGGGCACTCTCAGCCAGCAGACGGAGGCGGACGGCTCGTTCGACTGGACGTGGACCACCAGACCGGGCGTCACCCTTGGCGCAAGGGACTACACGTCCGGAGCCGACTACTGGGTCGGCAATGGGGGGCACGACACGAGCGGCGACACATACACCGTGACGGCCACCAGCACCTCCGGGGTGAGCCAGAACCTGCACGGCGTCATGCAATGAGGACTGTGTGCTTGGTGGGTAACGACAAGGTCATTACCCACCAAGCACACAGTCAGGCCCTGTCCGGGCTGATCTGCGAAGATTGCCCGGACAGGGCCTGGGGCTCACAAACGACGACGTGTGAATCAGGTGGTGCGCAGGCTTCTTCCCGAAGGTGGAAGAGCTGCTTTCCTGGCCATCGCGTTCCGGGTGCCGTTCACCGGCACGCCCGTGGGAGCCGGGAAACAACTGCGAGTCCCTGGAACCGATGGCCGGGCCGGTGCGGGCATTGATGGCTTGGCCGATACGAGGCTTTCCTGCTGCTTGGGTTCTTCGCTCTTTTGCGACTCCCGCTCGTCGTATGCGGCTCGCGCCTCCAACACCGGCCCGCGGTTCCGCAGGGCCCATTGGGCCAGCGCCTCCATGGTGTGCCGCAGTTCCAGCGCAAGAGGGGTCTGCGCATACTCCACCTTCGGCGGGACTGTGGGATAGACCTTCCGTGAGATCAGGCCGTCGCGTTCGAGGTTGCGGAGAGTGAAGGTCAGCATGCGCCGACTGATCCCCGGCAGGATGCGGTGCATTTCATTGAAACGCTGGGGCCCGTTCCTCAGCTCCAGCAGGACCAGCACACTCCACCGGTCGCCGATCCGGTCGAGGATCGAACGGAAGACTGGGCAGGCGACTTCCCAGGCGATCTGGTCGGCGGCAGGTTGGCTGAGTTCGTGCTCCATGCAGATCTCTCCTTGCGTGCTGCGAAGGTTTCCCAAAGCCGGTTCGCAATCCCCGAATTCGTCCTGTGAGAAGGCGGAGCAGGAACTGCCGGGGGTGAAGCAGGAAGGCGCATCCCGTGACCGGGTCAGTCCTACGATTTAGCCTGCGGTCGTCGCAGTGGCCCAAGGCTAACAAAAGTTTTATCGATGGGTTCATAACCTCTTGGCATCGCCGGGCGATCCGGCGTGGGATTCATGCGGGAATGCCCGATTCGAGGGTTGAATGCCAACCGGCAGGGAAACGCCGCCGGCCCGGCCGGGAACGTGGAACAGCCTCCAGGAGCGCCAGGGCGACGCGGCGGGCCTCCTGCCGGGGTGCGCATAGTTCACCGGCATGGCGAGAGTCACACGGCTCAATGTGAGAGAACTCTCGACGATGGTGTGCCGTCTACCTGGCATAAGGGGCCGCGCGGGTAGGGAGCGCGGGTGAAGGAGCGGGTCGAAGGCCAGGGGGAGAGAGCCTCCCTCTGCCTTCGGCGGGAGGTACCCCTCTGGCGCGCGACACTGCGAGCCCTATCCGCGCGGCCTCTCACTCGCGCTCGGCGGACTTCCGGCGAACAGGCGGCGTTTGGTGGCCGACTGCGGGAGTGTGCTGTAGCACACACGCGAAAGGACCACGCTGTGTTGCCTATTCCAACGTCTCGATGGAGCCGACGCCGTTCCGGTAGTGGGAACAGAGGTCGGCGCAAGGCCGCCAAGATAGCCGCGGCAGGCGTCGCGCTGACACTCGGAGTGCTGGGAACCGCCCAGTTGGCCGGCGCGCACTCGCTGAGCTCGGACGACAACAAGCACCATGGTGCGAGCCACCACAAAAAGCTCCAAAAGACGAGAGATGAGAAACAAAAGGAGCAAAAGCCCAGCAAGTCGGGGAGCGGAGGCAACTCCGATGCCTCAACGGGCGCTTACTCCAGCACCCCCGCCGCCTCCACCTCCGTCACCTCTGCGGGGATGGGCACTGGTGACACTCGCCACATCATCGAGCCGACGGTGCCGTCCCGGATATGCGCCGCCCTCACAGCCAACCTGGTCGGCACCTCGCTGCCGACGGCCGCGCCGGACACCTCCCGGATCCAGCGTGCACTGGACTCCTGCCAAACCAGTTCCGGACAGGTCGCGGTCGAGTTGAAGGCGCAGGGCGGGTACAACGCCTTCCTTTCTGGGGCACTCAAGATCCACAAGGGCGAGGTGCTGCTGGTCGACAGCAACGTCACCCTCTACGGTTCTCTCAACCCGGCCGATTACCAGGTCCCGGGCGGCCCGACCTGCGGCACGCTCGATTCGACCGGCGAGGGCTGCAATCCGCTGATCGATGTCCCCGGTGACGCTGTGAACGCGGGTGTGGAGGGTGTGCGTGCCGCCGACGGCAGCCAGGGCCGTATCGACGGCCAGGGCGGCCAGACCATGAGCGGCAAAAGCGAGACATGGTGGCAGCTGGCCCGGGACGCGGGGAAAGCCAACAAGAAGCAGAACGTGCCGCGCACGCTCGTGGCTCAAGGTGACAATTTCACCCTTTACCACATTGATTTGCTGAACTCGCCCAAGTTCCACGTCACCTTCAAGAATGCGAACGGCATGACGGCCTGGGGTGTGCGTATCCTGACCCCTTCGAATGCCCGCAACACCGACGGCATCGACCCGTCCGGCTCGTCGAACGTCACCATCAACGACTCCTACATCTCCACCGGTGACGACTGCATCGCCATCAAGGCAGCTGCCCCCTCCAAGAACATCACGGTCGAGAACACCCACTGCTATGGCACCCACGGTCTCTCGATCGGCAGCGAGACCAATGGCGGGCTCACCAACGTGCTCTTCCAGAACGACACGCTTGACGGCATCGGCGCCACCGGCATCCCCAGCACCTTGGACAGCGGGCTGCGGATCAAGAGTTCGGGGAAGAACGGCGGTAAGGTCGCCAACGTCACCTACAACACCATCTGCCTGCGCAATGTGCAGCAGCCGCTGGTCTTCGACACCCACTATGCCGACGGGGGCAGCGGCAGCAACATCCCATACTACACGGGGATCACAGTCAGCAACGTGACGGCGACTCACTCGCCGTCCGGGGCCAGTTCCGTCTTCGACGGTTACGACGCCGCCCACCCGCTGGGTGTGACGTTGAACAATGTCACCCTGGACGCCACGGCCAGCACTGCGCAGTATGCCAAGATCACGACATCCAACAGCAACATCAGTCCGGCCGGGACGGATGTAACCGTCTTTGCCTCCTCCGGTGGGGCGGGCTCTGGCGACTCCTGCAGTTTCCCGGCTTTTCCGGGCCTCTAAGTCCGCTAAGTCTGCTAAGTCTGCCAAGGCGTTAAGTCCGTTGAGGCAGGATCACCCCCGTGGCCCGGCATACTGCACCGAGCGGTACGCCGGGCCACAGGCGCAGGGGGAAAGCCTCGGCCTATCAGCGCTCTGCGGTTGCGAACGATGGAACACCAACTACCGGGAAAGCTCGCCCATGTGAAATCCGTGGCAAGAAGGAATATGCGTGTTACCCCTGGCGGACGCTACAGGGTCCGGCACCTGCGGGCCGCCAGTGCGCGATTGAGTTCCTTCAGAGTCGGCGGGTTGGCCCCCGGAGTGGAACACGTCAAGGCGGCGGCGCAGGCGGCCTGTTCCATCAGGCGGAACAGCTCGTCTGTGGTCATGGCGGAGAGTGCTTCTCGCCGTTCGGCACCGAGCAGCTTGCGGCGGTGCAGTCCGAAGAGCAGCGCGCTGAGGTAGGAATCGCCTGCACCGATGGTATCCGCCACGGTGACACGCTGCGCAGGAGAGTGCAGGATGCCAGTCTGCGGCGCCGCGCCGACGGCTCCGCCGGCACCGCAGGTCACCACGGTGAGGGGGGCGCCGGCGCGGGCGCGTTCGCGAACGAAGCCCGGAGGAGTGGTGCCGGGCCTGAGCCACGCGAGGTCAGCGTCGCTGAGCTTGACGATATCGGCGATGCTGATGAGTGCCTCGACGCGTTCGCGAGCCTCGGGGACGCTGTCCATGACGGAACATCGGATATTGGGGTCGTAGCTGATGGTCGCATCGGTGCGGGCAGTCTCGGCGAGCTGGCGCAGCGCGTCGGCACCGGGAGGAAGGACTGCTGAGAGCGAGCCCAGATGCAGCGCGCACATGTCCGGCGTGTGGAGCGCAATGGTTTCGGTTTGCTTCCACTGCCAGTCGCAGGTGCCCTCCAGGCGCAGGTCATAACTGGGCTGACCGTCGGATGTCTTGGTCACGACGGCGAGAGACGACGGCTGCAAGGCATGGATGGTGCTGCGGCAGTCGACGCCTTGCGCTTCCAGATGGGAGCGCAACAGGGCCCCGAAGTCGTCCTCGGCGATGCGCGCGCCCATCCGTACCGGGATGCCGAGACGGGCGAGCCCCACCGCGACGTTGGCGGGACTGCCACCAGGATGCGGTACGTACCTGCCGTCGTCGACGGCGACGAGGTCGACGAGAGCCTCGCCCACAACGGTGATCATACCTAGGGCGTTCCTCCCCGGTGTTCTGCCGTCATCCGGTGATGGGGATGAGGCGGAGGACGGAGTTCGGGATGTCGTGTCGCCGGCGACTGCGGACATGGCCGTTCGGGCTCCCGTTTGTCGGTGACTTGTGGTCGGGTGAGCTGATCGTTGGACCGGCGATGGGCCGGCATGGGTGAACCGCAGGCGTGAACATATGACACGTCGCGCCAGGCTCATCGGCGATGGGCGTGCGCATGCAACTGTCTTCCACTTCCCCCTGATGCACAGCCACTTGCAGCAAACCGGAAATCGGAGCCTTAAGCAACACCGCCGTTCAAGACTTCGGTCACCCAGGCGCGCGCTGCGGCGGGATGTGGGCGATCCGGTCCGTTTCCACCGGCGGATGGCGGTGTACGGGGAGGTCGTCACCGACCTCGGTGAGGCAGCGCTCGACGAGCTTGACCTGCTCCAGCGTGTCGCAGGCATGGTCGCGCTCACGTCTGTAGAGGTCGGTGAGTTCGGTGGCGTCGAAAAACTCGCCGTGTGTACGCACCGGGTCCCCCACCAGTGCCCGCAGCCCCCCATGCATGGCTACGGTATCGGCTTCCAGCCGTAGCCGGACCAGTCGGGCAAGTTCGAGCGTGCGGCGGTGCAGTACATCCTCATACCGGCACCGGGGCGGCGCGAGGTCGAAGAGCCAAGATTTGACCGACCGCTCGAAGCCCGGAGAGCCGGGCTGGTGGACGGCATCCGGCCAGTTCGCCGCGGCTGCCGGTTCGGGGAGGGAATCCGCTGGGCGTGCGGGATCAGGACCTGTCATCTGCACTCCCTGAGATGGATAAGGGCTGGGTGCGGTGGCGCGTGTCCCCTCGCGCCACCGCACCGGATCCCTGGGCGGTTTTACCGGTCGTTCCACAGGTCGTCCCACCCGTCGTTCCACCGGACATGGTGGTGGACTCCACTTGAGACTCACGGAATGCGCCAGTCTCCGCAAGTAGGAACTTCCGTGTGTCGAAGGCACATTGAGGTAACCAATGGGTCCGGCGGTGACGGATCGTCCTTGACGAGGTACGGACGGCCCACGATACTGAGGTTGCTAACGTGTTTAGCAGTGTGTGGCCTCCGTGCCGTAGGCGCGTGCCGCAGACGAGGAGGGACGATGTCCAGCCGACGGGTCACGATGGCCGATGTGGCTCGGCGCGCGGGGGTGTCGCGCACCGCTGCCTCGTTCGTCCTCTCCGGGCGGACGGATATGCGGATCGCCGAGGCCACCCAGAAACGCATCCACCAGGCGGCGCGCGAGCTCGGATACCGCCCGAACCTGACCGCACGGAGTCTGCGCACCTCGGTGACCAGCACGTTCGCCCTGATCTCGGACACTATCGCGACTACCGCCTACGCGGGACAGGTGATCCACGGTGCCCTGGACGCGGCGACGGCCCAAGGCCGCGTGTTGCTTGTCGCCGAGACTCAGGGCGACCCGGTGGCCGAGGCCCGGCTCGTCGAGGGGATGCTGGACCGGCAAGTCGACGGCTTCGTCTACGCGGCGATGTTCACTCACGAGGTAACGCCCCCTTCCGCACTGCGCAACCACCCTGTCGTACTCCTCAACTGCCTTGCGGACGACTTCCCGGCAGCGTCCGTCATCCCGGACGAGTACGCTGCCGGGTGCCTGGCCGCGCAGACCCTCCTCGGCGCCGGGCACCGCGAGGGCATCTACGTTCTCGGCGGCCGTCACGCCATACCGGAAACACCCTCAGGTGTTTTCGCCGGGCGCGAGCGGGTGAGCGGCATCGAGACGGTGCTGAGCAGCGCCGGGGTGCGCCTCGCCGGGGTGGTGGAGTGCGATTGGCAACCCCAGGACGGATACCGCGAGCTGCGCGAACTGCTCTCCCGCCACCGTCCCCGCGCCCTGATCTGCTGCAATGACCGACTGGCACTGGGTGCGTACCAGGCGCTGGCCGAGGTGAGCCTGTCGGTCCCCCAGGACGTCTCCGTGATCTCCTTCGACGACAGTGACCTCGCCTCGTGGCTGCGCCCGAGGCTGACGAGCATCGCCCTCCCGCACTACGACCTTGGCCGCCGGGCGGTCGAACTGCTCCTCAGCGACCAGTTGGCGCCCGTCCGCCACCGCATCCCGATGCCGCTCCGGCTCCGTGCCTCGGTCGCGCCCATCACCTCCGCGCCTGGTTCGCAGCAAGCCGTGCGGGAGCGGTGAATCTTAAGACAGCGGGTAACGAGCACTTGACGTGCGGGGAACGAGGGCGCATCATCTGGTTGGCTAACTCGATTCAATCGTGAAGCCACAGTGTGCCCGGGAGCGCAATGTGCCTAACGGCACGGGGGGTCCCGCGTGGGGTGGGCCCGGGCACAGTGCACTGTCGGCACCCTGCAGGCTGGGACTCCGTAATCCGGAAACACGGGGACCAGGCGGCGAGCCGCATCCTTCAGCGTTGAAGGGATGTAGCGACCCATGGCCGTTGCCGTCCACGTGCCAACGGCTGCAGCGCCGCCATACCTTCACAGATCCCCTTTGGCTTCGCCACCGAGTTCGCCATCGAACGTCGGCACGGGCTGGCTGGTTACCCGGTACGACTCGCGCAATCGGTAACGACCTGGGGAGCAATAGGGCGTCGGGAGCCTGTTCCCCAGGCCATGTCCGGGCGCGCGAAGATCGACCAGGCAGGGTCTATTGGCCGCCTCCGAGTCGTAAATCCCCCCACGAAAGGACCTTTTCCGTGACTCTGCCCTGGTGGCGCGATGCCGTCATCTATCAGGTCTATCTGCGCTCCTTCGCCGATGGCGACGGTGATGGCATCGGCGACCTGGCCGGACTCCGTTCCCGTCTGGACTACCTCGTCGAACTGGGCGTCGACGGCATCCGGCTCAGTCCGTGCTACCCCTCACCGCAGCACGACCATGGTTACGACATTGCCGACCATACCGGCATCGATCCGGACTACGGTGACTTTGAGGAGTTCGACGACCTCCTGGCAAAGGCCCACGCCCGTGGGTTGAAGGTGGTGATGGATCTCGTGCCCAACCACTGCTCCAGCCGGCACCCCTGGTTTCAGGAAGCCTTGGCTGCCGGACCGGGCTCTGTCGAGCGGGAACGTTTCCTCTTCCGGGACGGGCGCGGGGCGGACGGAAGTCTGCCGCCGAACAACTGGCGTACGCAGTTCGGTGATCCGGCCTGGACGCGAGTGACGGAACCCGACGGATGCAGTGGCCAGTGGTATCTGCACATGTTCGATGCCGGGCAGCCGGACTTCAACTGGCGGCATCCCGATGTCAGTACCATGTTTGACGGAATCCTGCGTTTCTGGTTCGACCGCGGCATCGACGGCTTCCACGTCAGCACTGCGCACGGGCTGTACAAGCACAGTTCCCTTCCGGACTGGAATGGTGACTTCTTCAACTCCTATGCCTGGAACCAGCCCGAGGTGCACGAGATCTACCGGCACTGGCGCTGCATCATCGACGAGTACCGGCCAGAGCGCGAACTCGCCCTGGTCGGCGATCTGTCGGTACCAACGATGATCGACCTTGCCTCCTATCTGCGGCAGGACGAACTGCCCCAGGGCTGCTACGGCGATCTGCTCGAACAGCCCTGGAATCCCGACCAGTTCCGTTTCTCGATCGACCGTGCCTTCGCCGGGATCAGTCCCACCGGCGCCACCATCACCTGGGTGCTGGCCAATCACGACGTCCACCGCGCGGTGACGCGTTACGGCATCATCCGCCACCAGGGTTACCACGGGTCCTTGGATCCCGTTATCGGCTTGATCCGGCCGCGTGGACCGGTGGATGTCTCGCTGGGCGAGCGGCGCGCTCGTGCCGCGGCTCTCCTGCTGTTCGCCCTGCCCGGTTCGCAGTATGTGTACCAGGGCGAGGAACTCGGTCTGCCGGAGGTGCTCGACATTCCTGACGAAGCCCGCCAGGATCCGGCGTGGTTCCGCTCCGGGGCGCTCGACCCGGGTCGCGACGGCTGCAGGGTGCCGCTGCCCTGGTCGGGCAAGGAAGCCGATTACGGCTTCTCGCACGGGAAGTCGGCGTTCTCACCGTGGCTCCCACAACCTGAGTGGTTTGCCAAGTACACGGTGGAAGAGCAGTGGGAGGAAGAGACATCCACACTCTCCCTCTACCGGAACGCGCTGCGGCAGCGCCGGAAGGTGTTCCGTCCCGAGAACGACCGGATCACCTGGCTTGATGTGGAAGGCAGGCACGACGTGCTTGCCTTCCGACGTGGCGACGTCGTGTGTGTCGTCCTCTTCGGCGACGCGCCGCTGTTCCTGCCGAGAGAGTGGGGCTCGGTCATGCTCACAAGCGTCCCGATGACACGTGACAGGTGGCTGCCGAACAACTCGGCCGCGTGGCTGTGGACGCACACGCCCTCCCGGTCCACATCGGCCACGCGGTTCCGCGAAGGCTGGAACGCCCGGCGTCAATAGGGCGAGCCGCCATTGCAGGCGAGAGGGGAAGACGGGGTGATGTAGCAAGGCCGCCAGCTGGGTACTGGCGGCCTGCGGATCCAGTCAGAAGTGGCTGCGTTCAGAAGTGGCCGTTCGCGCTCTGGGAGGTGCCGGAGCCGGCCGTGGTCGCTGTGATGGTGTACAGATCGTTCTGGGTGTCCCGGCTGCCCGTGGCGTGGTTGTACTGGGCTTCGAGGGCATAGGTTCCCGGGGGGAGCGTGACGCCGGGATTCAAGGTCAGCAGGTAGTTGACCGCGCTGCTGTCGGCAACCACGCTGATGTTCACCTTTCCTGACAGTGAGGTCCAGGTGCCCGTACTGGCCACGCCGCCGGTCTGGGCCACACGCACAGTGATTTTGAGTCCGCTGAGCGGCACGTTGGAAGTGAGGGCGACCATGTCCTCCGCCCAGGACCCGTTGCCACCCGTGTAGACGTCCTTGCGGACCGACAGGGAGGGGGTGGGCGGTGCAGGGGGCGTGTTCGCAGGCGGTGCGTTGTTGGTCTGCCCAATGGTGTAGTGCTGGGTTGTACTGGCTGCTGGGGGTGCCAATGACGTAGTCGGTGGCGACGACGCGGCAAGCGGTGGCGGTGCCGCATTACTGCGTGGCGGCTGGCTGCTCGCCGGCTGCGGGGATCCACCATCGGGGCCACCGCCGACCGGCGGCTGCACGACGTTCCCTTGGGATGACTGCGACTGCTGATCCGGTGCTGCAGTCAGGCCGAGCGTCCGCAACTGGCTGTCGTTCACGCCCCTGCTCAGGTGCAGTTGGGAGATTCCCACCGTGATCCCGGTCAGCACAGCCAGGACACCGGCAGCGCCGGCCAGGCTCTGCCAGAAACGATGCTCAGGCAGGAACATCCGGACCGGTGTGCGAGTTCGGCTGGCGAAGAGATGCGCGAAGTCACCTGCTTGAGGCCACTTTGCACTCTCACCGGAGTAGCTCCTGCGGCGTCTGGACAAGGGCCTACCTCCGCTGGCCACGGGTGACAAGGCTCACCCCGTCATGCTCACGACGCCCGTAAGACGTGGTCGATGGCATAGGGAGTTCACGTCTGTGGTGTACATCACGCCGATGCAGCGATTCTGCTACGGGGCCGCCGTTTCCACGCCGTTTGCCGTCTCCACGGCGTCCGATGCCTCCGTGGTCTCCGGCGCGCTCGTCACCAGTCCGGCGAGCGATCCGGCCTGTGGATCACCGTGCTCGCCGGCCGTGAAGAATCGTTCCTTCACCTCGGCTCGCATCGCCTCGAGCAGCGCAGCGACGGCGGGCACCTTGGCCATCTCCGGCCACAGCAGTGCAAAGACGTGTCGCACGGGCCAGTCGTCCAGCGGTCGCACCACTACCCGGGCATCGTGCTGCGAGAGAAGGCCGAGCGCGTCGGCCGCAGCCACGCCCACGTGACCGGCGACCAGGCAATGTACGGTGACGTGCTCGTCGGCGGTCGCGACGACCTTTGGTGTGAATCCTGCCTCGGCACAGCCGGCGAGGAACCGGGTGCGGTTGGGTTCCAGAACCCATCGTTCATTGCACAGGTCTGCCAGGGCGAGTGTCGGCCTTTCCGCGAGGGGGTGGTCGCTCGGCAGCAACACACAACGGCGGTCGGTGAGCAGTGGGACTCGCAGCAGACCAGGGCTGCTTGCGACACTCTGATGGGTTTGAGCCGGGGAATCGAGATCACACATGATGGCCAGATCTGTCTGCCCTGACCGCAATAGACGGTAAGAACCGGTGCAGGTCGCCTGGTTGATCACCGTCTCGACAGCGGGGTAGGTGGACCGCAGTCTGGACATCGCACCGGGAACCAGAGCCGTGCAGGCACTTTGGATCGCCGAGAGCCGAACCGTCCCGGAAGGCTCGGCGGCCAGTGCCTTGAACTCCTGCTCCACCGCGCGCAGCCCGCCCAGTACGGCGTCAGCCCGTTCGGCGAGCCTGACTGCGGCATCCGTGAGCTGCGCCCTGCGACCGACTTTGACGGTGAGCGGTACCCCCAGTGTGCGTTCCAGGCAGCGCATGTGGTAGCTAAGAGCGGGTTGCGAGTAGCCCAGTGACTTGGCTGCTTCGGTGTAGGAACCCACACGGGCGATCTCGGAGAGCACCCTGAGTTGATGAATGTCTAGCACCCTCTGACTATAAGAACCTTTGATATCTTGATGAACGCTTCGTATTGGACATGTGAACGACATTCGGTCACACTCGTTCCCGTCGGGGTGAGTGATCGTCAGGCCAGGGGCCGACCACCCCTGGAATTTTCTTTCCACCTTCTCCCGGCACCCCCGTTCGACGGGTGGACTGCTGGGCAAACGGGGTTCATCTCATGTCAGTTCGTGGCCGCGAGGACGTTCCTCACGGCCATCAGTCTGCCCAAAGGCAGGAGTAGTTCTCGATGAGCAACTATCGCCGCAGCATCGGCCCTGTTGCGCTCTTCATGACGGGACTTGGCTCGATCGTCGGGTCCGGCTGGCTGTTCGGCGCTTGGAAGGCGGCCAAGGTGGCCGGACCAGCCGCCGTTCTGGCCTGGTTGATCGGTGCGCTGATCATCTTGCTGATTGCGGCCTCGTACATGGAACTCGGCGCCATGTTCCCCGAGTCCGGCGGCATGGTCCGCTACGCGCAGTACACCCATGGCTCACTCGCCGGGTTCACCGCCGGCTGGTCGAACTGGGTGGCCGTCGTGTCTGTCATCCCCGTCGAGGCGCAGGCATCGGCCCAGTACATGGCGTCCTGGAAATGGCACTGGGCCCAGCAGATGTACGATGGACATGAGCTCAAGCCAACAGGTCTGGCCGTGGCCGCTGTGCTAGTGGTGATCTACTTCCTCATCAACTACTGGACAGTCAAGGCATTTTCGCACGCCAACAGCTTCATCACGGTTCTGAAGTTCGCCATCCCCGCGATCACTGTGGGGGCTCTGATCGCCTCAGGCTTCCACAGCGGCAACTTCCACGACCACGGCGGCTTCGCCCCCAACGGCCTGTCCGCAGTGCTCACAGCAGTAGCCACCTCCGGGATCGTGTTCGCCTTCAATGGCTTCCAGAGCCCGGTGAACATGGCGGGCGAGGCCCGCAACCCCAACCGCAACGTGCCGATTGCAGTCATCGGCTCCGTGCTCGCCGCAGCCGTCATCTACGTCGCCCTGCAGGTCGCGTTCATCGGAGCCGTCCCTGTCCACGACCTGGTGAGCGGTTGGGGATCGGTGAACTTCCACTCACCCTTCGCCGACCTGGCTATCGCCCTCAACCTCAACTGGTTGGCCATCGTTTTGTACGGGGATGCCTTCGTGTCTCCGTCCGGCACCGGCATGACGTACACCGCGACGACATCCCGGATGATCCAGGGCATGAGTGACAACGGCTACTTCCCCAAGCTCTTTGGGAAGCTCCACCCCCGTTACGGCGTGCCGCGCCCCGCGATGTGGCTGAATCTCGCTGTCTCCTTCGTCTTCCTGTTCATGTTCCGGGGCTGGGGCACGCTGTCGTCGGTCATCGGTGTGGCCACCGTCATCTCCTACTTGACTGGCCCCGTCTCCGTCATGGTGCTACGCCGCACCGCTCCCGGTCTTCCCCGGCCGCTGCGGCTGAAGGGGCTTCGCTTGCTCGGCCCCGTCTCCTTCGTTCTTGCTTCGGAAGCCCTGTACTGGTCCCGCTGGCCGCTCACGGGCCAGGTGATCTTCATCGTGGCGATCGGCTTCCCGATCTACCTGTACTACCAGGCCAAGGCGCGATTCGAGGGATTCGGGCAGCAGTTGCGCTCCGGAGCCTGGCTGCCGGTCTACTTGCTGTGGATGGCAGGGCTCTCCGCCATCGGCAGCGACCGCTTCGGAGGCCATGGCCTGCTGCCCTACGGATGGGATATGGCGATTGTGGCGGTCAGCGCTCTCGCCTTCTACCAGTGGGGCGTCAGGAGCGGCTACTTCACTGGAGAGGCGATGGAGGGAGAAACCGTCTCTGCGGTGAACGAGCCGTTCGCGCCTGCTGAACGCTAGCCGCTCACCGGGTTTGTGCAGTGAGCGTCACGGCTCGCTTCGCCGTTATGGAGGGAAGCGAGCCGTGACGACGACGTGGCCATGCGGCGATGGCCGCGATGAGTTGCTTTCCGTGAAACCCATGGTGTACGGTACTGTGGCTTTTGCGTTTTTCTGAACTTTAGCCATAATTTCCGTGACGCATCGTCAAGTTTGTGATCCTGTGATGTCCGTTTTCCTGGACGCTGATTGGTCGAGGTTGGGGTTCGACGGGGCTCCATTGCCGGGTGATCCGCGAGTATTGCAGGGGATCATCGACGATTTCACGTATCTGCGGGATACGGCGTGGTCGGTGTCCCAGGGGTTGGATGCGTTTGCGTCGGCGTCCTCGGAGGGGTTCGGGGGGGACACGGCGAATGTGCTGCGGGGGGTGATCTCGGGGCGGCTGAAGACGTTTGTCTACAACCTCGCACGGGCGTTTTCGCTGGCCGGAGAGGCGGTGGCCGAATACCGGCTGGCGCTGATGGAGGGACAGCAGACGGCGGCCGGAGTGGTGTCGCAGGCGGCGGAGTTGACGGCGGGGGATCCGAAGCTGGCGGGGCTCAAGCAGCAGGTCCAAGACCAGGTGGGCCAGGTGAATGCCGCGGCGCGGACGATGGAACAGGTGCTGCGGGATGCCTCGGAGATGGTATCGCAGCCGATCGAGGTGCCGAGTCTGTCCGAGCGGATCTGGAAGGGCGTTGAGATGGCCCTGGAGATCACCGGAATGGTGCTGATTTTGCTGTCGTCGGTGGTGGATGGTCCGCTCGGTGTGATCGGGTTCGGGATGGGGGTGGCCGCGTTCGGGATGAATGCGGTGGATTTCGCCGAAGGTCGGGAGAAATGGCAGAGTCTGGCGCTGGCATCGCTGGGGTTTTTGCTGCCGGAGACGCGAGGGCTGTTCACTGCCGGGGAGTTGGGGGCCGCGACGCGGGCGCTGCTGGGAAATACGGGACATGCCGCAGCCAAAATGGCGAATGTACTGTCCTCGCCTGTGAAATTCGCGGAGTTCATGGCGCAGACCGGAGCGAGTACCTGGCGGGGGGTGGTTGCGCTTCCGGGGATGCTGACGAAGACGCCGGAGGTATTGGGGAGTGCATGGGAGAGCGCTTCGGCTGCGGTGGGGCGGGATGTCGGCCGGGTGATGAAGTGGTATCCGGATCTGGTCGCGGGGGTGGGGGCGCATACGGCATATGGGCTGACGAATCTGGGGCGGGCGGGCGCGGCGTTGTTGACGCCGATGACGTTTGGCGAGATGGCGACGCTGGGTTTTCGTGAGGCGTGGGCGGCGATGCGCCGACGGGCGCAACTGACGAATCTGACGAATGCGGCGCGCGACTTCCGCGCGGGGTGGAAGGGGTACGGACAACGGGCGGCGCGAGCAGGTCTGGAGGTGCTCGGAATGCTGCACGCGATGCAGGGCTTGCGTCCAAGAGGCAGACCGGGGCCGAAGGACTTCCTGCCGGATGCGGCAGCCGGAGCCAAGACGGGACCGGGCGTGCTGTTGCCCGGGCCGGTGGTGTGGACGAAGGACGCGACAGGGAAGCTGGACGAGCCACTGCTGGCAGCGGAGAGGGGCTGGCCGGTCCGAGTGCGGCCTGATGGATTCAGTACGGTCGGCTGGCCGGATGAATCCAGCACTCCGGCCTTTTCCCGACTGTGGCTGCCGGGCCAGGCGGATCGACAAGCGGCGCAAATCCCGGACTGGTTGAGAGTTGCCGGGCTGGGCGCAGGCCGGCGTCCGGGGCTGTTGGAGACACTGTTCCGGCCCGCGTCGTTCATGAATACCGCGGCCGGAGTGCCGGTGCGGACACAAGGCGTGCCGCGCCTCGAAATCGCCCCGCCGCTACGCCAGTTGATGTGGCCGGGCGCTGACCCGTCTCTGACCGGCACATCCAGCACATCCGACACCCTGGCGCACTCCGGCGGACTCACCGCAGGCCAAGACAGCGCCGAAGGCCTTCCCACGCCGCATCTGGAGGTGAGTCAGATACTGGAACTGCTGCGCGCGGGGGCGCCCGATCCCTCAGCGGCGCACCTGCCGGCGCCACACCTTACGCAGGAGACAGAATCGCCAAGCCGCGTGATCTCAGCCGGAAACTCGGAACAGACGCTGGCCCCCGCGCAGCCCCGGACAGTTGCACGCCACCCGTACCTGCGGCTGCTCTCCCTGATTGAGAGTGAGGGATATGATGTGGGGAAAGTGGCAGACCGCCTGGGCGCCACGCCCGGCGAACTGGTCGATACCCTCACCGGGCAACTGCTGTCGGCCGACCTTAGTGAGGCGCTCGACGTCGCCGCCCAGCGCACCGGGGAGGCTGCAGCCGGGTCCGGGAGCGGGGTGTTGCCCGAGCACTTCGGTGCGCTGCTGGCCCTCTACAAGAACAGCGGGCACGATCGGGCCCGCCTGGCATCGCACTTCGACCGCTCGGAAGCAACGGTTCGCAACTGGCTTTACCAGTGGCCGGAGTCGGGGAGGACTGTCTTCGAAACCTTGGATGGCCACTTCGGCCTGGGCCTGGTCGAACCCGTCCCGCTGCGCGGCGAGGGCATCGGCGAGCTGCTGGACGGTGCAACGGTGTGGGCGATCCGCCATCCACAGACCGGACGGGATTTCGAGATCCTGGGGGACACCCGTTTGAGCATCAAGCCCGTCGGGGGAGCGGGCCAGCCGTCGGACGGTTTCACCGTCACAGACCTGGCAAACGGTGTGTTTTTCTTCCGCGTTGGCCTTGAGAACACCACCTCAGCCGCCACGCTCGTCCATGCCGACTTGACGCTGACCGGAACGGAGAGCGTCACGGGAGCCGGCGAAGCGCAAAGGGTAGCTGTCCTCCGTCTGCCCCTGGAAGGCCGCAACCGGGCCCCGCGGCTGCTGGATACCGAAGGCGAACCGATGACGGCCTGGCCGGCGAATGCGATGCGGGACGGACGGGTGGCCTTGAGACCACACGATGCCCCGCTGGCCTCCCCGGTGCGGCTGATGATCGATCCGGCCGACAGCCGGGTGCTGAAGCAGACCCTCTGCGCCCACGCCGATGCCTGCGGTCCGTACTGGCAGATCGACTACGCAGCCGAGCCCGCTTCCGCTGTGCGCCTTGATGAAACTGGCCGGCCAACCGGCCAGGCAGCCTCCGTCCACTTCGGGCCGGACGGCATGCTGCGGCTCGTGGCCGAAAGCGGCGAGGCGGTCTTGCAGCGCCCCCTGACGGATGCTCTGCACGGGCGGTGGCAGCCCACGAATGATTTCCGGACTCTTGAACTGCCGGGCAGTGGTGGTGCGTTGTTGCGCTTCTCCACCGGGGGAGAGAGAGTCGTTGACTTCCGCGATGCGGAGTTGGTCGACGCCGACGGCCATTTCCTCCCGGGCGCGCGGCTGCTCGCACACAAGGAGCGCAGTGGCTTCACGGTGCGCCTACCGGTACCGGACACAGATGAGATGGCCGCGTGGCATCTCGACAACTACGGTGCGCTGCGTGAGCGAGAGGTGCCGGTGACAGGGCCGGATTTGCCCGCGGCGGTGCGGATCAGCATCGTCTATGCGCATCCGCGCAAGCCGTCGTACGAAGTCCGCTTCTGCCGCGACGGGTCCTCCACGCCGACCAGACGCTTCTCGGCCGGGCCGCTTCCGCAGGAACTGGCAGCGCAGCATCCCGACGGCATCGCCCTCACCTTCACGCCCACCGGCTGGACGTTCCACCTCGACGGCATGGGACAGATCATCGGCGACGACGGAACGCCGGCTCCCACAACCACCGGGGCCAACTCACTGCCGCCCGCTCACCACGCCAGGGCGGCCCGCCTCCGCCTCGCATGACGGCGGCGGGTGCGCATCTCGCGGCGATGGCGGACGAGGAAGACGCGTTCGTCGCCGTACATGGCGAGGAAGAAGACCAGCGCCATCCCGAGGCCGGTCACCGAAACCTGGTGTGCGGTCACCGGGGCGAGGACGGAGGCCATCGCCAGCCAGAGAAAGATGTTGGGCGTGTTCTGGGTGATGAAGATGTCACGGCCCAGGCCCACCCCTCGGCGGCGTCCGTGCAGGAAGGCCAGAGCCAGCAGGCGCAAAGCGGTATGGGCGGCTACGGTGACCGCCATGGCAGTGAGCAGGGAGGTCAGTTCACCGTGATGAGTGAGCCCGGTGGGCGGTGTCAGGGTGAAAGTGGCGAGTCCTGCGAGCGGCACCAGCGTAAGCCCGCCGAGCCAGTTCCAGTTGGTGCTGACAGACCCCGCGCGAATCGGGTCGCGGCGGCGTAGCAGCTGTGCGCCGACGCCCGGCACAACGAGTGCGGCAACGAGGACTGCCCCATAGCTCCCGAGAGCCGGAGTGAGAGCACCCAGCGGGAGGCCATGCAGCATCGGCACACCCATCGGGATCACCACCGCGCCGAGAAGTACTGCGGGCAGAAGGAGGGATGAGGCGACTGCAAGGCGTACCGAGAAGAAGTAGTCGCCGCCCCAGAGCAGGGAGAGGGTGGGCGTGAGGAGCGCGGACGGCAGCAGGAAGAACAGGCCCGCGAGGTCCTGCTCCAGGCTCCGGCTGGTCCACAGCAGGACGAGTCCCACCGCAAGGCGTACGAGCAGCAGCGGGACGATCGGCCGGATGCTGCCCAAGGCGCCGCGCAGGTTGCGGGGATCCACTCGCAGCATCGTGAAGAATGAACCGACTGCGAGGAACGCAGTCATCAGCGTGGAGAACAGCCACGGCGGGACGCGGTAGCCGACCAGCAACTGGACTACCATACCGAGCACGGCGGCCGAGGCCACCAGCAGCGGCAGGCGGATCTCGACGATTTCGCCGAGGTTGTTGAGGAATCCGGCGGCGGCCGGGCGGCCGACCGCCTTCCGCAAGTCCTCCTCGCTCAGTGGCCGGGCGTTGGGAATTTTGAAGTCCCGGACCTGCTCCACCGGGACGCCGGCGACAACCAGTGCGAACATCTCAACGATGTACTTGTGGCAGACGACCAGCACGGTACGCCCCGAGCGGGAGGCGGGAAGCAGGACGTTGTGGTAGTAGGCGGCGGTTCGCTCGTACATCGCCTCCCAACTCTCGCCGCCGGGCGGGCAACCGGTGTGGGAGTGGAAGTACTCGGTGTACGCCGCGAAGCCGATTGTCTTTTTGACCAGGCTCTTGTTACGGCCGCTGAAGTCCCCGAAGTCGCGTTCCACCAGGTCCTCGCTGACGACAGTCCGCTCAGGCTGCCGCGCCTGTGCCTCCATGATGATCTCTGCCGTGTTTCTGGCCCGGTCGAGGGGGGAGACATGGAGCTCGTCGATATGGGTGCCGAGTGCGGCGACTCGCTGTGCGGCCTGGTGTGCCTGGCGTATGCCAAGGCTGGTCAGGGGGGCGTTCAGGCGCCCAGCGAACCGATTTTGCTCATTGGCCTGCGACTCGCCGTGACGTATGAAGTAGATAGGCATTGAATTCCATATGAATATAGAGGGATCAAGGCTTTCATGGAGCCTGCTTCCGATGAAATTCGATGCGGTCGGCGGGAATTCTTCAGAGGGAATTCTGCCGACGGTTTGCTCGGTTCGCCCAGGGGGAGAGGAGGCCGCATGACTGTGCCTCGTTGCATGGAAAATTCTGCAGATCGCAAGGGCGCCTCACAAGAAGGCACTCTGCTGTCTCCTGGGAACACCGATGTGACCGTACAGGTGGAGAGGCTGTACGGAGATCCGGTGACTTCTTGCGGTTGGCGGCCCCGGAAGGGTTCGCTACGCTGCCGTGCACCGTAGCCGAGATCAGCTTGCTGTTCCGCCCGGACTGCGCTCACGTCACCGCAGTATGTCTATTCCAATCGCCGGAGGGCAACCATGAAGCCTGTGAAATCAGGAATACGAAGATTCAAGAAGTCACTCATCTTGGTGCCGGCTGTGATGCTGCTGACCGGCCTGGGTTTCGCGGCTGCTCAGGGACCCGTCTGGCAATCGAGCGGCAAATGGGCAGTCCGCGACATCGGTGGCTACCGTCTCGCAAACAACGTCTGGGGCAAGGGCCCGGGCCCACAGGTGATCTGGGCCAACTCCGCCAGTTCCTGG
>JAFAUH010000305.1 GCA_019243445.1 Streptomycetaceae bacterium | reverse complement strand
GGACTGCTGGCCGCTCAGCGCGGCGGTGATCCGCTCGACGTGCTTCGTCTGCCCCACCTGAATAGCGAGCTGACTATCAACCTCATCGGCCAGCGCCGGCGAGTCGGTGATCAGCACGGACCCGGCGAGCGTGTCGTGCTCGGCCTGGCTGATCAGGTCGGCGGCGACGTGTGCGGGGTCGGCGGTCGCGTCGGCAAGGATGGCGATCTCGGTGGGGCCGGCCTCTGCGTCGATGCCGATACGTCCCTTGAGCAGACGTTTGGCTGCCGCGACCCAGATGTTTCCGGGCCCGGTGACCAGCTGCACCGGACGGCACTCGTCGGTGCCGTACGCGAACATGGCGACCGCTTGGGCGCCGCCGACCGCGTAGACCTCGTCGACGCCGAGCAGGGCACACGCGGCGAGGATCGTCGGATGTGGAAGGCCCGCGTATTCCTTTTGCGGTGGGGATGCCACAGCGAGGGACTCGACGCCCGCCTCCTGGGCCGGCACGACGTTCATCACGACGGAGGACGGGTAGACAGCCTTGCCTCCGGGTACATACAAGCCCACCCGCTCGACCGCAACCCACCGCTCAGTGACCGTGCCGCCAGGTACGACGCGGGTGGTGTGGTCGGTGCGGCGCTGCTCGCCGTGGACGAGGCGCGCACGTCGGATCGACTCCTCCAGCGCCCTGCGCACGGCCGGATCCAGGCCGTCCAGGGCCCGCGTGAGCGCCTCAGCGGGCACGCGGACCTGCTCGATCTCGACGCCGTCGAATCGCTGCGCGTAATCGATCAGCGCTGCGGTACCGCGATGCTGCACGTCTTCGCAGATCGGCCGTACCTTCTCCAGGGCAGCCTCGACGTCGAGTTCGGCACGGGGCAGCAGGTCATGGTCGATGTCGCCTTCGGGGAAGGCGTCGCCGCGCAGATCGATTCGGGAGATCACGCCCTCAAGTGTAGAGATACCGCGTGGCCACCGTTGCGGAACTCCGCTCCGCGAGATGTGCTGCTGTGAGTGACGCACGCGTTCACGGCTGCGGCTCGGGGGCTTCCGAGCTCCTCATACCGAAGGCCAGGCGAGGTTCTCCATGCCAAAGGCCAGGGGAGCGCCGCCAGGCGCATAGGCTTGCGTGCTGTGACCGTTCGTCTGCCGCTCTTCCCTCTCGGCTCGGTGCTCTTCCCCGGGCTTGTGCTGCCCCTCAACATCTTCGAGACGCGATACCAGGCACTCGCCCGCGATCTGCTCGCGATCCCCGAGGACGAGCCCCGGCAGTTCGGGGTGGTGGCGATCCGCGACGGTTTCGAAATCGCGCCGGGCGGTCCCGGAGTGACGGATTCCGGTGCTGTGGCGGGCTTCGGCCCCGATCTGAACGCGGCACTCCATCAGGTCGGCTGCGTCGCGGACACGGCCTCGCTCAGCGAGAAGGAGGACGGCGGATACGAGATGGTCGCCACCGGCACCACGCGCTTCCGGCTGCTGTCGGTGGACACCAGCGGGCCGTATCTGGTGGGCGAGGTCGAGGAGTTGCCCGAAGAGCCGGGCGAGGGTGCGGATGCTCTGGTAGGCGCGGTCGAACGAGCCTTCCACACCTACCAAAAGCAGCTCGCGAGGGCGCGGGAGCGCACTTTGTCCGCGACGCAGGAGCTGCCGGACCGGCCATCGGTGCTCTCCTATCTGGTGGCCGCGGCGACTGTGGTGGAAATTCCGGTCAAACAGCGGTTGTTGGAGGCTCCGGACACAGCGGCGCGGCTGCGGGAGGAACTAAAACTGCTGCGGTTGGAGACCGCCGTGATCAGTAAGCTCCCGTCGCTGCCCGCAGCCGAGCTGACCCGGCAGCCGACCAGCCACAATTGACCGGGGAAGCGAGCGCCGATGCCACAGCGCACGCTGAAACGCAAGTGGCGGCTGAAGCAGCCCCATGCCAACCACGGACACCGTCCCCTGTGGCGTCACCCCCCGCGCGGCGGCTCGTCCTGCGCGGACGGCGGAGGTGACGAGGGCGACGGCGGCAGTGGAGTGGAGCATCCATCGCACCGCAGTGGCACGTGCTCGTCGTGCTGCTGCAGTTCTTCACGCGGGCCGAAGGCGGAGGTGAGCGCGAGGAATACGCCCATCGAGGCGATCGGCCAAGCAAGCAGCGCTGCCTTGGCACGCAGTTGCAACGGCGCGTAGAAGACCTTGCCCACGCCCACCTGCTTGGCGTGCGCGATCACGTTCTGTGTCGGGCCGCAGGCGACACCGAGCCGCCAAGCGACGACCGATGCGGCCAGGGCACCGGCCGCGAGGCCGATGACGACGGCCACTCCCCCGGCGCGCCGCCACCAGAAAACCGCACCTGCGGCCAGTGCGCCGAAGCCCAGACCCATCAGCGTGAACCAGCCATCCGCACCGACCGACTGTTCGCCCTCGGAGTCCTTCAGGTAGACCGCCGTGCCATCGGAGATCAGCGGCACCTGCGGCGCCACCCACCACCACAGCACTCCGAACAGCACCCCGAGCACTGCCACGCCGAGCGTGATGACCGCGCCGTCACGCATCGCGCGGCCGACGTCCGGCCGCTCCTCGGGGCTCCCTGCGTCATCGGAGAGGAAGGACGAGTGCGGTGGCTGGTGGTCGTGCGGTGTCAGCGGTGCGGTCACTCGTCCATCGTGCCAGGTCGTGCCCGCCCGTCACCCACCTCCACCCTCAGCCGAGACTTCGCGTCACTGCCATGCAATGCCGTGAAGGTAGGATCTGCGGCTGTTTGTCAAGCCGCTTGGGAAGATTCGTAGTTTTCAGGACAGGGGAACGGGACCTGCGGTAGTTGAGTCGTCGACCAAGACAGACCAACACCGGAGGTCCCGTTGCCGGACCAGTGTGGCACGATGACGCTGACTCAGACCATTACTACGGCCTGTGGGGTGTTCGCTCCGGGACATCTGGGCGCTTTGACCAGGTTCGCCCCCTTCGAGTTGGTGGACGATGTCCTGGACCATCCGGGGCGTAGGGGCCGGAAGCGTTCGGTGCCGGCACGTGTGGCGGTGTATTTCGTCCTGGCTTTGGCCTTGTTCGCAGACTCCTCCTATGGGCGAGTGTGGGACACGCTGGTCGGGGCGGTGCGGCAGGCGGGTCACACCGTGGCGGCGGTGACCGAGGCCGGGCTGGCGGATGTGCGCAGGCGGCTGGGGCCGGACCCGCTGCGGGAGCTGTTCGAGGTGGTGGCGGGACCGCTGGGGCGCCCGAGTACCCCGGGGGTGGCCTACCGGGGCATGCGCACGGTTGCCTTCGACGGCTGCAAGTCCACCCGGGTCCCCGAAACCGGGGAGAACGTGGCCTGGCTCGGTGTGCACAAGCTTGCGGCCGGCGCGGTCGCCGCTTATCCGCTGCTGTCGGTGATGGCCCTGGTGGAGACGGGGACGCGCGCTTTGCTCGGGGCGGTGGTCGGCCCGGTGAGGGGCGAGGTGGACGCGGCGCTGGAGTTGGTCCGTCACCTGGCCGAGGGCATGCTGGTGCTCGCCGACCGCGGTTTCGACGCGAACGCCTTCATCCGCGCCGTCCACCGCTCGGGGGCGGCTCTGCTGCTGCGGGTGTGCTCCACGTGCGAACCGGCAGTGCTGCGTGTGCTGCACGACGGTTCCTTCCTTTCGGTCATCGCCGGGGTCCCGGTCCGGATCATCGCCGCGACGGTGGCTGTCACCTGCGCTGATGGCACCGTCCACCACGCCCGGTACCGGCTGGTGACCACGCTGACCGACGCGCGCCGCCACCCGGCCGCCGAACTGCTCGCCTTGTATCACGGGCGCGGGGAGGTCGAGGTGGCGTTTTTGGCCCTGCGCTCGACGATGCTGCACGGCCGGGTACTGCGCTCAGGCGACCCGCAGGGTCTGCGTCAGGAGATGTGGGCCCTGCTGACGGTCTACCAGCTGCTGCGTACCGTGATGCTCGACGCCACCGACGCCACCGACGCCATCGCCGGATGCGACCCCGACCGTGCCTGCTTCACCGCTGCTTTGACCGCCGCACGCGACACGGTCACCCGCGCCGCCCAGGTCCTCCCCGTCCCCGGGGGCGAGCTGACCAGCCCCATCACCGAAGCGGTCGCAGCCACCTTGCTGCCCCGGCGCCGCCCGAGGATCAGCGCGCGCACGGTCAAAGGCGTCTCCGCCCGCTACGCGCACCGGCCGGCCGACGAGGACCGGCCCCCGGTCAGCACCCCGATCACCGCCATCGACATCACCATCAACGCCCCCAAGGCAGCCGCCCTCATCCCCGCCGCCGCGGTCACTCCCCAGGCCGGGTGCTCCGCGAGCCGGGCCCAGCTGAAGGCAGTTGGCTCCGCCAAACCAGCCGATGCTCCTCAACTTCCTTTCCCGGAGCCCGATGTGCTGCTACCGCCCCCAGTGTTGGCGCACACCAGCAGGCTGGAGGACGTCTTGGCCGTCATGGGCACCGATCCGCAGCGCGACTGGCACACCCCCGAGCTCGCCACCCTCCTGCGACTG
>JAFAUH010000041.1 GCA_019243445.1 Streptomycetaceae bacterium | reverse complement strand
TGCCCCTTGATCGCCTCCAGGAAGATCTTGACCTCGGTCTCGTCCCACGGAATGCTCTTCGGCTTGGCTGCCTCTGCCTTCCTCTTGGCCTCGCGGGAGATGGTCACGTGCTGGGCGACATTGCGCGTCACCAGGCCGCGGCGGACGGCGAGATTCAATGCGGCGCGCAGACGGCCCAGGGCGAGCCGCACGGCCCTGACGCCGAGTCCGGTCCCGGGCTGTCCGCCGCGGCGCCGACCACTCGTCAGCATCCAGTCGACCAGCGCCTCGATGTCCTCCTCGGTGAGGTTCTGGAGTTCCTTGTCGCCGCTGTGGACGCGCACCGGCACCATGGCACTTTGGTAGTTGGAGGCGGTTCCCTCCTCGACGTCGCGTGTCGCGCTCTTCAGCCAGATGTCCAGCAGATCGTTCAACGTCATCTTGCTGGGGGCCACGAATGTGCCGGTGCTGAGCTCATGCCGGATGCGGGAGAGTTCGGCCAGCGCCTCCTTCTTGGTCTTGAAGGTGCGGGTGAGCTGCTTGCGTTTGCCCTCGGCGTTAACGCCGATGTCCACGACCAGGCGGTAGCGGGTGCTCCCATCCTTGTGGGTGATCTTGCGTATGGGTTCCTTCACGTAACTTCCTTGCTACTTCCTTGCTTGTGAACCAGATTGGCCGCGGTGAGGAGGGAACAGTGGCGGTGCTCGTGGCAGGGCATCGCCTTGATCAACGAGATCCGACCGCATCAATGGGCGGCTCACTCGTCGGCGTTGACGTCGCTGGTGGGCTGGTCGACGAAGGCAAGGTCGTCGGGAAGGGCAGGGGGCACCAGGCCCCGCTCGCGCATCCTCACGCGGAAGACGCGCAGCTCCTGGCAGTCCTCGAAGGCGTGCTCCTCGTAGCCCGCTGCCCGATCCAGCAGTGCTGCTCTGCGGGCCCGGTCGAGTGTGGTGCTCGCCGCGCGCCGCCGCTCCTTGGCCAAGGTGGTGGAAGCCGTCGCGGCAGCGACCAGATCACCGTGGTTACGGAAGACGTCGAGGACGTCGCGGGCAGTGCCTTCGGGAGCGGGCTGGTCCATGGGTGTCTCGCCGGTGAACCAGGCGAGCGCGTCCCAGGTGGACACTTCCCGGCCCGGCAGGACCTCCACCGTGGCGGAAGTACCGAGGGGAAAGAGGAGGGTGACGGGCGGAACGCCGAGGACGTCGGATAGGACGACGAAGTCGGCGATCGTCATGCTCGCCTTGCGTCCGGACTCCAGGTTCTTCACGGACTGCTCGGTGATCTCCGTCAATCCGCGGTCGGCGCAGCCCTGGGCGACGTCCCCCATGGTGAGGCCGGCGGCTTTGCGCGCCTCGCGCATCTCGTGGGCGATCCGAGCAGTGAAGGCTGTTGGCCAGTGATCAGGTTTCATGGATGCACTTTAAAATGCTAGAAGGTGCTGCTGCAACTACGTGATACAAGTGCGGTCCGACATCGAAGCACCTGAAGGCGTAGGAGGCATCATGAAGGCACCCACTTCATCTCGTGAGGTGCGATGGCTGACGAGCGACGAGCTGCTCGCCCTCCCCGCAGCCATCGACCTGGACACCGCCAACCGCGCCCTGATGATCGGGCGCTCCACCGGGTACGCACTCGCCAAGAGGGGGGAGTACCCCATTAAGGTCCTGCGGTTGGGCACTGCCTACCGGGTGGTGACCGCCGACCTGCTCAACCTCCTCGGGCTTGGGCAGCAGCCCGGGGCGGGGCAACACGGTTTGGCTGTGTAGGACGCTGGTCCACGCGCGTGCGCGATGAACGAGTGGATGCACGACGAGCGGCAGGCGATGAGGCGGCTTGGCCTGGCGATGTCGATCGTGCTCGGTGCGATGAATCTGTCGTAGGGCGAGCAAAACCGACGTGGGGGTGGCCTCGGATACGGACTGCCTGGTTGTCCGTGCGTCGTGCGCACGGTGTGCGGGGTAACGTCGAGATCGGCGGCAACTGCCTGCGGAGGGCGAGGAATCGAGGAGTCGGATGACTGGTGGGGGTGGCGTGTCGCTCAGCGCGAGTTGGGTGGCACGCAAGCAGAGGTCCTACGACGAACTCACCTGTGTTCATGGCGTCTTGTGGTGGCTGCAGTCCAATCCCGACCTCGGTGGGGTCAGTCAGCTCGTCCGTGCCGCCCCCGGAGAGAAGCCCCAAGTGCACACCCCGCTCGGTGTGTCGATCGGCGGGTGGCTGCACGCCTACGGTGGCGGTTCCTATGCTGTCGGACCCGGTGCCCAGTGGATCGTCAGTGCTGAGGACAGCAAGGTCTACCAGGTCAGCCCTGATACCGCACCCCGGTGTGTCGTACCAGGCGACGACGGTTTCCTCTACGGCGACCTACACGTCGCGCAGGACCGCCTGCTGGCTGTCCGCGGCACCGATAACGGCGACCAGATCGTCGAGATCCACCCTGAGCACGAGGATGTGCGGGTCCTGGTGAGCTCGTCGGGTTTCCTCGCGGCTCCGCGCCTTCGCGGTGGGCGGCTGGCGTATGTGGAGTGGGACGCGGACAGGATGCCGTGGGATGCCTCCCGGCTGGTCGTCGCCGATTCCGCGGCTATCGGTAAGTCGGGCACGGTCGTGGCCGGAGGCGGGGAAGAGTCCGTGGTTCAGCCGATCTGGGGGCCGGATGGGGAGCTGTACTTCCTCTCCGATCGTACGGGTTGGTGGAACCTCTACCGCTGGGACGGAGTCTTGCGCCCGGTCGCTCCGATGGAGGCCGATTGCGCGCCAGCACTTTGGGAGGCTGGCTACAGCTCGTACGCCTTCCTGCCCGATGGTGCGGTCGTGCTGACCGTCCATGACGGCTTTCGCACACGGCTGATCACTATCGGTGCAGATGGGCTCCGGACGGAACTCGATACGGGCTTGACGTCCCTGAAGCCGTATATCGTCACGCTCGGCAGCAAGGTTGCGGTCATCGGATCCAGCTCGGTCAGCGCTCCCGCGGTCTGTGTGATCGACCCTGCGAATGGAACCGTGGCCCAGTGGACCGAGTCCAGCCTCATGGCCGACCAGGATCCCCAACTGGTCTCGATGCCAACGGTGCGCGAGGCGCGGTCCGGTGGCTCCGCCGTGAGGTACTTGCTGCACCTACCGTCAGGCGGCAAGCTCCCGGCTCCGCTTCTCGTCCGCGCACACCCGGGGCCCACCGCCGAGGTGCCGATGCGTTTGGACTGGACCGTGCAGTACTTCGTCAGCCAGGGCTTCGCTGTCGCGGAGGTGGCCTACCGGGGCAGCACTGGGCAAGGACGGGCCTTCCGCCAGGCGCTGTATGGCCATTGGGGCCAGTACGATGTCGAGGACTGCCAAGCGGTCGCAAGCCAGCTCCTGGCGGATGGCATCGCACTGCCCGGTGCCATCTTCCTCTCTGGTACCAGCGCTGGTGGATATACGGCACTTCAAGCCGCCTGCTTCGGGGGGTTGTTCACTGCGGCGACGGCAGTCTCGGCCATCATCGATCCGGTGCGGTGGGCCACGACTGCACCGAGGTTCCAGCGACCTCACGCCGCGATCCTTCGCGGCCCAGCGGGGCCGGTGCGGGCTGAAGACGTACGGATCCCGGTGCTGTTGATCCACGGGATGGCTGATGACATCGCTCCGGTCAGCGACGCACAACTGCTCGCTGAGGGCTTGTCGGTCCGGAGTGCCGATCACGAGGCTCTTTTCCTGGACAGCGTGGGCCACTACCTGTCCAGCCCGGTTGGCCTGACGGCTGCGCTGGAGGATGAGCTGCAGTTTTACCGCAGATTCATACCCGCAACCGGGTAGTGCTCGCGCGTTGCGCGGCCGACGGCAGCACTTCCCGTACGTACTCGTCGAGTTCGGTCACCGCACGATGTCCGGTGTGCGCAGCGAGGTCGGCCAGGAGACGAGCGATGCGGTCCACGCACCGACCGGACGATGTCCGCGCTGCGTACTCGACCGCCTCTTGCCCGACTGCGCACGCCTGGTCGAGATCGCCCGAGCGCAGCCATGTGGCTGCAAGCAGCGCAGCGTCGATCGCAAGGCGGCGCACGCGGTCACGCCCGACCCCGTCGAGGGCGTCCGTGACGTGGCTGCGGGCGGCGGGTGCTCGTCCGAGATCGTGCAGGCAGTGCGCCATCTCATCGGCAAGGTAGGCGCGGGTGAAGTAGGCGATCCAGGGCGGTTCGTCCCCCGGGACGGAGGTCTCCAGCAGTTGCTCTGCCTGGAGGAGTAGCGCGGTTGCCTCTTGTTCTTGTCCCATGCGGGCGTGCGCCCTGGCGTTCACCGCGATGATCGCGGCCCGGGTCGCTGGGCTCGCCGCAGTCCCCGCACTGGACCTCGCCGCTTGTGCCCAGCGCAGCGCAGTCTGCGGGTGATCGCAGTGCAGTGCCAGATGGCCGAGATTGGCGGCAACCAGGTACGCGCCGTACGCCCGGTCGGGTGCGGTGCTCGTCAGGGCCAGGGCGCGCCGGTAGTAGGACTGCGCCCATCCCGGCCTTCCGGAGTCCACGGCCTGGTATCCGGCCAGTTCGAGGAAGCCGGTGGCGACACGGGCTCGGCTGCGCGTGACTTCCGGGTCAGCCGCTGGCCGGGACAGCAGTGCGGTCAGCTCCGTGTCGATGTAGGTGGCGAGCTGGGCTGCGAACGGACCGGCGCCGTGGGCATGGTCAAGCTGCCGGAACATGGTGAGCAGGCCCTCCGCTACCGCGACGTCTTCCTCGGTCACCCACAGTCGGCCGGTCTGGGTAGCAGGATCAGCCGACCGGCCATCATCGGCCAACCAGTCGGCGATCAGACGCTCCGAGGCATCCGGGTTGAACCTGGCCGGTACCGACCCGGTAACTCTTGCTCCAGCTGGTGACGAACGGCGACGTTCCTCGTCGGCGGCGCGCCACAGCTCGGTGAGCGCGCCATCGGCCTGCAACTCCCGGTCGCATGCTTCGATCAGTTCTCGTGTCGGGAACCGCTCGGTGGTCTCGACTCGGCGCACCAGATCAGGGCTGCTGTGGACCAGGGCACCCAGCCGCGCCTGACTCAGCCCTCGTGCCGTGCGGAGACTGCGCAACGCGGCTCCGAGCTCGGCATGTGCCGAGCCGGCCGACACGATCTCCCGTGCTTTAGTTGCCATCACCTGCCCCCAACTATTCGACCTCTGCAGACCCGAGCCGTCAACGTACCGTCACCTCACGCTGATTACAGTCAGTTTGTCCGAAAACCGTCGGCTGGATACGGGCGCGGCGATGCGGACATCCGCGCCGTCCGCATCGCGACTCTCGTGCGCTGAGCCGATGGTCGACCAAGCTGAACGAGTGCAGACCGCACCGGTGAATGCCGGAGTCCGACGGCTGCTTGTCACCTCGGCCTGCCTGTCGACCGTCCACAACGGGACCCGTACGTCGGTCTGGATGCCACCGTCGATGAGCCACCGCAAAGGAGGAGCTGTGCGATCCGGAATGGTCACTGCCGACGAGCACAGAACACATGAGGCCGATGCCGGCAGCGGGGGAGCGCACGAATCCAGCGAGGGCCGACGACCGCACCCTGCGCTCCTCTCTCTATTCGGAAGGCCCACTGTGTCCCAGGTACCACCTCCGCACGACAGACTCACGCTGGCCGACACCCCCAATGCCGTCGGGCTGGCCAGGCTTCACACCGCCGATGTCCTCTCCCGCTGGGGCGTGCCCTCGGACAGCGTCGAAACCGTGAAGCTCCTGGTATCGGAGCTGGCAACCAATGCCGTCCGACACCCGAAGGAGGAAGAGAAGCACGGCCCCTCGTACTCGGAGTGCAACATGGTGCAGACCTTCGAGGTCGCGCTGGAGATCATCGGGGATGCCATCAAGGTGTCGGTCTGGGACCGGGACGCCAGGCCACCGGTTCTGAAGCAGGTGGGTGTCGAGGCGACGGGTGGACGTGGGATCTTCATCGTCGCTGCCATGAGTCGGCGGTGGGGTTGCTACCCGGCGCGTGAAATGCCCGGCAAGGTCGTATGGGCGGAAGTGCCGCTCGTTCCCGCCACGCTCGGCCGCAAGGACGTCGGCTCGGCGCACTCCTCGGCCTGTCCTCCCAAAGGCGGCCCTCGGGAGCCGAGGACTCCGCCCGTTGATCCCCACGTCATAGGCCGGGTGCTCGTCGGCGTCCGCGGGATGTGAGCAGTGGACGAGGTAAGCGATCAAGCGCCTGCGCACACTCTGCCCGCGAGGGAACTCATCGAATCGGAGTCTGACGTGAGCTTTCGCATAGGCAAGCGGTTCTCGTTCGACGCGGCCCACCACCTGGTCGGGCTCCGGGCGGGGCACAAGTGCGCACGACCCCACGGCCACACCTACACGGTGGAGGTTGTCCTCGCCGGGGAGGAACTGGTCGGTCCCGGATTCGTCACGGACTTCGGCGACTTGAAGCCGCTGGGCGAGTACATCGACGGCCACTTGGACCACCGCGACTTGAACGAGGTGCTCGACTTCCCGCCGACGAGCGAGCGCCTGGCGCAGCACCTGGCGGAGTGGTTCGTGGAGAACGTGGAGCCGAACATCGACGGCCGCTTGGTGGCGATACGTGTATCCGAAACCCCGGCGACGTGGGCTGAGTTCGCCGTGGGTGAGAGGCCGGCATCGTGAGCGGGGCGATCCTCAACCGACGCCGCCTACGCGTCGTCGAGATGTTCGGCCCGACCCTGCAGGGCGAAGGCCCGGCAGCGGGATGCCCGGCGGTCTTCGTCCGGCTGGCTGACTGCAACCACGCCTGCGGACCGTGCGACACGCGGTACTCCTGGGACTGGAAGACCTACGACAGGGCTACCGAGACCCGCTACGCCGCTCCCCAGGCCGTCTCCTCCTGGGTGCTCGCGCGAGCACCGAAGCTGGTCGTGGTGACCGGCGGAGAGCCGCTACTCCAGCAGGAGGCCCTGATCCCCATCGCGGAGGAACTGGCCGCCAACGGGAAGATCGTGGAGATCGAGACCAACGGCACCATCGTCCCCTACCCCGAACTGACCACGCACGTCAACCGGTTCGTGGTCTCGCCCAAGCTCACGAGCATGTTCGATGCGCCGCTGTCTCGGCGCATCAAGCCCGATGCCCTCGTCGCCTTCACCGAGACCGGCAAGGCTGTCTTCAAGTTCGTCCTGGCCAACCGAGCGGACGTGGACGCCGTGGCCGGTCTGCAGGAAGCGCACGGACTGGCCCCGATCTGGGTCATGCCGCAGGCCACCTCGCAGCAGGACGTACTCGACGGCATGCGGGACCTTGCCGAGGTCGCCGTGGAGCACGGCTGGAATCTCAGCCCCCGGCTGCACATCCTGCTGTGGGGTGACCAGCGTGGACGCTGAACGCTTCACCTATGACTGGCCGACCAACTGGAGCGAAAGCTCGCTCGGGGCAAGGTCGGGCGCGCTGTTCACGGTCGAGGGGCTGTGGGGCGCTGGCAAGAGCACAACGGCCAAGCGCCTGGCGGCCCTTCTCGAAGCCGAAGGATTCACGGTCGCCTTGGTGCACTACGGTCCGCGGGTCGGTGTCATCGACTTGCTGTCCACCTGGCTCACGCACGAGCCGCTCCGGCGCCGCAGTGGCACCGGAGGCTACGACAAGCCCCACCACGCCACGGTAGACGTCTTTTTGCGGCTGTGCCGCGAGGCGTACCACCACACGCATACCTACCGGGCCGCGATGCAGACGCACGACGTGGTGATCCTCGACCATGGCGTGTACTCCAAACTCGCGTACTGCCTCGCGGTGTTGGCCGAGCAGCACCCGCACCGGACGTACGCGGAACTGCTGCTCCAACTCCACGGGGTGGTGGAGTCCTGGTTCCTTGTGCCGGACCAAGCCTTCTACCTGGACATCCCCTGGCCGCTGGCGCGCGAGCGCACCATCCTGCGCGGCTACGGCAGCGGCGCTCCGCAGTCGGTGGAACGGCTGTTGTTCCTGCCCGCCTACGACCGGGCCCACCGCTTCGTCGCCCGTGCCATCCCCGAGCGCATCACGCGCCTTCGCCCCGGCACGGACGACCTGGAGAGCGTGGCCCAGCACCTCAAGGGCCTGGTCTTGTCTCACCTCACACCACCAGCGACGAACGGAGTGTCGTGAAAGAGATCCTGCTGTTCGGCGGTGGACTCGACTCCTTCCCGGCCTGGCACTACCTCGGCCGCCCGCCCGCCCTCTACTTCGACCTGCGGCACCGCTACCGCGCCCAGGAGCTGGCCGCGATTGACGCGATCCGGGCCCGCTGCGGCATGGACGTGGAGATCAGCAACGAGCTGGATCTTTCCCGGTGGGAGCAGCCCGACGCCATCATCCCGATGCGCAACATCCACCTGGCGATGCTGGCGGCCAACCGCGCCGAGACCATCTGGTGCGTCGGTGTGAAAGGAGACGCGACGGCGGACAAGAGCCCGGCCGCCTTCGCCGAGATCTCGACGTTCATCTCCGGCTTCACCGGCAGGAACATCCGACTCGCCAGCCCGTTTTGGGAGATGACCAAGACCGAGGTCGTGCGCTGGTACCTCGACAAGGGCCTGCCCGCCGAGGACCTTCTGCTGACGTTCTCGTGCTCGCGCGACGACGGGATCGGCTTGCACTGCGGCCGGTGTTCGAGCTGCCTGCGCCGGTGGATCTCGCTGGCCAACAACGACGTGGACGCTCCCTTCGAGCACCCGCCATGGCAGTGGGAACGGGTCACCGACTACTACGTCACCGCCATGCAGGACGGGACCTATCCGCCGCACCGGGCCGAGGAGTTCTTCACCGCCTTTCGGCGCGTGGCCCCGCACCTCGCCCGGAGTACCCGGAGTACCTGGAGCACCACGAAGTGAAGCCCGGCAGCACCGCGACAACACAGGGGAGCAGAGCGTGAAGGCGTACATCGCCGCACCGTTGTTCAATGACGCTGAGAAGGCGTTCAACCTCCAACTTGCCGACGCCCTGGCTGGCATCGGCATCGGCTCCTACCTGCCGCAGCGCGACGGGGGAGAGGCCGCGCCGCTGATCCGGCAAGGCCTGGACGAACACACCGTCCGCCAGCGGCTGTTCCAGGGCGACGTGCGCGCCGTCCGCGAGTGCGACCTGTTCGTGATGGTCCTCGACGGCCGCGTACCGGATGAAGGGGTGGGCATGGCCCACGCCTTCGGCAAGCCGTGCTTCGGACTGCAGACCGACTGCCGCCGATTCGGCGGCACGGACTCCAACAACCTCATGATCGACTACGCACTCTCCGGCGGCACCGAACGCACGGTCGACGACTTGCTGAACACCCTCACCGCCTACATCGCCGACGCGATCGAGCACGCCGCGACCGGCCCGCACCTCACTACCACCGACGGGAGCCCCCAGGTATGAACCTCGGCATCAACCTCTGCTTCGCAGTCAAGCGCACCCCCGAGCCCGAAAAGTGGGCACGCTACGTCCGCGAGGACCTCGGGCTGGACACGGTCCAATTCACCTTCGACCTGTTGGACCCCTGGTGGCCGGCAGCCCAGCGCGACGCACTGGTCGCCCGTACGGTCAAGGCTGCCTCCGACCACGGCATCACCATCCACAGCGCCTACGGCGGGCTGGCCCACTACGTCCCCGCCGGACTCCTGGACCCGACGCCGGAGGGCCGCCGCATCGCGCTCGACTTCTGGAAGCGCGCCTGCGACGTGGCCGCTGCGCTCGGTGCCTCCGCGGTCGGCGGGCCACTGGGCACCATGAGTATCCGGGACAGCTCCGACGAGGCGAGCCGCGAGCAGCGCTGGTACGACCTGGTCGACGGGATCGTCGAGATCACGGCGTACGCCCACTCCGTCGGCCTCGCGGAGTTCCTGGTCGAGCCCACCCCCATCGCCCGCGAGACCCCCTCGACCATCCAGCAGTGCCACGAGTTGCTCCAGACCACGGCACCTCTCGCGGCGGTGCCCGTCGGCATGCTCCTGGACACCGGGCACACGCTCTTCGAGCCTCTCTACGGGCCCGGCGCATCGGTCGGCCAGTGGATCCGCGAACTCGGCCCGGCCATCCGAGCCGTGCACCTGGACAACAGTGACGGCCAGGGCGACCCGCACTGGGGCTGGCCGGACGAGCGCGGGCGCATCGACGTCGCCGAGGTCGGCAAGGAGCTGCGCACGGCGAACCTCGCCGACGTCCCACTCCTGCTGGAGGTCTACCCGCGGTTCGAGGACTCCGACGACCACGTCCGCCGCCTGATCGCCGCTTCCGTCGAGCACTGCCGAAGGGCCCTGGCATGACCGGGACGTTCACCACGCTGAACCGACGCATCTACGGGAGGGTCTCATCATGATCAAAGAGCGCGGCTCCTCAGCAGAGCTGATCGCCCAACTCCCGTGCACGCGCCCCCTGGTGGACGTCTCCTTGTGGTCCGCCGATCTGGGGGCCCTGGCCACGGACATCGTCCGAGTCGGCTCCTACGCGGACCTGTTCCACTTGGACGTCGCCGACGGGCACTTCGTCCCGGAGCTGCTGTTCTTCCCCGACCTGGTCGCCGCACTGCGGCCTTTCACCACCGTGCCGTTCCACACTCACCTCATGGTCGAGCAGCCCTCCTGGCTGGCTGCTCGCATGGCGGAGGCGGGAGCGGATCTGGTCACCGTCCATGTCGAGACCGGCGACCAGGTCGGCAGCGCTCTGAAGCTCATCAGATCGCAGGGCAAGGCCGCCGGGCTCGCGGTGACGCTCGACAGCCACATCGCCTCCGTCCTGCCCTACCTGGACCACACCGACGTCATCGTCATGATCAGCACCCCACTCGGGACCAAGGGCACCGAGGCGGACGCCACCACCTACCACCGCATCGCGGCGATGCGCGCCCTGCTCCAGCGCGAAGCGGGAGACAGGCACATACCGATCATCGCGGACGGCGGCATCCGGCGGCACACCGTCGAGCCCCTCATCACCGCTGGAGCCGACGGCGTCGTTCCGGGCTCGCTGATCTTCGGCAGCGACCAGCCTCCCGCAGCCACAGTCGAGTGGCTCCACAGTCACCGGCGCCACAGCACGGGCGGCGTCTGATGGGGTCCCGTGTCGTTAGCTTCGACCTGTGGGGAACGCTGATCACCTACGGAGACCGGGAAGCCGAAGCGGCCTGGCGGATACGCGAATTCGGCATGATACTCCCGCAGTTCGGCTACCAAGTCCCCGAGGAGATTCTGCGCGAAGCCGTTCTCGGCGTCCGCCGCCGGACCCTGGAGCACCAGCGCAGCACCGGGCGCCAGGCCCCGGTCCGCGAGCAGGTCGCCGCCATGCTCGCGCAGCTCGGCGTCAACGATGAGGAAGCGCTTGACGTCCTGGTCGTGGCGCACACCCACGCCGTGCTGCGGGCCGACCCACAGCCGTACCCGTACGCCCGCGAAGCGGTCAACGCCGCCAAGAAGATGGGCCACACCCTGGTACTCACCTCGAACACCCTGGCCACGCCCGCCTCGGTCACCCGCACCTTGCTCGACTACCTGGACATCGAAGCCCCCTTCGACGCCATGTTCTTCTCCAGCGAGTTGGGCTTCGCCAAACCCCGCCCGGAGGTCTTCGCCGCGGTCACCGAACAACTCGGCGTGCGCCCCGATGAGGTCGTCCACATCGGCAACGAGTGGCACAGCGACGTCCAAGGGGCGCTCGCAGCAGGCTGGAAGGCCGTCTGGTTCAACCCAACCGAAAAGCCAGCTTGCCCCGGCGCCCCCGCCATCACCAGCCTCGCCGACGTCGAGGCCACCGTCCGCGCGCTCACGCGCGCCGAAGCAGCAGAGGACCTCCCCGCATGACGCTCGCCACCGAACAGCGCAGCAGCCCCATCCAGCAGCGGCTGCTGCTGCTGCAACACCTCGACCAGACAGCCGACTTCACCGACACACCCGACAGCGCCGAGCCCGGCATCCCCGTCCCTGTCGGGCTGGCTGGGGCCGCCCTCGCCGGGGACAGCAGCGTCCTGGTGGTCGGCCAACGACGGGCAGCCGGGAAGCCGCGCCACCTCTCCGAGATCCTGCCGAAGGACCGGCAGGCGGCCATCCTCGGCGAGGACCTCCTGCGCGCAGCGGTCGACGCCGGCACCGACCCCGTGCTGTATCACGCCTGGCGCGACATCCTCCCGCCGCGGTGGAAGCACGCCGAGGGTAACGACGCCTTGGCCGAGCGCGACACGACCGGCCGCGAGACCGCGTTCTGGTACGCGGACCTCGTCGTCTACCGGCACGGCATCCTCCCCGACCGGCAGCCCTTCCGCTCGACCGGCCACTTCAACGCGGCTGAGCAACTGGAAGTGTTCCAGACCCTGACGGGCCGCGTCGCGATGCTGATCGCGGGCACCTCTCCCAACGGAGTCCCGTATCTGAGCTTCGAGATATGCGAACCGGGCGCCATCACTGTTGTCCCGCCCGGGGCTTGGCACGTCACCTACTGCCTGGACGGCCCGGCAGCCGTCTTCAACATCTACACCGACCGGAAGCCCACCACCCCAGCCCATCACAGCAGCCGTCAGGGGGCGCTCGACCCGGCGCTGAAGTACCACCGGGCCGCAGGCCACAAGGCCACGATCCGAGTGGACGACGACGGCGGCATCCGCCTCGACGCGGAGGAAGGTCCCCTTCCTACCCCGAAGTTCACCACCGCTGCCTGGCTCGACGCGGTGGTGCCGACCGGCACTGACCTCGTCTCGCTCTACCTTCACCCGTCGGCGATGGACACCTTGCTGGAGGCAGCAGAAGCGGCCCTGGCCACCGGCTGGCCCCAGGTGCCTGCGGACGGCCATACACAAACCTCCGACGGCATGTAGCCGACCAGCGACCATGAGCCAGGAGACCGCTGTGCCCACCAACCCCCAGCACATCCCCAAGCACGCAGCCCCCCACGCCCCGGACATGGTGCGCTTCCGCCAAGCCGGAGCAACGGTCCTGCTGTCCACCGACATCTCCGCCGCTGCCGAGCACGCCCGCGCCACGCTCTACGCCTACGCCGTAGACCCCGGCCCCGACGCCCACTGGAGTATCACGGTCACCCTGGACCCACAGGCCGCCGACTGGAAGCACTCCGCCGAGGTCCGGCCTTGTCCCGTCGAGATCGGCTCCGGACTCAGCGCGCGCCACCACAAGTCCGACCAGGCAGACGTCTTCCGCGTGGAGGACCACCGCACAACCATCACCCTCGACCAGGCCCGGCACACGATCGACGTCCGCTGCGCCGACCCGGACGCCGCAGTGCACTTCACCGCACGGCTGGTCCGCCAGGCGATGACCGCCCAACTGCTCGCCGCCGGAGCCGCATACGCCCACACAGCAGCCGTCTCGGTCGGCGGTCGGGGCGTCCTGATCAGCGGGCATCGCCACCGGGGGAAGACCACCACGCTGACGGCCGTCCTGCGCCACCTTCCCGCCGACTTCGTCACCAACGACCGGCTGCTCATCACCGCCGAAGAGGGAAACTTGCGAGGGCATGCCTGGCCCGCGCACATGCGTGCCGGCGTCGGGACGCTGCTGGCCTATCCGGACCTCAAAGACCTTGTGCCTGCCCAGTACCGGTCCCTCGGCCGCGCCGACCTCTGGAAGCTCAAGAGCAAGGTCAGCGTCGAACCGGCGGACTTCCCGCGACTGATCCACGACGGCACGGTCACGGGCTCATGCCCGGTCGACATCATGATCTGGCCGGACATCGCGCCGCAGCACCAGGGTGTGACGACGAACGTCGTGGAGCCGGACGAAGTACGCGAGCGTCTCCTGACCACCCGCTTGTTCATGGTCGACCCGGCATCGGGAGTCAGCTCGCACATCAACCACTGGCTCGTGGCGGCACCTCCCGCCGACCAGCAGGCCGCCACCCTCGCCGGGATCGCCGACGCCATCGCCCGCTCCGTTCCCTGCTACCGAGTCCGGGCAGGCGGCGACCCCGCCATCCTGGCCCGCGCCGTCGCCGAACTGGTCCCCTGATGAACCCAGAGCCGACGAACTCAGTGAACCCAGAACCGACCCCGCTCGCAACCGAGCACCGACCGCCTGAGCAGGCCGTGTTCGCCGCCTGCATCGAACCCGTGGGCACCAAGACTCTGCACGTCAGCCGACTGCACACCGCCCTCACCGCGCCCACGTTCGGCTGGGGTGCCCTCATGCAGCTCGCCGTCGAGCAAAAGCTCTCCTGCCTGGTCACGGACACACTCGACAGGACCGGTCTCCTACGGCTGGCACCCGCCCGGCTGGCCCGCTTCCTCCAGCGGGCACAACGCGCCAACCAGCACACCACGCAGATCCAACGACGCCACGCCGGAAGAATCGCCTCGGCCGCGCGACAGGTGGACCTGACCATCGCGGCCTGCAAGGGCATCGCCGTGGAGAGCGCCCTGTACGGCGGGACCGGAGCCCGGGAGTTCAGCGACCTGGACATCCTCGTCGCACCCGAAGACACCCGGGCTATAGAACTGCTGCTTGTCGGCCTCGGTTACCAGCCACACAGGCCCTGCTCTGCAACGTCCAGCGCCCAGGGCGCCCAGCGGATCCGTCGTGCCTCCTTCGTATGGAGCGTGCCTACGGGTGACACCCTCCTACCGAACGTCGTGGTCGACGTGACCTGCATCTGGCCGCACGGGGCGGCCCGTGGCCCGGACTTCCTCCGCGAAGCCCTCCAGCGAGCACGGCGGCAGCCACTTCCCGGTCTCCCCGGCACTTCCCTCCCTGTCCTGAGCCCGCCGGATCAGATCGCCCTGGTCGACGACCTGACGACCGCCGCCCGAGCAGTCGGGCGCCAACCGAAGCCCATCCTGGCGGGCGACCGCCACCGGCTGCTGGCCCAGGGAAACCGCAGCGGCAGGGCGGGAGGCATGACGTGATCATCCAACTCGCCGGGCTCCCCGGAACAGGCAAGACAACGCTCGCCGGTGGGCTCGCCCGCGAACTCGGCGCGGTCGTCCTGAGCAAGGATGAGGTCCGGCAAGCCGTGTTCACCACGGCCGTCGCCTACAACCGCGACCAGGACGACCTCTGCGTCTCCTTCCTCTTCCAGGCCGCCCGCTTCCTCCTGGAACGCCATCCCGACACCACGGTCATCCTGGACGGCCGCACCTGCCTACGCACCTATCAGATCGAGCAGGTACGGGACTTCGCCCAACTGCTCCAACAGCCCCTGAGCATCGTCGAATGCGTTTGCGCCGAGACCACCGCGAAGCGCCGCCTCGCCGCCGACACCCGTCATGTCGCGGCGAACCGCAATGCCGCGCTCTACGACACCATTCGAGCCGGCGCCGAACCCATCAACCACCCCAAGATCACGCTGGAGACCGACGCCGAACCGGCGGCCGTGCTCGCCCAGTGCCTCCAACTCCTCCGCACCCACCGCCTATCACAGCTTCCCGAGGCTCACCATGTCCGCTGAACCGTCCCCGCCCACTGAACTGTCCGTGCTGCTGGCTGTGGCGCACGAAGCGCTCGACGCCGTGGCCCCGCACGTACGCAACCGCCAGATATCGAGCGTCTCTGCCAAGGGCGACCGAGACATGCTCACTGACCTCGACATCCTCGTCGAGCGGACCGTCCGCACGCATCTGCAAAAGGCCACGCCCCAACTCGGCTTCTACGGCGAAGAGGAAGGCCAGCAAGGGGAGGGGGACGCTATGTGGGTCCTCGATCCCATCGACGGCACCGCCAACTTCGTCCACGGCATCCCCCTGGTCGGCATCTCCCTCGCCCTCCTCCGCGATGCGCAACCAGTGCTCGGCATCGTCGACCTCCCCATCCTCCGCCAGCGCTACTGGGCGGCCGAAGGACTCGGCGCCTTCCGGGACGACAACCCCATTGCGGCAGCTCCCGTGCGGGAGCTCACGGACGCGATCGTCAGCGTCGGCGACTACGCGTACGGGCCCGGCGCAGCCAGCCGGAACGACGCCGCCTTCGCGGTCCACCGGGCTCTCGCCGCGAACGTCCAGCGCGTGAGAATGCTCGGATCGGCTGCCGTCGACCTCATCTGGGTCGCGGACGGCACCCTGGCCGCGTCCGTCACTTTGAGCAACAACGACTGGGACATGGCCGCTGGCGTCGCCATCGCCCGCGAAGCCGGGGCCGTCATCACCGACATCCACGGCACCCCGCACACCACCCAATCCGGCACCACCATCGCAGCCGCCCCGGCGCTGTCCGAGGACCTCCTCGCCGTACTGGCCGATGCCTCGGTCGCCCACGCCGGGAGTACCGCATGCTGATCAGCTTCGAAGGCATTCCCGGAGTCGGCAAGACTACCCAAACCGCGCTCCTCGCCGAGAGCCTGCGCAGCGACGGTCTCCGCGTTGCCTACCTCCCCGACCTGCTGACCCTTCCGAACGGCAAGCTCGGCACACGCCTCTTCGAGCTGTTCGCCTCTTCGGGCGACCCCTTCATGCGCCACGGCGACGTAGTCACCGAGACCCTGCTCGCTGGCGCATTGCGTGCTGAGATCCTCGCCACCCACATCGAACCCGCCCTCGCCGCAGGGCAGATCGTCATCGAGGACCGGGGCGCCGACACCATGTACTCGTATAGCCTGGCCACGCTGCGCGCCCACCACACGCTCACCACGGACGCTGGTATCGCCTGGCTGCGGTCCTGCGGAGCGCTGGCCGGACGCGAAGCTGACCTCACCATCCTCCTGAGCCTTCCTCCCGATCGGGCTCACAAGCGGACAGCAGAGCGCGTCGGAATTCCGTGGAACGCGGAGCAGAAGGTGTTCCTCGGGCACGTGGCCCGCGCTTACGACGAACTGGCAGCCCGATCGCCCCGGATCGTCGCGGTGGATGCCGCCGACCTCACCGTTGAGCAGACCCACGCAGCGGTCCGAGAGATCGTGTCACGGGCCGTCAGGGAACCCTACGGGTTCGACTCCACCTCATCGGGGGACAAAGCACGCATCTCGGCGGGCTCCGTCCTGGCCGACCTCTACGCTGGACGCCAACCGCATGACCGGACCGACTGACCGGGAGCATTCATGCCGCCGACCACCGCGTACGCGGTGCCGACCGACCTGCTCGAAAAGCTCCGGGCCGCCCGAGCAGCAGACCCCGGAGCCGAGAGCCGCCGGATCGCAGACCTGGGGCTGCGGCCTCTCACCGGCGGGCGCAACAACGACGTCTACGCCTGGCAGACACCAACCGGACCCGCCTGCATCAAGGTCTACAAGGTCGACGAGCGCCGCCGGGACGAGCGCGAATGGCACGCCCTCACGCTGCTCGCCGAGCACGCTGTGCCGGGTGTGCCCGCGCCCCTCTGGGCAGATCCGCACCCGACGTCCCCCGCAATCGGGATGACACTCCTCCCGGGCGTGTCGATCCCCGACCTCCCGACGCCGGAAGACGGCCTCGACGGGCTCGCGGACACCTGGACCCGCATCGCCCAGGTGCCGCTGACTGGTCGGCTCGCCCAGTTCACCCGTGTTGATTCGGTGGCTCACTACGTCGAACGCATCTCCGACATCTGGACCAAACAGCTCGGCGAGCAACCCTCGGGCGACGCCCTGACGCGGGATCTGTCACGTCTCCTGGACCGATGGTGGGCCGACGAGGACGCAGCAGTGCTGGCGCAGCCTCAACCCCCGGTCCTCTCGCGAGGCGACGCCAACCTGCTCAACTGGCTCCACGACGCCGCCTCGCATGCGACAGCCTGCGTCGATTGGGAGTTCTCCGGCGCGAGCGATCCGGCCTTCGACGCAGCCGACTTGGTCGAGCACATCAGCGGCCGACTCTTCGACGACGAGACCTGGAGCAAGGTGATCACCAAGCTGGGCGCCGTGACCCGTCAGAACGCTCATCGCTTCTACGCGGCCCAGCGCACCTGCGCCTTGAGATGGCTCGCTGTCCTGTGGAAGCAACGAACCGTACGGGCAGAGGAGTTCCAGGTACAGCTCGATCGGGTTCGCCGCTTGCAGGACTGCGACATTGCGCTGGCGAACTGGTAGCGCGCACGGGATCCTCGAACGACCACGGAGGACTTTCCATCCTGAAGTCGCAGGTGGGAGGGATTGTTTAGCGGCTATCAGGTGTGATCCGGCCGATGAATGGCCATGTTTACAGAAGGGTTTGACGTCCAGCCAAGATCATTATTACGATGAGAAGTTGCGCATAGTGGATAGAGCATGAGGATGCGGGGGACGCTGTGTCGATCGAACTGCCGGGATGGGTTGTTGACGCCTTCTACATGGTCGGTCTGCCATGGCCGGGGCTCGACGAGGATGAGCTCAGGGGCTGGGGAAACGATTTACGCCAGTTCGCCACGGAGATCACTGAGATCTCCACGCTCTCCCATGGCTCTGTGACCGATCTGGCGCATTCCACCCAGGCGTCGTTCGCCGAGACGATGGCTCAGCATTGGGATCACCATCACGGAGCGATCATGGCGATGCGTGAGCCGATGAACATCTTCGCTGATGCGCTGGATGTCGCCGCTGATGCCGTGGAAGTGCAGAAGGGGGTGGTGATCGGAGCGGCCATCACGCTCGCGGGTGCGGTCATCGCGACGCAGGGGGAGGCGCTGGTCACCTTCGGGTTGGCGGAGGGGGAAGTGCCGCTGGAGGTGGAGGTCGCCAAGAAGGCGATCAACTACGCGTTGCAGGAACTGGAGAACAAGCTCCTGCAAGTGCTGATCGAGCGTGCGGCCCAGGAGATCACCCAGCACGTGGGCGGGACCATCGGCAAGATGCTGATGGGCGGGCTGGGTACGGCGATGGAAGTGCAGTCGCTAAAAGTCGACACCCAGGGCGTCCGCCGTGTCGCCTCCACGCTCAAGACCCACGCCAACCGCACGGAGCGCTCCAGTTCCGAAGCGCATCGACGGGCCACCAACCGCAAGCTGGAGACGAAATCGCCGGGCGGCAAGTGGCATGTGGTCGCCGTCTTGGAAGCGGCCCTGATATCGATCGCCGAGGACATCTTCCGCAAACTCCCCGGCGCTTTGCACACCGTCATCGAGGACACCGAAAAGGACCTCACGAAGGCAATGCCGGTGAGTTAGGACGTTTCCGCAGGTAGCGGTCGGTGTCTGGCTACTTTTAGCGAGTAGCGGACGTTACTGAGAGTGCGTGGCTGGTCTCGTCGCTTGATCGCGAACTTGTTTTTGGGCGGCTTCTTGACGCGCTCGCA
>JAFAUH010000289.1 GCA_019243445.1 Streptomycetaceae bacterium | reverse complement strand
GGCCCGAAATGCTGGGGTCCGGGGTGGAATTCCCAGCCGAAAAGCCTGCCGTAGAACTCCTGGGTCGTGGGCAGACTATGCACCAGCAAGCTGACCCGGCAGGGCGCACCCTGGGGACGCCGAGCCGCTACCTCGCTCATCGGAAATCTCTCCTTGCGCGACACAATAGGCCGCATGGAAGCCATCATCTCCGAGGCGGAGCTCCGTAGCCAGTACCGCAGCGAAGACCGAAGCCAAGAACCGGTCCTTCTCGATGTCCGCTGGCAGCTCGGCGGCCCCCCCGGCCGCCCGCAGTACGAGGCGGGCCACATTCCCGGCGCTGTCTACATCGATCTCGATACCGAGCTCGCGGGAGTACCCGGCGTCGGCGGGCGCCATCCACTGCCCGATCTCGAGATCTTCACCGTGGCGATGCGCCGTGCCGGCGTCACTTCCTCCCGCCCGGTGGTCGTCTACGACGGAGGCCAGGGCTGGGCTGCGGCGCGCGCCTGGTGGATGCTGCGGTGGAGCGGCCACCCGGATGTCCGTGTCCTGGACGGCGGCCTCGCGGCCTGGCAGGGGCCGCTGGAGGTGACGACATCCACTCCCGCTCCCGGTGACTTCACCCCTGCGCCGGGCGCGCTGCCGCTGCTGACAGCCGACGACGCCGCGGGCTTGGCGAGTCGCGGTCTGCTGCTTGACGCCCGCGCCGCCGACCGGTACCGCGGCGATGTCGAGCCCATCGACCCGGTCGCCGGGCACATCCCGGGCGCCGTCAACGCCCCGACGACCGGCAATGTCTCGGCCGATGGCCGATTCCTCCCCGCTGATCAACTGGCCCTGCGTTTCAAGGCGCTGGGTGCCACAGAGGATACCGAGGTCGGCGTCTACTGCGGCTCTGGCGTCTCGGCCGCGCACGAGGTCCTGGCGCTTGCCGTCGCGGGCATTCCGGCTGCCCTCTACGTCGGCTCGTGGAGCGAGTGGTGTGCCGATCCGGCACGGCCGGTGGCCACCGGGGAGACCCCGTGAGCGACGCACGCGAGTAGGCGGAGTGGTCGGCCGGGGCCCGATCGTGGGTGTGTCTTTGGTACGTCAGGCCGTCCGCGGAGCCTGGGAGCGGGCGGAGAAGCGAACGAAAGAGACCCGTGAGCGACGCACGCGTCTGATCGCGAGGGGCGAACTTTGGGGGCGGTGCGCACCGGGTGCGCACCGCCCTCAAGCTGCAGGATCGCTCCTGCGCTTACTCCTGCTTCTTCCGCCGGCTTCCAAAGACGATCTCGTCCCAGCTCGGCACAGTCGCGCGCCGCCCAGGCCGTACCCCATCCGCCTCCGCCTGGCGGTCGGTAGTACCGACCAGCCGCTCCCGGTGGGCGCCGACCGAACGTGGCATCAGGACGTCGGCGTAGGCAGATCCTGCTCCCGCGCTCGCGGCCGGCGCCGCCGCGGATGCCGACGGGGCGGACTCCACAGCGGATTCTTCGTCTTCCCCGCCGTCGGCCGATGCGGAGTCGGATCCCCGCTCAGGCGAGCCGACAGCCAGGCCGGGCGACGGCACGACCATGTCACCCCGGAAGCTCGGCACCGCTTCGAGCAGGCTGGTCAGTGAGTCTCGCTCCTTTTCCGGGCGCTCGTCGTGCTGCTCTTCGCCGGACTGCCCGTCGCGGGCGGCGCGTTCGCTCCGGTCGGACCGGTCCGTACGCTCACCGCGATCCAGTTGCCGGTCCAACGGGCGGTCCCGCGGCAGCCGTGCGATCCGAGGTACGAACGGGAAGCTCGGCTCAGGCTGCTCGGGCTGCTCGGGCTGCTCCGGCGGTGCCTCGCCGATCAGCGCTCGTGCCTCGTCATCCACCGCCTGAACGAGGCGGCGCGGCGGGTCATACGTCCAGCTCGCGGAGTGCGGCTCGCCCGCGACGCGGTAAACGAGCAGCACTTCCCATACGCCGTCGTCGCGGCGCCAGGAGTCCCACTGGGCGCTGTCCTTCTCGGCGCTGCGCAGCAGCAGCCGCTCGGCCACCGCCTCACCCAACTGCGGGCCGGCGGACTCCCCCTGCCTGCGTACCGGCGTCTTGCGCGCCCGCTCAGCCATGAATGCCCGCTCCGCCAGCACGGGCCCTTCGAAGCGCCGTACTCGCTCGACCGGGATTCCGGCGAGCTGGGCCACCTCTTCCGCGGTAGCCCCGGCTCGTATCCGTGCCTGGATGTCACGCGGCCGCAGATGGCTCTCGACTTCGATCTCGATCTGGCCGAGGCGTGCTCTGTCGTTGCGTATGGCGGCGCGCAGCCGTTCGTCGATCGGAAGCGTGTATTCCGTGCTGTCTGCAGCTTTGAGCACCAGTCGTGTGCCGTCGTTGCTGACGGCCACGACACGCAGATCGGGCATGGGGACCTCCCGGGTGGTGCCTGCCGACGTCACGTGCGTCGCTGCTCCCGAAGAACGAGTGTGGCCTGCCCGACTGCGGCCTGCCACAACCTTGCCGACTTGCCCGGCGTGTCGGATACCTTCCCCGACCCACCGTTATGGCACGGTTACCTTTTCGCAACTCAAAGTGACGGAACTCGTCACTCTCTGTTGCAATCCGTTGCGCATACCTCTCCTGCGTAACGGCGCCTAGTCACATAACACCCTCGGGCCCCTCCCACAGGATCCGGACAGCCGGACGGAAACCGGTGCACGGATTCGCCACAGTACTCCATTCGGGCCACTGAGGTGCAGCACCGCGCCGTCGATGTTCCGACCCGATGAGGAAGGATTGGAGCGGAAGGCCTGCTCTGGGGGGTTCTGAGGTGCCTCTTCCGCTCAATCGGTGAGCAGTTGCGCGATTCGGCCGCACGGACGCGCCCCCAGGAACTGCAGCTCCGGCGTGCGCCGGGGCACAACGCATCGACCGGCAATACACCGACCAACCACGCGTCGGCGCGCAGCCTCCGATGCCGGGCGCGTACCTGTACCGCGGCAGCCGCGGCCGTGGGATCATACTCACGCCAGGCTCACGCCAGGCGGCGGATGGCAGGATCGAGACATGGCCGATCAACAAGACTCACGCCCTTATGACGCCCTCCTGCTGCTCTCCTTCGGCGGTCCGGAAGGCCTCGACGACGTTGTCCCGTTCCTGGAGAACGTCACCCGGGGACGCGGCATCCCGCGTGAGCGCCTCAAGGAAGTCGGGCAGCACTACTTCCTCTTTGGCGGGGTCAGCCCGATCAACGCCCAGAATCGCGCCCTGCTCGACGCGCTGCGCAAGGACTTCACCGAGCACGGCCTCGACTTGCCCGTCTACTGGGGCAACCGCAACTGGGCTCCGTACCTCACCGACACCCTGCGCACCATGATCGACGACGGCCATCAGCGCATCCTCGTTCTGCTCACGAGCGCCTATGCCTCGTATTCGGGCTGCCGCCAGTACCGCGAGAACCTCGCGGATGCCCTCGCCACGCTGGAGGCGGAGGGCCGCCCTCTGCCCCGGATCGACAAGCTGCGCCACTACTTCAACCACCCGGGCTTCATCGGCCCCATGACGGAGGCGGTGCTCGCCGCACTCGACGAGCTGCCCGAGGAGGTACGAAACGGCGCACATATCGCCTTCACCACCCACTCCATCCCGACCGCCGCAGCTGACACCTCGGGCCCGCTCAAGGCGCCCACCACCGGCGGTGAAGGCGGCGCGTACGTCGCGCAGCACCTGGACGTCGCCGCCGTGATCGCCGAGGCGGTATGCAAGGCCACCGGCGTCGATCGGCCGTGGCGGCTCGTCTATCAGTCGCGCAGCGGCGCTTTGCACATTCCGTGGCTGGAACCCGACATCTGCGACCACTTGGAGGAGCTGCACGCACAGGGCGTGCCTGCGGTGGTGATGGCGCCGATCGGCTTTGTCTCCGATCACATGGAGGTCACGTACGACCTCGACACCGAGGCAGCAGCCAAGGCGGCCGAGCTCGGCTTGCCGATCAGCCGTGCGGCGACGGTGGGTGCCGACTCACGCTTCGTGGCCGCAGTGCGCGAGCTGGTACTGGAGCGGGCTGCGACCGAACGCGGCGAGACGGTGGAACGCTGCGCACTGGGCGCGCTCGGACCCAGCCACGATGTGTGCCCGACCGGCTGCTGCCCGGCCCGCAACCCCCGCCCCGCCGCTGCGGGGCTCGATTGAACCCGACTGAAAAGGATCATTGTGACCCACCCCCGCACCGCTGAGCTCCTCGACATCGCGCTGGAGGCCGCTCGCCGTGCCGGCGTGCTGCTGCGCGACGGGCGTCCCGCCGACCTCGGCGTCGCCGCCATTAAATCCAGTCCGATCGACGTCGTCACCGAGATGGACATTGCCGCCGAGAAGCTGATCACCGACTACATCTCCGAGCACCGGCCCGACGACGGACTGCTGGGCGAGGAGGGCGCGAGCACCGAGGGCACCACAGGCGTGCGGTGGGTGATCGACCCGCTGGACGGCACCGTCAACTATCTCTATGGCCTGCCGTCCTGGGCGGTAAGCATCGCCGCCGAGAAGGACGGCGAGACGATCGTCGGAGTCGTCGAAGCCCCGATGCGCGGCGAGACGTACCAGGCGATACGCGGTGAGGGCGCGTACGTGAACGGGCAGCGGGCCTGTTGCCGCCCTGCTCCCGCATTCGAGCAGGCGCTCATCGGCACCGGCTTCGGTTATCTCACCGAACGCCGGATCGCGCAGGCAGCGGTGCTCAACGGGCTGCTGCCCCGGGTACGAGACATCCGGCGTGGCGGATCAGCCGCGATCGACTTGTGCGATGTCGGCTGCGGTCGGCTGAACGGCTACTACGAGCGGGGACTCAACCCGTGGGACCTCGCCGCCGGGGCGCTCTTCGCCCAGGAGGCGGGCGCGCTCATCGGAGGCCGTCCGGGTGAGGCGGCCTCTACCGAGCTCGCCGTCGCTGCTCCCTCCGGCCTCTTCGAGCCGCTGCAGGAGCTTTTGGACGAGCTCGGTGCCTGGCACGACTAAGCAAAGCTAAGTATGACTAAAACGTGACTAAGCGTGACTAGGCGTGACCAAAGAGGACACGCAAACGCCCCGGCACCCGTTCGGAGGTGTCCGGGGCGCAGGCCCGCCCAATGGGCGGGCACGCTTCAGGCGATCTTGGGCAGGTCGACACCGTGTTCGGCGGCGATCCGGTGCAGATCGTCGAGCTCGCCCTGCTCCACCTCGGCGAGGAAGTCGTCCCCGGCCTCGCGGGCCCGGTAAAGGTCGGTTTCGGTACTTCTTATGCGTTGCATGATTCCGGTGGTGAATGCGTCCATGAGGCGCCCCTCGTCGTTGGTGGCACGAGATGGTCAGTGGGTTGATCTACGGTACGGGTAAGGGCAGAGGTCCAGTGGCGATCAGTGGTACGGGCGATCACAGGAAAGCGCGGCAATACGCGCAGAGGATGAGGTGATCGCGGGTTGCAGACGTCTTCCCCACGCCCTGCTGAGGGGAAACCTTTCATTGCCGGGAATCTCGCCAGGGTTTCTCCGGCCTCCCCCTGCCCTGCGGAAGACCCACTCCGCTTGCTCGCGTGTGTCGCTCACCGGTGATCTTCTGACGCTCTTCCGGCTCCTCGCCTTACCGCTGTTTTATGGGCATCCACGGCAGGATGGGGGGTGTCCAGTCTTGCTTCGCGTGGAAGGACCAGCGACGTGCGCGTACTCGTCGTCGAGGACGAGCAACTGCTTGCCGATGCCGTGGCCACCGGCCTGCGCCGGGAGGCCATGGCCGTGGATGTCGTCTACGACGGAGGTGCGGCGCTCGAGCGCATCGGAGTCAACGATTACGACGTGGTCGTGCTCGACCGTGACTTGCCGGTGACTCATGGCGACGAGGTATGCCGCAAGCTCGTCGACATGGGCCTGTCCACGCGGGTCCTGATGCTCACCGCCGCGGGTGATGTGAGCGACCGCGTCGAGGGCCTGGAGCTTGGCGCCGACGACTACCTCCCCAAACCGTTCGCCTTCAGCGAGCTGACCGCGCGGGTACGGGCACTCGGGCGCCGTACGAGCATGCCGTTGCCGCCCGTCCTGGAACGGGCCGGGATCAGGCTCGATCCCAATCGCCGCGAGGTCTTCCGTGGCGGCGAGGAGGTGCGTCTCGCGCCGAAGGAGTTCGCCGTTCTCGAGGTGTTGATGCGCAGTGAAGGCTCTGTGGTCTCTGCCGAGCAGCTGCTGGAGAAGGCCTGGGACGAGAACACCGACCCGTTCACCAATGTCGTCCGGGTGACGGTGATGACCTTGCGTCGCAAGCTTGGCGAACCACCTGTCATCGTGACGGTCCCCGGCTCCGGCTACCGGATCTGATCCGGGATGGCTTCCCCCATGTCCGAACCGAGTGCGTCTTCAGCGTCTCCTGCGTCCTCAAGGGAGCACGGCACCCTGCCGACCGCGCCGTCGCAGCTCACAGCTCCTTCGCCGCCCGCGATGCCGCCCAAGCCCACCTGGGAGCCGCACCGAGCTGAATCGTCCAGGCCGTGGCTACGGCCGACCATCCGGATACGGCTCACCGTGCTGTACGGCGGGATGTTCCTCATCGCCGGAGTGCTGCTGCTGCTGGTGATCTATCTCCTCGCGGCGGATGCGATGCGCCAGGGCAGCATGACCCCCTTCCGTCTGGTCACCGGACAGGTACGACTCACCAGCAATACCTGCCCCGGTCTCACCGATCCGACGCTGGACTCCTCGGCTACCCAGTTCAACGACGCTCTCGACGCGTGTATGAAGGCTCAGCGTGAGCTGGCCCTTGCCAATCTGCTGCGGCATGCGCTGATGGCGCTGTTGGGCCTATCGGTGATCGCGTTTGCCTTCGGCTATGTGATGGCAGGCCGAGTGCTTGCGCCGCTGGGCCGGATCACCCGCACCGCCCGCTCTGTGGCCGGCTCCGACCTGTCGCGGAGGATCGAGATGGACGGCCCCGACGACGAGCTCAAGGAGCTGGCCGACACCTTCGACGACATGCTCGACCGCCTCGCTCGCTCCTTCGAGTCGCAGCGCAGATTCGTCGCCAACGCCTCGCACGAGTTGCGCACACCACTGGCGATCAACCGCACACTGCTCGAGGTCCAGCTCGCCGACCCCCATGCTTCTGAAGACCTGCAGCAGCTCGGCAAGACGCTGCTCGTCACTAATCTGCGCAGTGAGCAGCTGGTGGAGGGGCTGTTGCTGCTCGCCCGCAGCGATAACGAGGTCGTGGAGCGCAAAGCAGTCGATCTCGCGGAGGCGGCCGCCCAGGCGGTCGACCAGAGTCGGGCGGAGGCCCAGGAGCGGTGTGTGGAGCTGCGCGCCGAGGATCTTGAACCAGCGGTGGTGCAGGGCAGCGGTGTACTGCTGGAGCGGATCGCGCTGAATCTGGTGCAGAACGCCGTGCGCTATAACGTCCCCAAGGACGGCTGGGTCGAGGTCGCCACGGGCAAGGAGTCCGGCCGGGCATATCTGATAGTGGCCAATACGGGCCCGGCTGTCCCGGCTTACGAGCTGGACAACATCTTCGAGCCGTTCCGCAGACTGCGTACCGAACGGACGGGTAGCGACAAGGGCGTGGGTCTTGGCCTGTCCATCGTCCGCTCCGTGGCGCGGGCCCACGGCGGATCGATCACCGCCGAGCCGCGCGAGGGCGGTGGGCTGGTGATGAAGGTTTCGATACCCGTGTGATTTCTGTGGCACTTGAGCGTGCGGGCGCACGTTCGCTTTGCGTGAAATGTCGCGATCCGCTCTTTGTGGACCGATGCTGTGACCGATTGCACAAACAAATTCGGCCATCGATACGGAGAGTGATCAATCGGCCCGTGTAAAAAGCGGAAAAATCCAGGTTTCCGCAGGGTGTGATCACGGGAAGTACACGGGACGGCGTGAGTGAAGTGCGACATTCGGACCGTGTTGGGGCCTGATTGACGGCCGATCCGATCACCTCTTCGGGGGCGTGGTTGGGTGTCGATTGAGTAACAGGCCTTGATGTAAGGCAAAATCTCCGCCTCGGGTCGGGCACAAGTCCGGCCTCTCACGCGTTACGTGCGCTAGAGATACCGCAGACACCCGGAGGGGGAGAGCGACATGGCAACGGACTACGACACCCCACGCAAGACCGACGATGACGTCAACGAGGACAGCATCGAGGAACTGAAGGCCCGCCGCACCGATAAGTCGGCCTCGACCGTCGATGTCGACGAGTTCGAGCAGGCCGAAGGGCTTGAGCTGCCCGGCGCCGATCTCTCCAATGAGGAGTTGTCGGTCCGGGTGCTGCCTCGCCAGGCGGACGAGTTCACGTGCATGAGCTGCTTCCTCGTCCACCATCGTAGCCAGCTGGCCGCCGAGAAGAATGGCCAACCGATCTGCCGCGACTGCGCGGCCTGAAGCCGGGACAGCCGTGGTGGGCTCCGTACCTTTCCGAAAGAAGCGCGTGAACCGCTCAGAGGGGGAGGACGCTGCCCCGACGCCGGGGGCGGTCGGGTCGTACCTCGACGCGACCACCCCGGCGGCAGGCGGCGATGAGGAGCGGGAGCACGGTGAGGGACGGGGCTCGCTCGCGCACCTTATCGGCCGCGGTGCCAAATCCGGTCTGACGGTGCTCACCGAGTGGCTGATCGATGTGGCCCCGCGTATTCCCGTCCGAGACGTGGAGACACTGCGCAGGCACTTCCCGGGCCTTGGCCCGGAGGAGATCGCGGACAAGCTCGTCGCCGCCGCCACCGTCGGCACAGCGACCGTCGGCGCCGGTATCGGCGCTGCGGCCATGCTGCCTGTACCGCTGGCCATGACAGCCGAGCTGGCCACCGAGACGCTCGCTGTCGCGGCCGTGGAATTCAAACTGATCGCCGAGTTGCATGAGGTCTATGGAGTACGGGCTCCCGGCGGCCTCATGGAGCGCACCGCCGCCTATCTCGGCGCCTGGACGCAGCAGCGCGGCATCGAAGTGACCAGGGCATCCTCCGTCAGTATCGCGTTCAGCACCCAGATGAAGCGCGAACTGCGCCAGAAGCTCGTCAAGCGCACCGCACGCCATCTGCCGACGCTGACCCCGTTCATGGTCGGCGCGACGATCGGCGTCATAGTGAACCGCCGGGGCACCCGGAAGCTTGCCCAACAGGTCCGCCACGACCTGCGCGCCCGCCAGATCCCATGGGATGTTCCTCCCCGGGATGTTCCCCCTGCCTCTCAGGGGCACCTCCCGCCGAAGGCAGGAGAAGGGGGCTACCCCTCGCCTGGTGAGATCGACTCGCCCTAAGCCCTAGGCCCTAGGCCCTCAGGGCCTGCAGCGCGGCGGCGAGCTGCTCCGGCGAACGTGTCGACAGGTAGAGATACGGGGTCGGATCCTCAGGATCGGTGACCTCCACCTTGAGCGCGGTCGGCACATAGCTGCGCAGCAGCATGAAGGCGCGCGTGTCGGCCTTGTACGACCGCCAGGCGATCGCCTCGTCCCGACCGAGCACGACCGCCTCGCCCAGCGCATCCAGCGGGATCTTTGCGTCGCCCGCCACCAGCGAGCCGGCGACCACCCGGATCCGCGCCGAGCCGTAAGCGCTCACCACTGCCGTCGACAGCGCCGTACCCGCAGCGAACACGCCGAGGAACGACAGAGTGCCGAAAGGAAGGGCGATCAGGCCGACGGCGATGCCAGCCGCTACGGCAATGAACCACCATGAGCGCGGCGCGGTGAGGCGTTCGTCGTAAGGCTGCATGGGGACAAGCTTGGCACGCCAGGCCTGGACAACCCGCAGCCCGGGCCTTATGCCCTTGCTCCCCAGGTCGTAAGAGGGGGAGGTAGGGTCTGGGCCGTGAATTGCGCAACAAGCGATCGCACGCGAGGCAGCCGGGCCGCAGGCGGCCGCGCCATGAGCGGCTGGCGCGGCGAGGCGAACAGGAGGCAGGGGTGAGCCCAAGGAACCCTGTGGACGTACTCATCCGACGCGTCGACGAAGGGGTGCCGATCCCGTCGTATGGGCACCCTGGCGACGCGGGCATGGACTTGGTGACTACCGTTGCCGCCGAACTCGCCCCCGGCGAGCGCATGGTGTTGCCGACCGGGATCGCCATTGCGCTACCTGACGGATACGCCGCGTTCGTCCATCCGCGCTCGGGTCTTGCCGCCCGATGCGGGGTATCCATGGTGAATACGCCGGGGACGGTCGATGCCGGGTACCGTGGGGAAATCAAGGTGATCGTGGTCAATCTCGATCCGCGCGAGAGCGTGCGGTTCGAGCGTTTCGACAGGATCGCCCAGCTGGTCGTCCAGCAGGTGGAGAAGGTCCGCTTCCACGAAGTGGCGGAGCTGCCTGGATCCGCCAGAGCCAACGGGGGCTTCGGCTCCACGGGGGGCCACGCTGCAGTGGGTGGTCCGGCGGCTGGTCCGGCCGGTGTTACGCAGGGCTATGCTTCGGTCGCCGCAGGCCGGACCTCAGACCGGGAAGGACAGTGACCGTGTTCCGTCGTCGCCGCAAGGAGCGCGAAGACGCTCTCGACGAGCTCGCGCAGCACGCGGGCCCGGACAAGACGATCGAGGACGCCGACGCGTCGGAGGAGTCAGAAATGCTGCATCAGCCGACTCTGTCGGTGGGCGGCGGACCCCGCCGCTACAACCTTCCGCCGGCCCCGCGGCCGGACGGCCCGTGGGACATCAGTGAGATGTCGGACCCCGTCGGCGGCAGAGTCGACCTCGGCGGTCTCTTCGTGCCCGGTGTCGAGGGCATGGAGCTGCGGGTGGAGGTGGCGGGCGACGCCATCGTTGCCGCGACGGTCGTGCTGCAGGACAGCGCGGTGCAGCTGCAAGCCTTCGCCGCTCCGAAGACCGAGGGCATCTGGGGCGAGGTGCGCGATGAGATCGCCGCCGGGATCATCCAGCAAGGCGGCATCATCGACGAGGTCGAGGGACCGCTGGGCTGGGAGCTGCGGGCCCAGGTCCCGGTACAGCTCCCGGATGGCACCAACGGCGTGCAGCTCGTACGGTTTGTCGGCTGCGACGGGCCGCGCTGGTTCCTGCGCGGGGTGATCTCGGGGCAGGGCGCGGTGCAGCCGCAGACGGCCGGACTGCTGGAGCAGATCTTCCGTGACACCGTGGTGAACCGCGGTGACGCGCCCATGGCGCCGCGCGACCCGATCGTCCTCAAGCTCCCGGACGACGCACAGATGATGCCCGAGGGTGTCGCCCAAGAGCAGACGGGAGCGCCGGGCAAGTTTTCCGACGGCATCGACCCGATGCGGCGGGGGCCGGAGATCACCGAAGTACGCTGACCGCCTTCATCTCGAACGAGGCCGATGGCTCGAGCCTATAAAGGCTCGAGCCATCGGCCTTTTCCTTTGGATTCCCAGGTGACGTAGGGAAGGCGTCAAGGATGCGACAAAACTCGTAAGAGAGGCGTCAACGATCTAGGTTTCCAGGGGCGGTCAGGCTTCACTCGACGTGTCCGAAATTCGCCCCTGTTCTAGGAGCACGCGATGGCCGACCTGGCCTTCCTCCTCACCGCGCTCGCGGTGTTCGCGCTGGTGGCCCTGTGCGCGAAGGGAGTGACCAAGCTATGAGCATCGAGAACGTCGTCGGGCTCGTCGTGGCCGTCGCCCTCCTGGGCTACCTGGTCCTCGCCCTCATTTTCCCGGAGAGGTTCTGACCGTGCCCATAGCTGCTGGCGCAGTGGGCTCAATGAGCCCGATATGCGCAGATGTGCTCCAGGTCACGGCGCTCATCGTTGCGCTCGCCCTGGTGTACCGCCCGTTCGGCGACTACATGGCCGCCGTCTTCGCCTCTCCCAAGCACCTGCGCGTCGAACGCTGGATCTACAAGGCTATCGGCGCCGACCCGGACGCACAGATGCGCTGGACCGCTTATCTGCGCGGCGTCCTCGCCTTCTCCGCGGTGAGCGTCCTCTTCCTCTATCTTCTCCAGCGCGTGCAGAACCACCTGCCCGGCTCGCTGGGCTTCTCGGCCGTCAGCCCGGCCCAGGCGTTCAACACCGCCATGTCGTTCGTGACCAACACGAATTGGCAGTCGTACTCCGGCGAGACCACCATGGGCCACGTCGTGCAGACCGGCGGCTTGGCAGTGCAGAACTTCGTCTCCGCAGCGGTCGGCATCGCGGTTGCGATCGCGCTCGTGCGCGGCTTTGCCCGCTCCCGTACCGGAGACCTCGGCAATTTCTGGGCCGATCTGGTGCGGTGCGTGGTCCGGATCCTGCTGCCGGGCTCGTTCATTGCCGCGATCGTGCTGGTCGCCTGCGGCGCCATCCAGGACTTCGGCACCTGGCATCACCTCACTACACTCGCCGGTGACCAGCAGGCCATGCCGGTCGGCGGGGTCGCCTCCCAGGAGGCGATCAAGGAGTTCGGCACCAACGGCGGCGGCTACTTCAACGCCAACTCAGCCCACCCATTCGAGAACCCGAACGCCTTTACCAACTTCTTCGAGATCTTCTTGATCCTCGTCATCCCGTTCTCGCTGACCCGCACTTTTGGCACGATGGTCGGGAGCGTCAAGCAGGGCTATGCGATCCTCGCGGCGATGGGCATCATCTGGCTCATCTTCGTGATCTTCATGAGCTGGTCGGAGTTCGCCCACCCCGGTGCCGCGTTGCATGCCGCGGGCGGTGCGATGGAGGGCAAGGAGCAGCGGTTCGGCGTCGGATCCTCGTCGCTCTTCGCCACCAGCACGACCCTCACCTCGACCGGGGCAGTGAACTCCTTCCACTCCTCGTTCTCCGCGTTCGGCGGCGGCATCGCGCTGCTGGGCATCATGCTCGGCGAGATCGCCCCCGGCGGTACCGGCTCCGGCCTGTACGGCATGCTGATCATGGCGATCATCGCGGTGTTCATCGCCGGTCTGATGGTCGGCCATACGCCGGAGTACCTCGACAAGAAGATCGGCAGCCGTGAGATCAAGTTCGCCGCGTCCTACATCCTCATCACCCCGGCGCTGGTGCTGATCTTCACCGCCATCGCGATGGCGCTGCCCACGCCGATCCACTCGGCGGCCAACCCCGGCCCGCACGGCTTCTCCGAGGTGCTCTACGCCTACACATCCGCCGCCAACAACAACGGTTCGGCCTTCGCCGGCCTGAACGCCAACACCGACTGGTTCAACACCACGATCGGTATCTGCATGGCGCTCGGCCGCTTCCTGCCGATGGTGTTCGTCCTGGCGCTGGCCGGTTCGCTCGCCGAACAGCAGCCCGTCCCGGCGACCGCCGGCACGCTGCGTACGGAAAAGCCGCTGTTTGCAGGGCTGTTGGTCGGCACTGTCCTGATCGTCACCGCTCTGACGTTTTTCCCGGCGCTTGCGCTCGGCCCGCTTGCGGAGGGACTGTCATGACTACTGGCGAGAGCGAAACGAAGACCTCAAGCGAGACGAAGACACCAGTCGAGAACGAAGAGAACGAGACCTCCAAAGACGCTATGTCCACTACAACACCCGTACGGGCACCGGAGGACACCACTGCGGATGCGCCGGGCGCCCCGGCTGAACACGGCCGCGTCGGCGGCGGCGTCTTCGATCCCAAGCAGTTGTGGAAGTCGCTGCCGGACGCCTGCCGCAAGCTCGACCCGCGCGTGATGGCCAAGTCGCCTGTGATGTTCGTGGTCGAGATCGGTTCGGTGCTCACCACGGTGATGGCGATAGCCAAGCCCGGTGACTGGTTCGGCTGGGCGATCACCGCCTGGCTCTGGCTGACGGTCGTCTTCGCCAATCTTGCGGAGGCCGTCGCCGAGGGCCGCGGCAAGGCCCAGGCCGACACGTTGCGCAAGGCCAAGACCAATACCGTCGCGCGGCGCCTGACCAGCGATGTGGAAGAGCAGGTGCCGGGCACCGAGCTGCGCATCGGTGACCTGGTGGTCTGCGAGGCAGGCGACACCATCCCCGGTGACGGCGATGTCGTCGAGGGCGTTGCGAGCGTCGACGAGTCGGCGATCACCGGCGAGTCGGCACCGGTCATCCGCGAGTCCGGTGGGGACCGGTGTGCGGTCACCGGCGGCACCAAGGTGCTCTCCGACCGCATCGTCATCAAGATCACCACCAAGCCGGGTGAGACTTTCATCGACCGGATGATCAATTTGGTGGAGGGCGCTGCACGGCAGAAGACGCCGAACGAGATCGCGCTCAACATCCTGCTGGCGTCGCTGACGATTGTCTTCCTGCTCGCCGTTGTCACGCTTCAGCCCTTCGCCATTTACGCCAAGGCCGAGCAGTCGATGATCGTCCTGATCGCCCTGCTGGTCTGCCTCATTCCGACCACCATCGGCGCGTTGCTCTCCGCGATCGGCATCGCGGGCATGGATCGGCTGGTGCAGCGCAATGTGCTGGCGATGTCCGGACGTGCCGTCGAGGCGGCCGGCGACGTCTCCACGCTGCTGCTCGACAAGACCGGCACTATCACCTACGGCAACCGGCAAGCCGCCGAGTTCTTGCCGGTGCACGGCATCACCGCCGCCGAAGTGGCAGACGCCGCCCAGCTCTCCTCGCTCGCCGACGAGACGCCCGAGGGGCGCTCAGTCGTTGTGCTCGCCAAGGAGAAGTTCGGGCTGAGGGAGCGGCATGAAGGAGAGCTCGCCCACGCCGAGTGGGTGCCGTTCACAGCGCAGACCCGGATGTCGGGTGTCGATATCGAAGAGGACGGAATCGCCCGCAAGGTCCGCAAAGGCGCGACCGGTTCGGTCGTCGCTTGGGTCAAGGAACACGGCGGCTCGGTCCCCGAGGACGTGCAGCGGCTCACCGATGAGATCTCGCAGGCCGGTGGGACCCCGCTGCTCGTCGCGGTCGAAGACGTCCACGGCGCTCGTGTGCTCGGCGTCATCCACCTCAAGGACGTCGTCAAGCACGGCATGCGGGAGCGGTTCGACGAGCTGCGCCGGATGGGCATCAAGACCGTCATGATCACGGGTGACAACCCGCTGACGGCCGCGGCCATCGCCGAGGAAGCAGGTGTCGACGACTTCCTCGCCGAGGCCACGCCCGAGGACAAGATGGCGCTGATCAAGCGTGAGCAGGCGGGCGGCAAGCTTGTCGCGATGACAGGCGACGGCACCAATGACGCCCCGGCGCTCGCCCAGGCGGACGTCGGAGTGGCCATGAACACCGGTACTTCGGCCGCCAAGGAAGCCGGGAACATGGTGGATCTCGACTCCAACCCGACCAAGCTCATTGAGATCGTCGAGATCGGCAAGCAACTGCTGATCACCCGCGGTGCGCTGACCACCTTCTCGATCGCCAACGATGTCGCGAAGTACTTCGCAATCATCCCGGCGATGTTCGCTGTGGCGTATCCGGGTCTGAACAAGCTCAACATCATGGCCCTGCACAGCCCGCAGTCCGCGATCTTGTCCGCCATCATCTTCAACGCGCTGATCATCATCGCCCTGGTGCCGCTCGCCCTGCGCGGTGTGCAGTACCGGCCGATGAGCGCCGACAAGATGCTCCGGCGCAATCTGGCCATTTACGGTGTCGGCGGCCTGATCGCACCGTTCATCGGCATCAAGCTCATCGACATGATCATCACACTCATCCCTGGTATCGGGTGACCCGCCATGAACAACTCTGTTCGTAATACTGCCCGGTTGACCTGGGCCGCGCTCCGTGCGCTTTTGGTGCTGACTGTTGTCACCGGTGTGATCTACCCGCTCGCGGTCTGGGCCGTCGCGCAGACGGCGTTCCACAATCAGGCCAACGGCGACCAGGTGACGGTGAACGGCAAGGTCGTCGGCTCGTCCCTGCTCGGCCAGAATTTCAACTTGCCGCTGCGCAAGGGGCAGACGACGCCGGCTCCGGACCCCAAGTGGTTCCAGCCGCGACCGTCCGTAGCAGGCTCAGGCGGGTACGATCCGACGGCCTCCGGAGCCTCCAATCTCGGGCCCACCAACCCGAAGCTGGCGCAGACGATCGAGCAACGGCGTGCGCAGGTGGCGGTGTTCAACGGCGTGTCTTTGTCAGCCGTTCCGGTCGACGCCGTCACTGCCTCGGGATCCGGCCTTGACCCGGATATCTCCCCGCAATACGCCCAGATCCAGGTCGACCGGGTCGCCAAGGCGCGCCACCTGCCCGTGGCCGAGGTCGACAAGCTGGTCCAAGAGCACACGAACGGCCGCGAGTTCGGGATCCTCGGAGAACCGACGGTCAACGTGCTCAAACTCAACATCGCTCTGCAGAAACTCGCGGGCTGAACCGCCACCACGAGCTGCCCAGCCGCCGATCTCATCGGCGCGCTGGGCAGCCCGTTTCTGTTGTGCGACAGGCCCTGGAGCTGCCCCGAAATCCCGCATCGATGAGATTCCCGCATGCAGCATTGAGACTTCGGTCACAAGCACTTTGCCGCGATCCTTGCTCTGACCTGCGAAATCTTCACGACTTCCTAACGCGAATGTCACCCATCTGAGTGACGCTCTGGTTGAAATGATGCCTAGGATCCCCTGCCGTGACGATGCTCCCCAAGCAGTTTCTATTGGGCCGCCCCCTGCGCACCGCGCAGATGGGTGAGACGCTTTTGCCGAAGCGCCTGGCCCTGCCGGTCTTCTGCAGTGACCCCCTCTCCTCCGTCGCGTACGCCACCGAGGAGACCCTGACGGTATTCGCCATCGGCGGCGCGACCTTGCTCCACCTCACCTGGTGGGTGGCGGCCGCGATTGTCTTTCTGCTGGTCGTGGTCGTGGCCTCGTACCGGCAGACCTGTTACGCGTATCCAGGAGGTGGCGGGGCGTACATCGTCAGCGCGGACAACCTGGGCGAGACGGCAGCGCTGACTGCGGCAAGCGCACTGCTCGTCGACTACGTGCTCACCGTCGCCGTCTCCGTGGTGGCCGGCGTCGCAGCGATCACCTCGGCCGCACCCTCGCTCGCCTCCCACACCACGGCGATATCCCTCGGTTTCGTCGTCCTGCTCACCGTGATAAACCTGCGCGGTGTCAAGGAGTCCGGCCGGGCTTTCGCGATACCCACCTATGGCTTCGTGATCGGCATCTACGTGATGTTCGCCTTCGCGGCGGCGCGGATGCTCACCGGCGACACCATCCGTGCTGAGTCCTCGCACTGGACGTTCCACACCACCAGCACCTTCGCCGGCATCGGCCTGATGCTGCTGATCCTGCGGGCGTTCGCCTCCGGCTGCACCGCGCTGACCGGCGTCGAGGCCATCAGCAACGGTGTGCCCGCGTTCAAGAAGCCCAAGAGCCAAAACGCCGCGTTGACCCTGGTGATCATGGGCGTGCTCTCACTCACCATGTTCATCGGCATCACCATCTTGGCGATGCTCTACCAGGTGCACACCGCTGAAAGCCCCGAGCAACTCGGCCTTCCCGCGAACTACTCGATGCCCACCGCGCTCGCCCAGATCGCCAAGGCGTCGTTCGGCAACTTCACGTTCCTCTTCTACTACGTGCAGGCCGTCACCGCAGCGATCCTGATCCTCGCCGCCAATACCGCATACAACGGCTTCCCGATGCTGTCGTCGATCCTCGCCCAGGACCGCTACCTGCCACGCCAACTGCACAACCGCGGTGACCGGCTGGTCTTCTCCAACGGCATCATCTTGCTGGCGCTCGCGGCATCGGGCCTGATCGTCGTCTTCGACGCCAACCTGAACTCGATCATCAACCTCTACATCATCGGCGTTTTCGTCTCCTTCACCCTCTCCCAAAGTGGCATGGTGCGGCACTGGGGGCGCAAGCTCGCCGACAGCGCGCCGGGGACCGAGGGCCGCGGACGGATGCGCCGTTCACAGTTGATCAACACCACCGGCGCGATACTCACCGGCCTGGTGCTGGTGATCGTGACGATCTCGAAATTCGAGCACGGTGCATGGATCGTCACCATTGCGATGCCGCTGCTCTTCTTGGTCATGAAGGGCGTGCGCAAGCACTACCGGAACGTCGCCGACGAACTGCGGGTCGCTGACGACGCCCGGCCCGAGCCGCCGTCCCGCAACCACGCTGTGGTGCTGGTCTCCACCCTCCACGCCCCGGCGCTGCGCGCCCTCGGATACGCACAGTCGATACGCCCGGACAATGTCGAGGCGCTCACCGTGGCCGTCGACCCGGCCACCGCCGAGGGGCTGCGGCGCAAGTGGGACTCGCACGAGATCGGCATTCCGCTGAAAGTGTTGGAATCCCCGTACCGCGAGATCACCCGGCCGGTGCTCGACTACGTCCGCACACTGCGCCGGGAGAGCCCGCGCGATGTCGTCACCGTGCTCATCCCCGAGTACGTACTCGGGCACTGGTGGGAGCAGATCCTGCACAACCAGAGCGCGCTGCGACTCAAGGCACGGCTGCTGTTCACTTCGGGCGTGATGGTGATCAGCGTCCCGTACCTGCTGCAGTCCGCGCAGCGACGCAAGGCACGAGAGCACAAGACCGTCGAGGCGATGCCGAAGTCGGAGGCCGTCATCGACAAGACGTGACCGCGGACAAAGGGTGAGGCGGGAGGAAACGGGGGGCGCGTAGCGCTTCGTTTGAGGGTGGTGGTGGGCGACGGGCGGGCGTCAGGATCGTGTCAAAGCATTCCTGAGCGCCGCCCTTCGCCCCTTTTATCGCTGTGCCCGGTCGTAGTCTCTGCGGTAGACCGCACAGGTACGCGGTCGGTCTGGGAGTGGCCGGAGAAGCGAACAAAAGGCCGGGGGAGACGAAGATGGAGCTATGGCACGCGGAACACTGCGCATCTACCTAGGAGCGGCCCCCGGCGTCGGCAAGACGTACGACATGCTCTCCGAGGCGCACCGGCGCCTGGAACGCGGCACGGACGTCGTCGTCGGCTTCGTGGAGCACCACAACCGCCCGCGCACCGAAGTCATGCTGCACGGCTTGGAAGTCGTGCCGCGCCGTGAGATCGAATACCGCGGCACCACCTTCACCGAGATGGACATCGACGCCATCCTTGAGCGCCATCCGCACGTCGTGCTCGTCGACGAGCTCGCCCACACCAACGTCCCCGGCTGCCGCCACGCCAAACGCTGGCAGGACATCGACGAACTGCTCGCGGCAGGCATCGACGTCATCTCGAACCTCAACATCCAGCACCTGGAATCGCTCGGCGACGTCGTCGAGTCCATAACGGGCGTCCGGCAACGCGAGACCGTGCCCGATGAGGTGGTCCGTCGCGCTGACCAGATTGAGCTCGTTGACATGTCGCCGCAGGCATTGCGCCGCCGGATGGCCCACGGAAACATCTACAAACCCGACAAGATCGACGCAGCGCTGTCCAACTACTTCCGACCCGGTAACCTCACCGCCCTGCGCGAACTCGCCCTGCTGTGGGTCGCCGACCGGGTCGACGAATACCTGCAGCAGTACCGCGCCGAGCACCGGATCTCCTCGACCTGGCAGGCACGCGAGCGCATCGTCGTCGGCCTCACCGGCGGACCCGAGGGCCGTACGCTGATCCGGCGCGCCGCCCGGATAGCGGCAAAGGGCTCGGGGAGCGCGATCCTCGCCGTCTACATCGCCCGCAGCGACGGTCTGGCATCCGGCTCGCCCAAGGAACTCGCCGTCCAGCGCACCCTTGTCGAGGACCTCGGTGGATCGTTCCACCAGGTCATAGGCGATGACATCCCCACCGCGCTGCTTGACTTCGCTCGGGGTGTCAACGCCACCCAGATAGTGCTGGGTTCCAGCCGCCGCAAGGCATGGCAGTACATTTTCGGCCCCGGCGTCGGCGCCCTCGTCGCCCGCGACTCCGGCCCCGACATCGATGTGCACATCGTCACGCACGAGGAGGTCGGCAAGGGCCGAGGCCTGCCCGTCGCGCGCGGGGCACGGCTCGGCCGCTCCCGCATCGTCGCGGGCTGGCTCACCGGCTGTGCGGGCCCCACGCTGATGACCTTGATCCTCACCAGCATCCATCCCGGCCTCGCCAACGACATGCTGCTCTTCTTGACACTGACGGTAGCGGCAGCACTGGTCGGGGGGATGCTCCCGGCACTTGCCTCGGCGGTGGTCGGCTCACTGTTGCTCAACTGGTACTTCACCCCGCCCGTCCACACCTGGACGATCTCCGACCCCCGTAACATCGTCGCCATCGCGATCTTCTTGGCGGTCGCGGCATCGGTCGCCTCCGTCGTCGACCTCGCGGCGCGCCGCACCCACCAGGCAGCACGGCTGCGCGCCGAGTCCGAAGTGCTCTCCTTCCTCGCCGGCACCGTGCTGCGTGGCGAGGATTCGCTCGACGCGCTGCTGGAACGGGTCCGCGAGACCTTCAACCTCGAATCCGTTGCACTGCTCGAACGGGACAGCGAACGCGAATGGACCTGCGCCGGAAGCGTGGGCCCGCACCCCTGCAGCAGCCCGGACGACGCGGACGTCGACGTGCCAGTGGACGGCACGATGTCGCTGGCCCTCACCGGCCGCGTACTGCCCGCTGAGGACCAGCGGCTGCTCTCCGCATTCGCCTCCCAGGCCGCCGTACTCCTCGACCGCCAACGCCTCATGGGCCAAGCCGAACAGGCCAATGAGCTGGCCGAGGGCAACCGCATACGCACTGCCTTGCTCGCTGCCGTCTCGCACGACCTGCGCACCCCGCTCGCCGCCATCAAAGCTGCTGTCTCCTCACTGCGCTCCGATGACGTCGCCTGGTCGCCCCAGGACGAAGCAGAGCTGCTCGAATCCATCGAGGACGGCGCCGACAAGCTCGACCACCTGGTGGGCAACTTGCTCGACATGTCCCGGCTGCAGACCGGTACTGTCACCCCGCTGCTCCAGGAGGTCGACCTCGACGAGGTGGTGCCGATGGCACTCGGCGGGGTGCCGCCCGATTCGGTCACTCTCGACATCCCCGAAACGCTTCCGATGATCTTTGCTGACCCCGGGCTGCTGGAACGGGCGGTCGCCAACGTCGTCGAGAACGCCGTCAAGTACAGCCCGCACGACCAGCGCGTGCTCATCTCGGCCAGCGCCCTGCACGACCGCGTCGAGCTGCGCATCGCCGACCGTGGCCCGGGCGTACCGGAACATGCGAAAGACCGGATATTCGAGCCCTTCCAGCGGTACGGTGACGCCCCGCGCGGCGCCGGGGTCGGCCTCGGCCTCGCAGTTGCCCGCGGTTTTGCCGAGGCCATGGACGGCACCCTCGTCGCCGACGACACACCCGGTGGCGGGCTCACCATGATCCTCACTCTGCGGGCAGTCGGCGCGCAGCTACCGTCCGCCCCACCGCAGCTTCCCGCTGAAGCCACCTCATGAACCACCTCATGAACGAGCCCATGAACCACCTCATGAACGACTTCATGACGCGAAAGGCAGGTCTCATGCCGGAACCATCCGGGGGCCACTCCCGCCCGCTACATCAGCCTCCCCCTGCCTCCGGCGAGAGATACCCTCTGCCGCAGCGAGCCATCAGAGTGCTCGTGGTGGATGACGAGCCGCAGATCGTCCGTGCCCTCGTGATCAACCTGCGCGCCCGCAAATACGAGGTGGACGCTGCTTCCGACGGCGCCACCGCGCTCCAGCTCGCCGCCGCCTGCCATCCTGACGTGGTCCTTCTCGATCTCGGCCTGCCCGACATGGACGGCGCTGAAGTGATCAAGGGCCTGCGCGGATGGACCCGCGTGCCGATCATCGTGCTCTCCGCCCGCCAGGCGTCCGACGAGAAGGTCGAGGCGCTCGACGCCGGAGCCGACGACTACGTCACCAAGCCTTTCGGCATGGACGAACTACTCGCCCGGCTGCGCGCCGCCGTCCGCAGAGCCGCGCCGGGCAGTGACGAGGACGAGGCGGTGTTGATCGAGACCGGCTCGTTCACCGTCGACCTGGCAGCCAAGAAGGTCAACCGGGACGGTAAGGATGTACGCCTCACCCCGACCGAATGGCACTTGCTCGAAGTGCTGGTACGCAACACCGGCCGACTGATCAGCCAAAAGCAGCTGCTGCAGGAGGTCTGGGGGCCCGCATACGGGAGGGAGACCAACTACCTGCGTGTCTATATGGCGCAGCTGCGCCGCAAGCTCGAGGCCGACCCGGCCCACCCCCGGCATTTCATCACCGAGCCCGGCATGGGCTACCGCTTCGAACCGTGAGCGGCGCACGGGAGCGGGCGGGAAGCGAATCCGTGACCTACCAGCGGCGCCGGAATCCGGTTCTCGACCGGTAGTCTGCCGGTATGAGTGGTGCCACCCGTTCGGATCGACCGGCCGGACGTTTCCGCCGGATGCTGAACCGCTTCTCCTCCACACAGGAGGAGTTGGAGTCACAAGAGCTGCAGCAGGACACGGCGGCAGTCGGCTGTACACCGATAGGGCAGTGCCACGACCGCGAGGTGGTGACCGTCACTGGAACACTGCGCACAGTTACGCTTCGACCGAGGGCCGGCGTGCCGGCCCTCGAGGCGCAGCTGTTCGACGGATCGGCCGCACTCGACGTCGTGTGGCTCGGCCGCCGCAGCATCGCGGGCATCGAACCGGGGCGCAAGATCATCGCATCGGGTCGGGTCTCGGTGAACCGTGGCCGCCCGGTGCTGTTCAACCCCAAGTACGAACTGCGTCCCGTCGGACAGGAGTAGCCGGTGTTGGGCACCCACAAGCGGACCGATCAGCGGACCGATCAGGCAGCGGGCGACGAGGCAACTGCGGCGAAGGCAGCAGCTGATGCGGCGCTCCTCGAAGCGTTCGGCGGTATGCGCGGCATGGTCGACACGACCGTGCCGGGCTTGGTCTTCGTCCTCATCTTCACCATTCAGCACTCGATCACTGTCTCGGCGCTGGCGGCCCTGGGGCTGAGCCTGGTACTGGCAATCGCACGGCTCGTCCGTAAGGAAACGCTCAAACACGCCTTCAGCGGAGTGTTCGGCGTCGCTTTCGGCGCGTTCTTCGCGATGCTCTCCGGCAACGCCAAAAACTTCTATCTGCCGGGCATGCTCTACACCCTCGGCCTCGCTGTGGCGTACCTCATCTCCGCGTTGTTGCGCTATCCGCTGATTGGTGTGCTGCTCGGCCCGATCCTGCGGGAGAACCTGTCCTGGCGTACCCGCAACCCGGGCCGCTTCCGCGCCTACACCAAATCCACCTGGGCGTGGGGCATCATCCTGCTTGCCAAGTCGGCGATCCTCTTCCCCCTCTACTGGTGGGGCAGCGCGATGCAGCTCGGCTGGGTCAAGATCGCCCTCGGTATCCCGCCGTTCCTGCTCGCGGTCTATCTGACGTGGATCTTCCTTGCCAAGGCGCCGCCGCCGATCGATGTGATCGCCGAGATGGAGGCGGCAGAGGCGGCAGAGGCGGCAGAGACCACCGAGGCGGCGGAGCAGGCCGAGCGCGAAGCAACCGGCGAAGCTTCGGTGCGATGACGCCATAACGCGGAGGGCCCGGGCATGGCCCGGACCCTCGTAATGCAGTCGGCGCGGCTCAGCTTCCGGCGTCCTCGCGCGTCACCGACAACAGCTCCTCCAACTGCTCCTCCCGATCCTGCGCGGCCACGAACAGCATCTCGTCGCCCGCCTCCAACGCGTCGTCCTTCGACGGGGTGAGCACCCGCTGGCCACGGATGATCGTCACCAAAGAGGTATCGGTGGGCCACGCGACGTCTCCCACTCGTGTGCCGACCAGCGCCGCCTCCGGCGGCAGGGTCAGCTCGACGAGGTTGGCGTCGCCCTGGCTGAATCGCATCAGCCGCACCAGGTCGCCGACGCTGACCGCCTCCTCGACCAGGGCCGACATCAGCCGCGGCGTGGAGACGGCGACGTCCACACCCCAGGCCTCGGTGAACAGCCATTCATTCTTCGGGTTGTTGACGCGGGCGACGACTCGCGGCACCCCGTACTCGGTCTTGGCGAGCAGCGAGACGACCAAGTTCACCTTGTCGTCACCGGTCGCCGCGATGACCACGTTGCAGCGGTGCAGCGCCGCCTCGTCCAGCGAGGTGATCTCGCACGCGTCGGCAAGCAGCCACTCCGCCTGCGGAACCCGTTCCACCGAGATGGATCCCGGGTTCTTGTCGATGAGCAGGACTTCATGCCCGTTCTCCAGCAGCTCACCCGCGATGGACCGGCCAACCGCGCCCGCTCCCGCTATAGCGACCCTCATGTGTGAGCCTCCTCGGGCCCTTTGGCGAAGGCCGCTTCGACCTTCTCGACCTCATTGGTGCGCATCATCACGTGCACGAGGTCGCCCTCCTGCAGCACCGTGTCCGACGCCGGCAGCATTGCTTCGCCCAATCGAGTGAGGAAAGCCACACGTACGCCCGTCTCGGTCTGCAGCTTGCTGATTCGCTGGCCAACCCATGCAGTGGAGGTCGACACTTCGGCCAACTGCACTCCGCCGCTCGGGTCCCGCCACAGCGGTTCGGCGCCCGAAGGCAGCAAACGGCGCAGCATCTGGTCGGCGGTCCACCGCACTGTCGCCACGGTGGGAATGCCGAGTCGCTGGTAGACCTCGGCGCGGCGCGGATCGTAGATGCGGGCCGCCACATTCTCCACGCCGAACATTTCCCGGGCTACCCGAGCCGCGATGATGTTGGAGTTGTCGCCGCTGCTCACTGCGGCGAATGCGCCCGCTTCCTCGATGCCGGCCTCGCGCAAGGTGTCCTGGTCATAACCGACTCCGGTCACACGGCGTCCGGAGAACCCAGCCCCGAGACGGCGGAACGCCGTCGGGTCCTGGTCGACCACAGCGACCGTATGACCCTTTTGCTCCAAGGAGTGCGCGAGAGTCGATCCCACTCTCCCGCAGCCCATGATTACGACGTGCACGCTGTCGCCTGTCCTTCCGGCAGATTCCTGCAGATCCAGCTGATCTCAGGCCCTTTAAGAATCTCAGACCGCGGCCAAAGCTACACGCGTAGCCTGCCGACCGGGAACCTGCCTGCAAAGCCGTGCACGATTCGCCTCCCTTGCCGGGGCTCGTGGCAGCTCTCGGTCTGTTGGTGCAAGCGGTCTGTCGGTGCAAGCAAACCTCAAAATTTCTCCGTACCGGACCGTATTTCTCCGTACCGGACCGCGACGTAGACTGAAGGGCTGTTGCCCGTCCAGCCCACCGCCCAATCCACCATCCAGCTCAGGAGTCCGCCCGACGTGAAGAACCGCACCCGTACGAACCGTACGAAGGACCGGACCGACTCCACGGCCGCCTCGCTCGTCGGCGAGCTCTATGAGGTCGAGGTCGGCCCGGTGGCGCACGGCGGGCACTGCATCGCACGCCATGAGGGGCGGGTGCTCTTCGTCCGGCACGCACTGCCCGGCGAACGAGTCCGGGCCAAGATCACGGAGGGTGACGAGGACTCCCGCTTCCTGCGCGCCGACGCGGTCGAGGTACTCGACGCCTCCACCGACCGGATTGCCGCGCCCTGCCCGTTCTCCGGGCCGGGCAAATGCGGCGGCTGCGACTGGCAGCACACCGCACCTGGCGCTCAGCGGCGGTTGAAGGCTGCTGTGATCACCGAGCAGCTCGCCCGCCTCGCCGGGCTCACTGCGCAGGAGGCCGGGTGGGACGGCACAGTCGAACCCGCCCCCGGCGACAAGGTGCCCCGGGGTCAGGTTCCGGCGTGGCGCACGCGGGTGCAGTACGCCGTCGACGCCGAGGGACGCGCGGGGCTGCGCCGTCATCGTTCGCACGAGGTCGAACCGATCGACCACTGCCTGATCGCCGCGCCCGGTGTCAGCGAGCTGGGCATCGAGAAACGCAGCTGGCCGTCGATCACCGCGATCGAGGCCATCGCGTCCACCGGCTCCTCCGACCGCCAAGTGATCATCACTCCCGATCCGGGTGCCAGGCTGCCGCTCATCGAACTCGACCGGCCGGTCTCGGTGTTGCGGATCGACGACCAGGGTGGAGCGCACCGGGTGCACGGCCGCGACTTCGTACGGGAGCGTGCGGCGGGCCGCACCTGGCGGGTCGGCTCCGGCGGTTTCTGGCAGGTCCATCACCAGGCTGCGGATCTGCTGGTTGATGCGGTGCTCGAAGGGCTCACGCCGAGGCCGGGCGAGACGGCGCTCGATCTGTACTGCGGCGTCGGCCTCTTCGCGGGTGCGCTCGCCGACCGGGTGGGGGAGCGCGGCGCCGTACTCGGCATCGAGTCGGCGAAGCGCGCGGTCGCGGATGCCCGGCACAACCTCGCCGACCTCGACCGGGTCCGTATCGAACACGGCACAGTGGAGCGGGTGTTGCCCCGTACCGGAGTCACCGAGACCGACCTGATCGTCCTCGATCCGCCCCGTACGGGCGCGGGTGGAACAGTGGTCGCCCACCTTGCCGGCCTCGGCGCCCGTGCCATCGCCTACGTCGCCTGCGACCCGGCGGCACTCGCCCGCGATCTGTCCTACTTCGGAAAGGCGGGCTACCGCCCTGTATCGCTGCGGGCGTTCGACCTCTTCCCGATGACGCATCACGTGGAGTGCGTGGCGATCCTTGAGCCTGCTGTGAAGGGCTCCTGACAGACCGACGATGATAAGTCTTTCCGTGCCTTTCGGCATGTGGTGGCCTCGTCGTAGAGGTGGCGGCGGGGGAGGACTTGAACACGACATACATCAAAATGGCACATACGCTAAACTTGGTACATGGCTATGAAGCGGACCAATGTCTATGCCGACCCGGAAGACCTCGCCATCATCAAGGAAGCGGCCAAGCGGCGGGGTATCAGTGAGGCAGAGATCATCCGCCAGGGCATCCACCTCGCGGCCATGGCCAACCGTGTCTGGGATGAGCCCCTCTTCTCCCGTACCTTCGAGGGATCCGGCCGCACACCTACGAAGCGTGACGTGCGCGACGCCGTCGCTGACGCTGTTCGCCGCGAGGCCGAGACCGGATCCGCCGCGTGATCATCGTCATCGCGGACACGTCCGGACTCTTGGCAGCGCTCGATTCGACCCACCCGGAGCATCAGGCTACAAACGAAGCGATCATGGCCGCGGGTCTGCTGGTGATGTCGCCTCTGCTGCTCGCTGAGATCGACCATGTCGCCACCCGTGAACTCGGCCGGGAAGCGGCGCTCAGCGCGGTCGATGACATCCGGCACTGGATGCGTCGCGGCCGTGTCGTCGTCCCCGAAGTCACGGAAGAGCATCTGGAGGTCGCCCAGTCGGTGCGTGCCCGCTACCACGGCCTCCACCTGGATCTGGCGGATGCCGTAAACGTAGCTCTTGCCGCCGACTACGACACCGACGCTGTCCTCACCCTCGACCGTCGCGACTTCCGCGCCGTACGCCCGCTCGGCCGGTACAAAGCATTCCGGGTACTGCCCGATGACCTGCCTCTGTGAAAGGAGCTGCCCCACCTCTGACGGGAAGGTGCGACAAGATGGCGTTTTGTCGAAGGGCGGGCCAGGTCCGACAGCGCTCTGGGGAGCGGGCGCTTCGGGCGCCGTGACGCTCTGGCCGTCCGAGAGGACGCATGACAGGCCGGGAATCCCCGTCTGACCTGCTGGTTTTCGCGATCCCGTCCAGGCCGACATGATTGCGATGACGCATCACGTGGAGTGCGTGGCGATCCTGGAGCCTGCTGTGAAGGGCTCTTGACCTGGGTGGGGTTTTGCGGGTGCGCATGCGCCATCCTCCCGAGATCTTCTGCGCCGAACAGATCGTGCATCGCCTCGGTCAGCCGCACGGCTGAGCTTCGACTTCGCCAAGCCAGACCCTGCGCCCCAGCTCGTCCAGATCGTTCCTGCGCTCTTCGCACTCGGGGAGCGCCCGGCGCAGCACACGCCAGTACTCCCGCCCGTGCCCTGAGACGGTGATATGAGCCAGCTCATGCGCAATCACATAGTCGACGAGGTGCGCGGGCAATTGAAATACCGCCCAGTTCAGGGCCATGAGCCCTGGCTCTTCGCCTCCGGGGGTGTAGGAGCCCCAGCGCAGCCCCAAGTCCCGCACCTCCACACGTGGCGCGGCGACGTCGAGGCGGGCAGCCCACGGCTGAAGCCTGCGAAGGGCCCACTCCCGCCCGACGCGCCGGTACCAGCCGGTGATCTCCCGGCGGCCACGGCGGGGATCGGTCGCTGCCCCGGCGTCCAACTGCAGCCTGCCGCATACCAGGCGCACGGACTCCCCGGGCACATCCCGCACCTGAAGACGGTACGCCCGTCCCAAATAGCGGAAGATCTCACCGTCGACCAGCCGCCGTGTCGGGTGTACGGGGCGCAGCCTCTCACGCAGGGCGAGTTTCCCCTCCATCCAGCGGCGGTGCCGGTGGACGAAGTCCTTGGCCCGCTCGGTCGTGCAGTCGTGGGGCGCGTGCAAAGTGACCGTCCCGTCCCGCTCGACGGTCAGGGCGAGCCTGGTGCGGCGAGCGCTCACCCGTACGTTCAGCCTCTGCCCGCCCACGCTGAGTATCTGCCCGTCCGTCAGAGGGGCGGCGCAGGCTTCGGCTACATCGGGCGCGGCAGACACGCCGCCTATTGTGCCGGTCGCTGACGGGTGAACGAGGACCTGTTGCTCTCGGCGAAGCCGGCCAGGAACTGTGACAACTCCTGGAGCGGCGCGAAGTCCGCGTCCTTCGGCATCAAGCCCTCCTCGAAGAGCCGCGTGAAGATGTCCGCGGCGAGGGAGTGGACGTTCTCGTGCCGTCCCAGGTAAGTGACCTTGGTGAACGCCTCCGCGATGACCTCGCACGCCCCTGTCGACAGCCGCCGCAGAAGCTCGGCATCCGGCTGGTCGAAGGCCGGGTGACCGGTCAGTCGGTTTTCGAGCTGACTGTACACTCGCTGTTCCGCGATGCTGAGGCCCGCCATCCGGGGGTCGTCCGCCTCCTCCTTGCGGGCTTCGGAGATCAGCTCGTGCAGCCGTTCGCATTGCTCCTCGAACCGCCCGTGCAGGTTACGAAGGACATCCTCCAGCGCTTTGGAGAGCGCCGTGAACTTGGCCGGGTCCTTGCGCTTGACGCGCTCCTCCAGGTGGAAGCGGAGCGCGTGCCGCATCTCGGCCGCCGCCACCCGCGGCTCACGGATCTCGCGTACGGCGTCGTCGAAGGCCGCGGAAGTGATCGAGACAGGCGGGATGACCTGTTCGATCTCGGGTAGTTCCAGGTGTTCTGCGATCATCGCGCGCACCTTGCGGCCGTAGCCGCGCAGCGTGAAGGTCCCACCCGGCGCATCCCGGTAGTGGTGGCGCAGACGCTTTTGCAGCAGGGCCCACTTCCGGGCGTCTGGGATGTAGTCCAAAGCGTCCTCATGGGGGAGCACCCGCTCGACCGCGCGAAGGAAGTCGCCGAGCAGTTCGTCGAAAGCGTGGCGGTCGCCCTCGTCGTGGAACGCGAACAGCGCCTCCGCGATGCCGCCGGGCCGCTCGCCGTCCCCGACGCCCAGGACGCCCATGCGGGCGAGGAACCTGTGCACCTCCTCGGCCGCCTCCTGCATCGAGGGAACCTCGGATCCGATGTCCGGCACGCTGCACAGTACCGGGGCGTCGTCACGGTAGCCCGCGAGGGTCTCGGCAAGGTTGGCGAAGACGCCGTAGTAGTCGACGACATAACCCCCCGCCTTGCCGGGTGCCGGCCGGTTGACCCGGGCGACAGCCTGCAGGAGTTCGGCATCCCGGATCGGCCGATCCAGGTAGAGCACCTGCTCGATCGGGGCGTCGAAGCCGGTCAGCAGCATCGACTTGACGATGAGGAACGCGATCGGCTCATCGGCCTCGTCGTCCCGTCGCACGGCGCCGGTCCGGCCCATGGGTGGGCTGCTCCACGGCAGCCCGGTGGGCTGCGACGGCGAAGCCGCGACGACGGGCGCGGCGGCCCCGGCCGCCGCCCAGGGGTTGTCCGGGGGCAGTTGCGGGAAGTCCTCCAAGAACCGCTCGATGTGCTTGGCCTGCCGCGTCGCGTCGGTCCACTCCAGCCAGCGCCGCTCCTTGCGCTCCGCACCCGCCGAAATCACTGGTACGAAATCGATCCGGCGCAGCACGTTCCGGTACTGCCAGGCCCGCAACAGCAGCAGTTCATCGCGCTTCAGTCTCTCCGGCAGGCGCCCCCGCAACGCCCACGGGTCGAACTCCCCGACGCGCAGCAGCAATTCGTCCCGCGCGTCGCGCAGCGCGAACCGGTACCGCACGACGGCATCCCGGCTGACCGCCGCTACCTGCGCCTTGAACCCGCCAGGGAGCACCGAGGTCACATAATGCTCAAGGATGTCCGCGGCCTTGGCCCTGATCATCGGCACGGATTCGGCGACGTCGCGCTCGGTGGGCCTGTTCCACCGGCGGGCGAGCGCCTTCTGTTCCTCCGGATCGCGTCGCCTGACCAGGTCGTCGAACTTCCGGTCCAGAGCGGCACCGTCGCGTACCCGGCCCTCGCCGGTACGCCCCTCGTACCGCACCCGGACCACGACGCCGTCGCGCTCGGCCTCGTCCATCCGGTACTCGTCCAAGAACCGCCCGTCCGGCTCGATGCCGAAGATCCGTCCGGTGTCCTCAAGCCTGCCGCGCATGATCGGCGTGCCGGTGAACCCGATTCGCGCGGCGTTCGGCACAGCCTCGCGCAGGCAGGCGTGGAGTACGGAGGTGTGTGAGCGGTGTGCCTCGTCGATGAGGACGAGGATCCGGGTCGAGTCGTTGCACCGCGGGAACCTGGGCCGCGTGGCGGTATCCGGCCCTCCCTTCGCGCCCGCCTCCCGGGCCCGCGGTTCCGCCGTGAGATCGCGATCGTCCCCGTCAGCCTCCCCGTCGGCGTCCTTCGCGAACGTCAACCGGCCGCCCGCACCGTACTTTTGGATCATCGCGAAGACGACGCGACGTCCGCCGCCGCGCAGTAGCCCCTCGACCTCGGACTGGGTCTCACCGACCGCCACTTCGCTGCCGCTGATCCGTACCGCAGCCGCGAGCTGGCCCTGCAACTGCGTCCGATCCGTGACCACCACGATGGTGAACAAATTGAACGCCGGGTCCTTGTGCATGTGCAGCCGACGGGCGAGGAACGCCATGGTCAGGCTCTTGCCCGACCCTTGCGTGTGCCAGATGACACCGCCACGGCCGTCCATGTCGGGGCCGGGGTCCCGCCGGGTACGGCCGGTGCGCAACTTGCGTACGGCCTTCTCGACGGCACGGTACTGCTGGTGGCGGCAGACCGCCTTGACGGCGCTCCCGTCCTTCAGCGGGAGAGTGAGAACGTAATGACGGGCGATGTTCAGCAGATTCGCCGGACGCAGCACGACCCCGATCAGCTTCTGCTGCTCGGTCAGCGGAGCCGGGGCCTCGCCTTCAGGGGTGGGGCCGATGATCTTCGCCTGCCTCAACTCCCGTCGCAGCGTGCCCTCTTCCTCCGGAGCGATGCTGCGCCAGGCGGCGAAGTGCTCCTCACTGGAGGAGATGGTGCCCAGGTGCGCGGTGTCTCCGGTGGCGGCGATCAGCAGCTGCACGGTCTTGAACAACTCCGGGACACCGCAGGGGACGTCACGGCGGTCACGCTCGTCGTAGTCGAGCGGTTCGCCGGTGTATGCGCGCAGGTCGCGAATCGCCAGCCCGAGCGGGTCGCTGCCGTGCGGGCTCTTGCACTCGACAACGGCGAGCGGGATGCCGTTGACGAACAGCACGAGGTCGAGGACGGACTTCTCCCCGCCGAGGGTGCGCACTTCGAGCTGGTCGACGACGAGGAAGTCATTGCGTGTGGCGACCAGTTCGGGGCCGTCGTCGACGTGCCAGTCGATGTACTGGACGTGAGTGTCGTCGTCACCGTGCAGACTCGGGTGTCCGGGGATCTGCGCGCCGTGCAGCAGGGTGTCGGTCGCGGCGAAGTTGGCGTCGAGCAGTCCGCGGTCACCGATCGCGGCTCCGCCGAGCTCGGCGATCGCGCGGGCGGCGTTCGCGTCGGCCATCCAGGGGGAACCGCTGTGCAGGTTGATGCGCTTGAGGGCCTTCGTGAGGCGCTCGGTAAGCAGCACGTCGTGGTAGGCCCGGCCCTCCCGCTTCAGGTCGGGTCCGTGGACGTGCTGCCAGCCCATCGCCGTGAGCTGTTCGATGAACGGCCGCTCCACCTCATCCCGCTCGACCGCAACCGCCATTCGCCCGCGCCCCTCCGGCTGATCCGCCCGTCACGCCAACCCGGATCGGCGCGTGGGATCCCCGGACGGATCGCCGAAGCGCCACCCGCCCTGGCTTCCAGACGATCCATTGTGCGGCAAGTGGCGTGAACGCGCGATTCACCGTGGCGAATTCGCGTGCGGCGGGGGGCGGGTGGCGGGCGGGCGGCAGTTCAGGGTGGCACCATGTCCCGCTCTAATGGAGCTGGAGCGGGACATGGTGAACGTATCGCGATCGGTTCAGGAACCTTCCAGCAGTTCGCTCACCTGTGCCACGGCTTCATCGAGAGGCACCCGCGTTTGGTCACCAGACCGCATGTCGCGCAGTGTTACCTCCCCGGCGGCTTGTTCTTCGGGGCCGTGCAGGACCGCGATCCGGGCGTTCTGGTCGTTAGCCCACTTCAATTGCTTGGCCAGTTTGCCGGACGCCCCCAAGTACGTGCCGACGCGCAGGCCCTGCTCGCGAAGGTCGGCAGCAAGCCGCATCAGGTTTTCTTCGCCGCCGAGGACCGTCACCGCGACATCCAAGCCGCGTGGCTCGGTGTCCTGCGAACCCTGGACGGCGAGGATGCGTTCGATACCGATGGAGCATCCGCAGGCGGGGACATCGGGGCCGCCTAGAGTGGCGACCAGGTGGTCATAACGCCCGCCAGCGGCGACCGAGCCGGGGTATCCGTCGGCCTCGACTTCGTAGATGACCCCCGTGTAGTAGTCCAGCCCGCGCACCATACGGGGAACGTAGGCGATGCGCTCGCTCGCGAGCCCGGCACTTGTGGTCAGCTCAATGAGCCGGTCGATTTCGGCGAGCCCGGCCCTGCCCTCCTCCGTTGCATCCAGGCGCCTGCGGATGCGGCTGGGGTTGTCGGCGGCAACGTCCCCTACCAGCGACTCGGCTACCTCGGGGGCAAGCCCTCGCTCGCTGGTCAGCTCTTTGACGACCGCCTCGGCCCCAATCTTGTCGAGCTTGTCGAGAGTCCCCAGAACACCAGGTCCGTCGGCCGCGCTGATGCCGTAGACCTCCAGGAGCGCGTAGAGCGCTTTGCGGGAGTTCACCATGAAGGTGAATTTCCTGACCTTCAGGGCTTCCAGCCCACGGGCAATCGCGAGCACGACCTCCGCATCGGCGAGCGGAGACAGAGAGCCGACCGTGTCGATATCGCACTGGACGAACTCTCGGAAGCGCCCCTCCTGCGGCCGGTCGGCTCGCCATACGGGGCCGATGGCGTACCGCTTGTAAGGGGTGGGGAGCTTCGCTCCGTGCGTGCCAATGACACGCGCCAACGGCACCGTGTGGTCATAGCGCAGCGCCAGATCGGCCTCTCCCGATGCCTCATGCACCCCGCGCTTAAGGATTTTGAAGATGAGTTTCGACGCTTCTTCGCCGTACTTTCCGGTGATAACGTCCAGGTTTTCAAAAGCTGGTGTCTCCAGGGGGTCGAACCCAAAGCTTTCGAAAATCCGCGCGAGCATGTCGAATGCCGCCTTACGGCGGCGTACCTCGTCGGCGAGAAGGTCCCTGGTCCCCGACGGCGCCTGAGCAGCCTGCCCCATGCTGGTGATACTCCCGGTGTCCGGCTCGTCAAAGCCTCGATGGTCAGGCTCGTATCCTAAGGGGTCTGGCTCTCCGTCACCTGCCAGCGCGGAAAGTAGCGGCTCAGCAGGCTGACCACCGCCTCGCGCTCGTGATCCGTGCCAACTCCCGTCGTGAGCAGCGGCGTTCCCGGAAGAGAGGAGAGTTCCTGCCAACCGCCCAGCTCATCCATCAGCTTTGCGGTACCGCTCATGAGTGACATCGACATCTCAGGTACGAGGGCGTCGAGGCTGTGCGCGAAGTAGTAGATCGCGGAGCGCTGCGGGGTCGTCGTGTCCACACGTTCGCTGTAGTTGATCTCACTGTAGTGCGGGTAGCAGGCATCCAGCAGGTGCTTGGGCACGTCCCAGACCGGCATCAGGCAATCCACTTCTCCCGTGCGCCGTTTCGGGAAGGGCAGTGGGCGCCGGCCGTTCACGAGACAGAAGAGTAGTTCCGCCATGATGTCCTCACGGTTGTAGCCCACGAGGAGATGCGAGCCGCCCCGGTTTTCGCAGATTTGGCGGCCTGCCAGGTTGATGAGGAAGGTACCGAAGAAGTGTGCGCAGTCTTCGTAAGTAGCGGAGAACTCTTCCCACAGCTTTTCGGGCGATTCACGCATGTGGAGTAGGTCTGCGATATCGTCCGGATAGAGTACCAGGTGCTCGAATCCCGCCTCGGCGCACAGTTCTCGGGCCCGCTGCCCCGCAGATTCAGGCCAGATCGGATCCATGATCAGCGTGAAGCAGTTGACCTTCGAGGAATCCAGGCTCGCCGCAGTCACGTAGCGACGCACACCTTGTACAATGGTGGGTCTTCGAAGTTAACCGGGGACCCCCGCGCAAGCGGAGCACGCGTCATCTCTGGCGAAGCGAGTCCGCCCAGGTCACGGCCCGCATCCGGCGGAACCTTGCCGGCCGACGCGGCACCCCTCCCCGGTTAACTTCGAAGACCCACAATGGTGTTGCTGTCTCCGCCGCCCGAGATGCCCGCGACCATGGGAACCGGGACCGTGTACTGGGTCAGGAAGTCAGCGATTTTCTCGAACATGATGTCGCGTAGGCTGGCATCGTCTACAAGGTGCACCTTGTGATCTGCGGAGTGGGTTGCGCCGACGTACTGGAATTCGTACATCGCCGCGACGGGTTCGTGGGTATGCGCTACCGTCTCCAGCTTCGACGGATCCAGAGATTCGATATCGGTGTTCCGGACGCACTGTAAAATGACCTTATGGCCAGGAGGGATCTCACCGAGAGCCAGGGACATCGGTACCGGCTTCAGTCTCCCGTCTCCAGGCACCTCGTATGCTTGGAACAGTGACGGGGGGAACCGGTTGGCGAGCAGCAAGTCTCCGAGGGTCAGATGACACGATCGCTTCGGAGATCGAGCTCCCGTGGAGAATAGGAGTGTCACGTTGTCCCAGTCGCCCACTAAGAATTCCTCTTTCCCTGGCCCTTTGGCGATGCGCTGACGAATGACCGAATGGCTAGATGTGAGCGGTGAGTGCAGGAATTGCGATGACCTCTTCGATCCGCTGGTCCGTCATCCGGTCGATTCCGCTCTCCGGCAGGGTCCGGGCGACGATGTCCCTCAGTTCGCGGGAAGCCGCGGCCTTCTGCTGAACCTTTGAGGATTCGCTTGTAACAGAGGGCTGGATCATGCATGTCCTCCTTGGATTCTCCCGCCCCGACGTGGACACGGGGCTTTGAGTAAACTCACCCAAGTGGGCTCGACGCTAGAGTATTTCCGGTCATGTCGGGCATCATCAGCTGGGGCCGGGTTTGTTCGACTCGGCACGGCATCGAGGGCACCCGCAGGACGGGAACTCGATGGGATGGTGACGACGGTGTCCGGGGCGCCCTGGGTCTCGTCGATCATCATGCACACAGCAGTGCCGGGCAGTGCGTCCAGGGCGGCGTCCGACTCGACGATCACCACGGCCCAGCTCTTGGTACCAGCTGGACGCGCCCAGACCTGGCCCCGAGCCAGGGGCGTCACGCGACGTCCTCACCGAAGATGTCGGCGAGCTCTTCGGCATCGAGCGTGGCTCGCTCGCGCCAGGCCTGCACGACCGGCGCCGCATCGCGCAACTGCTGGGCTCTGAGCGCGTGCTCATCGATTCCGCTCTCTGGCACGGTCATGTCGGGAAGCATCAGCTTGGGCCGAGTTTGTTTGACTCGGCACGGCATCGAGGGCACGCGCAGGGCGGAAACCCGATGGGATTGAACTCCGGTGGCCGCTCCTGCGCCCGCACCTCACACGAGGACACCTCCGCGACGCACGTTCCGTACCGGTCCACCCGGTAGACCCGCAGCGTCATCCGGGGCTGGCCCTCCCGCTTGATGGTCCTCATCCCTGCTGCTCCCGGATCCACGCTGCCAGCCGCTGCGCTTCCGTCGCCAGTACGCTGCCGAGCTGGACCTGCGGGCTCCCCATGAGCGGGAACTCTCCGTCCAGGCCCGGCAGTACGAACCCCACGGATCGTAGTGCCTCCGCGAGATCCTCCGCCGCGCGCCTGCCGATCCCGAGGGCTTCGTGGGGTGTGGTGTACATGGCTTGGTTCCTCCGCCGGTTGCGTCCCGCCCTGTGAGCGGAATATGACTTTGCGTGTACAAGCCTGCCGTCGCGGCGCTACGCTCAACAGGGGCGGAGCAGTGACACGGCACTTGTCAATGGGACTTGGGGAAAGGGGCCGAATATGGTCCATGAGCTGGGACTTGACCCTCTTCATGAAGGCCGCAAGCCCGGTCGTTCACGGCCGGGTTAGGCCGGATTCGGCCCGCAGCCGAAGCGGAAACCCAACTTGACAATTGGTCAGCCACTTGGGCTAGTGTGCGTGGAGATCGCCATCGGACCACGCCGGGG
>JAFAUH010000149.1 GCA_019243445.1 Streptomycetaceae bacterium | reverse complement strand
GCTCGGAACAGCCGCCGGTACTCCGAATAGAGCGCATCGTAAATCGGTGTGCCCGAGCCTGCGACGGGATCCTGCGGGGTGCGCATCGGCGGGATCTGATTCTGGTACGGGGCGCGGGAGAACTCGTCGTAGGTCTGCACGTATATGCCAACGAGTACATCGCGTACGGGATGCGGTCTACTCCGGCTAACACCGCCCAAATGGCCAACCCCTTACCAAAACGGACGATGCGCGAATGATCGCAGGTCAGCCGCGCATCGCCCATTCCACTCGCCCGGATGGGGTCAGGTCCCCGCGAGTGGCATCATGCCGCCCATCAGCTTTCCATCCCGCACCGCACGCAGCAGTGCTTCGCGGAGCATGTCCTCCCGCGGCTGGCGGCCGATCGTCCCCGCGGGCGCGGCGAACACCAGCACCTTATTGGAGCGGTTGACCTCGGCGCGCCAGCCGTCGCTGACGGCGAGCGGCTGGTGCGCCTGCCACCACGCGGTCGGATTGCCACCGTCCGTGCCGGGCTGCAGAACGGCGTGCAGCTTGCCGACCGCAAACAGCACCGACCAGCCGACGGGTACCGGCTCGGGCGGTGCGTCGAGATCCTTGACGGGGTGGAAACCCTGCTCGGCGAGGAGCGTGAGGAATTCGTCCTCGGTGCTTGTGCTGCCTGGACGGCCGACCGGCCCGGTCGGTTCGACCACCAGGGAGGGGTAAAGAGCGTCCCGGCACATCACCAGGCCGGCCGTGATGCCGAGTACTGCCTGTCCCGGTGCCGCCTGCTCTGCTGCCGGGTCCTGTGGCCGACCCTGGCTGATCTCCCCGGTGTCTCCGGCCGTGATGCTGCGGACGGCGCCTTGCAACTGTTCCTCGGAGACCGGCACGACCTGGGAAGGGATGCAGGAGGCGTGTGCGAAGGCGAGTACCGCGGTCTCCTCGCCGATGAAGAGCACGGTGCTTGTGCGTTCCCGGTCGGTGTGGCCGGGGGTGCGGCAAGAGGTGCAGTCGTACGTGGTGGGTGCGTTCTCGCCCGCCAGCAGACGGTCGGCCTCCGAATCGCCGATCTCTGCGCGTACCTCGTCGCTGACATCGAGCATGGGCGGCACGGCATGACTCCTCGGGTGGGGAAAAGATCTGAGCCCGGCATTTCCTGGCTCGTACTCACAACGCCCGATCTATGGCAGGAGTCACGCATCACCCGGTGTGCGTTCGGGCGCCGTGTGCGGACAGTCATCATTTCGCTGGAACACGTCACTCCCTGTTGGAGCACCGGACCGCCGCATGCCTATGAACGTGTGAACTAAATCACATAGGTGGTCTTCGGTTGTCCGCGATATCCCCATAAAGGCATGTGAATTGCTTTACGGAAAGGGCCTTGGCCGCAACGACGCGCGGGGTCGGCTGCTGCCTGGGTCTGTCGGTGGTGGGTCGACTCGACCGACCGGGGCCACGGCGGCGGGCTCCCGCCGGAGTTCGATGCAACCCACAACTGCTCTACTGTCCGCCACCCCGTACGCCCATGAGTCGCGCCGGGCGGATCGCTCCGAGGGGCGTGCGGCGAATTTTGCTTCAACCGCTCAACAAATCCGGCAGATATTGGGGCGGCTTTTCGGTGTGTCGGCCAGATCTCCGGCATTGATATAGATGTGATACGCATGTATCCATGCGAATAAGGTGTGTCGCTGTTCTTTTCGGTGGATGGGCGCGGCTCGGGGGAGTGACGTGCGGCTCCCAAACGTCTTGACGCACACTGTGACATAAGCGTGACGATAGACGGGAACTTCGTGCGGTTTGCGGTTTCCGACGGAGTGTGCAGGGCCTATGGTGAGCGCCATGGCGCCAGTGACGAATCCCCACTCCGGCGGAAACAACCCCCATGACCACCCGGAAAACTATGTCGGGCTGCTCGTGGAGGAGGCGGAGCGGCTGGCGGCGGAGCGCGGCTGGAGCATGGTGCGCACTTTGCCTCTGGACGCGGTGGTCACCATGGAGTACGTCGCCGGACGGCTCAACCTCGGCATCGAAAACGGACGCGTGGTGCGCTGCTGGCCCGGGTGAGCGACGCACGCGAGCAGGCGGAGGGGCCCGCCGCGGAGCAAGGAAGGCCGGCTGAGGCTTCGCTCGAGTGGCGGGAGAATCCCCCGGATTCCTCCGGGGGAAGAGCGTCAACGTGTGCGGTCGGTGCCCACAGGGTATGCGCTCGGTACCGGCGGAGCCCACCGCACCGGGCGGTCGGTGTGTGGCCGCCGAGGGCCGGCGGGTGTGACCGGGGAGCGCTCATGCCGCGTCGGGTATGGCCGTGTGGGGTGGTGAGGTGCGCGCGGCGCGGCGGATGCCGTACGGGCGCTGACCCCGGCGCCGACGGGCAACCGCGCCGGAGCGGAGTCGCCCCCCTTCAGCGGCCACGGGGAGAGCAGTTCACCGCCCGCAGCCACCGGCGGGGCCACGGCTGGTGGCGCGTACGCCGGACGGCCGCGACGCCACCGCGCCATGGCCCATTCCTCAGTGCGCGCCACGGCGGGCTCGAACCAGGGGAGGGCAAGCAGCACGAGCAGCCCGGCGCACCAGCCGCTCAGCACGTCGCTCACCCAGTGCGTGCCGAGGTAGATCGTGGTCATTCCCACTGCGAGCGCAAGCATCGCACTGATCACGGAGCCGACCCTGCGAGCTGACGGTGTGGTCGCCAGATAGGCGAGTACTCCCCAGGTCACGACTGCGTTGGCGGTGTGGCCTGAGGGGAATATGTCGCCCCCCTGCCACATCTCGGCAGAGCCGATCGTGGTCGCGTAGTGCGGGCCGAGTCGGCCGAGGCCGTACTTGGCGGCGCCGACGGAGACGTTGAGCAGCAGCAGGGATGTGCCCAAGACCAGCAGCGGACGCAGCGTCCGCAGCTTCCAGGTACGCCAGCCGAGCCAGGCTGCCACGATGACGGCGGTGGGCCCGCGCTGCCCGAGGACCACGAAGTAGTCCAGGACGGTGTGGATCTGCGGCCACTGTTTATAGGGCCGGAAGAGCATCACCTGCCAGTCCAGCCGCACGAGCCAGGACGTGGTGAGTACGGCTACGACTGTGGCCGCATAGGCCACCAGCGTCGTGCCGAACAGCCAGCGGCGTGTCCGGCTCATCCGCGGGAGCCCGCGGTCGCTCTGGCGCTCGCCTACCGGTGGGTGTTCCGGAGGGGCGACGATTAGGTCGGTACGCACGCATTCGACATTACAGGCTGTGACGGAAGTTTCTGACCACGGCAGGCGGTTTGTGATGACGATGTGATGCGACCGCAGTCGCGGGATGTCGTCCATCTCACATTCTCCGCTTGACGTAGCGGAGACCGGACGTGGTGCCCGGCGGTGCACAAGGAATTAAATCCGGAATTCCACAGCGGCCGTCCGGGCGAATTTTCGGAGCAAAATTCATGGGTGGAGCGCGAACTGCCTGAAGGCGTTTCGGAGGATCGGATAGGGCCATTCCGGTTCACGATAGGCGCCAGAGGCGTGTACCGAGTTGCGGGGTACGAAGGAGGTGACGGCCGAGCGGAGGCGAGGCCGTCCGCGGACCCTGTGAGCCGGAAGACCGCCAGAAACCGCTGCTGTGGCGGGCGGCCCGGAGCAGTGCACCCAGCCGACGCACGGTCGCGTTATCTCATTCGCGTACCCTTGCTGTTCGCTCCCGTACCGCCGAACGGGCGTGAGCTGGGCGGGTATGAGTACAACAGCGGTGGAGGTGCACGGATGACCGGGACGATCACGCCCGGTACACGGACGACGGTTGTCGTCCCCAGACGCCGGAGCACCCAACCCGACCCCGGCCCCCATCCGGGTGGGGCGAGCACTCCGGCGAACCGGTGGTCCGTCCTCGTCGTGCTCTGCGTCAGCTTGCTGTTCGTCGCTCTCGACGCGACCGTGCTGCACGTCGCCATCCCTTCGCTCAGCGAGCAACTGCGACCTGGCGCGACACAACTGCTCTGGATCGTCGACGCCTATCCGCTCACCGCCGCGTCCCTCCTCATACTCTTCGGCACACTCGGCGACCGCATAGGCCGTCGCCGGGTCCTGCTCCTCGGCTACGGGCTCTTCGCCGCCGCCTCTGCAGCGGCCGCCTTCGCCACTACCCCGCACATCCTCATCGCCGCCCGTGCCCTGCTCGGCGTCGGAGGTGCGATGATCATGCCCTCAACGCTCTCGATCCTGCGTCAGGTCTTTCCAGACCGGCAGGAGCGCGCAATGGCAATCGGTGTGTGGAGCGCCGTTGCCGCCGTCGGCGCCGCGGTCGGGCCCGTGCTCGGCGGCTTCCTCGTCGAGCGCTTCTGGTGGGGTTCGGTCTTTCTCCTCAACATCCCGCTCATGGCGGTGATCTGGCCGGTCGCCCGACGGCTGCTGCCCGAGTCCACCGGTGATCGCGACGGGCCGTGGGACCTACTCGGCGCGGTCATGGCCGCCGTCGGCCTCATGGGTGCCGTCTTCGCGGTGAAGCACCTCGGCGCCGGCGCCCTGCCGCAGCAGCCCTCGGTGTTCGTGCCACTCCTTGGCGGTGCCGCGCTGCTGTGGCTCTTCGTACGACGTCAGCGCCGCATCCGGCATCCACTGCTCGACATGCGGTGGTTTGGGCGGCCAGTGTTCGGCATCTCCGTCGGCTGCATCGTGGTGGCGATGCTCGCGCTCGTCGGCCTCGAACTGATCGCCGTCCAATACCTCCAGCTGGTTCTCGGCCTCGAACCGCTTGAGACCGGGCTGCGGCTGCTGCCGCTCACCGTCGCCGCGATGGCCGCGGGCCTCGCCGGATCACGAATGCTCCACCACCTCGGCCCGCGGTTTATGACCGGTCTCGGCTTCGTGCTCACCGCCGGCGCTGTTCTCACGCTCACCGCAATGGGCGAACACGACCGCCCCTGGCTGCTCACCGGTGCCTTCCTGATGCTCGGCTTCGGCCTCCAGACTGCCCTGTTCGGGGCGTACGAATCCATGCTGGACGACGCCCCGGCCGACCGGGCGGGCGGCGCCGCGGCGATCTGCGAGACCTCGTACCAACTCGGCGCCGGGATGGGCATCGCCCTGCTCGGCAGCGTGATGAATGCGGCCTACGCGCCCGGCGTCAGCAAGGTTCCCGGCGTGCCGACGGCTGCGCGCGAGGCGGCGGGCCGCTCGCTCGGCGAGGCATACGCGGCGGCCGATGCGCTCGGCGAACCCGCCGGGGACGCGTTGCGCGCCGCCGCCCGCCACTCCTTCGTCCATGGCCTGCACATCACCCTCGGTGTCAGCGCCGCCCTGCTGATGCTCGGCGGGGCCGCCGCACTGCGCCTGCCGCGTGCGACGCTCCAGGCTGAGACAGTCAGGGAATAGGGCCGGCAGGGGCTCTTACGAAGATCGCCCGGACAGGGCCCAGAACCGAGGGGCGCCATCCCAAGATCGTTGCCCAGGGATCGTTACCAAGATCGTTCAGCCGGAGTCCACCCATGAGCAAGATCCCGTCCTGCTCCTCCTTACGTTGTTAGTGGGTTGGTTCCTTTCACCGGGCAGACGGATCCGGGGGGCAGGGACTCAGCTCTGATTGAAAAAGCCGTCCGTCTTCCGACCGGCGGCCTCCCCGCTGATGACCTGGTAGTCGGCAGGCGTCAGCAGGAATACCCTACCGGCGATCCGCTGGATCGAACCGCGCAGCCCGAACTGGAGCCCGGCCGCGAAGTCGACCACGCGCTTGGCATCGGATGGCTCCATGGCCGTGAGGTTCATGATGACCGGGATCCCGTCGCGGAACAGCTCTCCTATATCGCGCGCGTCACGGAAGCTACTGGGGGTGACAGTCGCGATGCAGGGGCCCTGCTCCTCTGCCGCGTCCCCCACTACCCGCACTTGCGGGTCGGTCGCCCACGCGTCGGCGGAATCGGGGCCCTCCGCGTAGTCCGCGTACTCCTCGTCGTAGTACTGCTCGTCGCTGCCGTCGTCGACGAGCCCCAGCCAGGCGCTGGCCCTTCGCACCGAACCCATGGACGCCTCCTCTCGCGTGCGGTCCGTACCGTCCGCTCTCCTGTCGTCCTCCTATCGTCGTCCATGATGCTGATGTTGTGCCAAGTGGAATACGGTCGAGAGGGAGATTCGTGACGGTTCTGGTGCACAGACATCCGTGGTGGTGCGTCAGGTAATCAGAGAAGTGCGGAAGGTGACGGTGTGAAGGGTGGGCTGTGCAGGGGTTTTTCCCGCCGGGTGCGCCCGGCAGGGTGACGGGACGCGCGAAGGCGGCAAGACCATTTGCTACCCCCGATTGGGTGAGCGGCGATCGCGCAAAGTGGACCCGCGGTCATCTTCG
>JAFAUH010000309.1 GCA_019243445.1 Streptomycetaceae bacterium | reverse complement strand
CGCGACCTGGTCGCCGAAGTCACGGCGCAGGGTGTCGAGGCCGTACTCGGTGTCCTCGACGGTGTCGTGGAGTAGGCCCGCCATGAGCGTCGCCGGATCCATGCCGAGTTCGGCGAGGATCGTGGTGACCGCAAGCGGATGGGTGATGTAGGGATCGCCGCTCTTGCGCTTTTGGCCACGGTGCCACCGCTCGGCAACCTGGTAGGCCCGCTCGATCTGGCGCAGTCCGGAGGAATCGATCTTCGGGTCGTTGCCGCGCACTATCCGCAGCAAAGGCTCGAGTACCGGGTTGTACGGGGTGGAGCGCTGCACGCCGAGACGGGCGAGGCGGGCCCGTACCCGGCTGGAGGAGCCGCTGCTGCGGGCTGGGGTAAGCCCTGCTGCAGGTCGCTCGGAGCGTGCACTGGCCGCTTCGGCGGACGGCCGGGGGCCGTTGCCGTGCGCAGGCGCGCCAGAAGGCGCCGAAGCGGGCGCCGACGTATCATTCCCGCCCCGAGCGGTGAGCGGATGGGCCTCGTCTGGCAAGGGCACTCCTCAAGAGGGCGTTCCGGCGCTATAGGTGCCAGAACATCCATGGTATCGACCGGCAGAGCCTGGCCGCGTGCCACCGTGAGCGACGCACGCGAGCAGGCGAAGTGGCCGGCCGACCATGACATCAGCCGCTGACCCGGCAAGCAAGGCCGTCCGCGAAGCCTGAGAGCTGGCGACCACACCCCTGGTGGAGACTCGGGGAGAGCTCTAGGACGCCCGGCGGGGCCGTCACAGGGCGATGAGCGCCTCCAGCGGGGCCGACGCGAGAGCCGGGGCAAGCCGACTTCTGCCGCCCAGGAAGCCGAGCTCCAGCAGCACCACGACGGCCGCAACCTCCGCCCCGGCACGTCTGATGAGTTGCAGCGAGGCCTCGGCGGTGCCCCCGGTGGCCAGCACATCGTCGATGACGAGTACGCGGTCGCCGGGAGCGAAGGCGTCCTCTTGCACCTCGATCTGGGCGGTGCCGTATTCCAGCTCGTACGCCTGGACAAGGGTTGCCCCGGGCAGCTTGCCCGCCTTGCGCACTGGCACGAAGCCGATCCCGGCCCTGGCTGCTGCAGGGGCGGCCAGGATGAAGCCGCGTGCTTCGAGGCCGACGACTTTGTCCGCGCCGTGGCGCACACACACGGCTGCGAGCGCCTCGGTGAGCGCCCCGAACGCGCCCGGGTCGGCGAGCAGCGGGGTTATGTCCTTGAACACCACTCCCGGTTGCGGGTAGTCGGGCACATCACGGATCCGGCTGAGGAGCAGGCTGCGCAGCTCGGGATGGGCGATGTCCATCGGCGTCATGGCTCCCTCCTTCCCGTTGCTCAGCGGCGCTTGCCGGATGGGCGGCCACGGCCGCGGTTGCGGGGGGAGGTGGGCTGTCCTCCCGCTCCGCGATGGTGCCCACCGCGCTGGCCACCGATCCCGGCAGTTGCGGCGGCTGCGCCGGCGTCCACCGGCTCGGCATCGGCCTCGTCGGTCCCGTCCTTCGGGAACTCCGTGTCCTGCAGCTCCTGCTCTCCCTTGGCGGCGGCCACCGCACGCTTGGCGAGGACCCGCTTGCGCAGCGCGGTCATCTCCGGGGTGCGTTCCTTGAGCCCTGCCACGATCGGGGTGGCGATGAAGATCGAGGAATAGGCGCCGGCGGTCAGGCCAACGAAGAGCGCGAGCGCAATGTCGTTGAGCATGCCCGCACCGAGCATCCCGCCACCGACGAAGAGCAGGGCACCGACGGGCAGCAGCGCGACCACCGAGGTGTTGATCGAGCGGACCAGGGTTTGGTTCAGGCTGCGGTTGGCGAGCTCGCTGTAGGTGTAGCGGTTCTGCGCGGTGATGCCCTTGGTCGTCTCCTTGAGGCCGTCGAAGACCACGACGGTGTCGTAGAGGGAGTAACCGAGGATGGTGAGCAGACCCATCACAGTGCCGGGCGAGACCTCGAAGCCGACGATGGAGTAGACGCCGACAGTGATGGTGATGTCGTGGATAAGGGCGACCAGCGCGGCGAGCGCCATCCGCCACTCGAAGGCGACCGCCAGGTAGACCACCACGAGCACCATGAAGATGCCCAGGCCCAGCTCGGCCTTGTTGGTGATCTCCGCACCCCAACTCGGGCCCACGACCTGCGGGTTGATGGAGTTTGCCTGCATCCCCATATCGCCGGCGAGCTTCTGCTGGACCGAGGGGGCGGTGCTCTCGTCGAGATGGCTGATCTGGATCCGCAGGCCGCCGGTGCCGAGCTTTTGCACGATGACGTCGTGGCCGCTCCCCGCGGCGGACTCGGCTTTGTGCTGAGCGTCAGGGATCGAGATCGAGGTGCTGGGCGTGGTGAAGACCGCTCCGCCGGAGAATTCGATGCTCTTGTTGAGGCCGTTCACCGCCAAGCCGATGATGGCGACGATGGTGACGAGAATCGAGAAGCCGTACCAGTACTTCCGCTTGCCGACGAAGTCTACAGAGACTTCGCCCCGGTGCAGGCGATGGCCGATCGTGCCGAGCCGGGACATCATGCCTCCTTGACTTCGGTGCGTGTCGTGCGGCGGGCACGGCGGAGCGGGGCCTGGACACCCAGGCTCTTCGGGTCGAGTCCGGACCACGGATGGCCGCTGGCGTAGAACTTCTTGCGGGCCAGGATCGTCATCAGCGGCTTGGTGAACAGATAGACCACGACCACGTCGAGCGCGGTGGTCAGGCCCAGTGTGAATGCGAAGCCCTGCACCTTACCGACGGAGGCGAAGAAAAGTACCGCGGCAGCGAGGAAGGAGACGAAGTCGGATACCAAGATGGTGCGCCGGGCGCGGGGCCAGGCCCGCTCCACGGCGGGGGCGAGGCTGCGTCCGCGGCGTAGCTCGTCTCTGATGCGTTCGAAGTAGACGATGAACGAGTCGGCTGTGATGCCGATCGCCACGATGGCGCCGGAGACGGCGGGCAGGTTGAGCGCGAAGCCGATCGCCGGGCCCAGGACACTCATGATGCTGTACGTCAGCGCGGCGGACACCATGAGGCTCACGACCGCGACGAAGCTCAGCCCGCGGTAGTACGCGAGCAGGTAGAGCACCACGAGAGCGAGGCCGACGGCGCCCGCGATCAGTCCGCCCTGCAGTTGCTCGCCGCCGAGCTGTGGGGTGACGGTGGTGACATCGGAGGTGCTGAACGACAGCGGCAGCGCGCCATATGACAATACGTTGGCGAGGTCCTCGGCGGACTGCTGGGTGAAGCTGCCGGAGATCTGGGCACCGCCACCGGTGATCGCCGAGGAGACCTGGGGCGAGGAGACGACCTGATTGTCCAGGACGATCGCGAACTGGTTGTTCGGGCTTTGCTGGGAGGCAAGCTTGCCAGTGACGTCCGCGAACTTCTTGGCACCAGTGCCGTTGAAGTCGAGGGTGACGATCCAACCGGCGCCGGTCTGGGTGTCGTAGACGGCCTGTGCCTTGGAGACGTCCTTGCCGTCGACGGCGGCCGCGCCCAGCACGTACTTGGTCTTGCCGTCTTGGCTGCAGCCGATCGTCTTGTCGCTGGGCTTGGCACTCTCACCGGCGGTGGCGCGCTGCGTGGCGTTGGAGCAGTCCAGCGCGGTGAACTGCTTTTGCAGGTCGGCGGGGGTGGCGGAGTCAAGACCGCTGGAACTCGCGGAATTGCTGGGGGCAGAGGGCGAAGGTGACGGGGAGGGGGAAGGGGAAGGGGAAGGGCTCGATGCGCCGGCCTTCAGGGCGTCAGTGACGGCCCGGCCCTGGGTGGTGTGGCTCGGCGAGGGGGTCGCCGGTTCCTTGGCCTTGCTCTTGGAGCCGCTGGAGGAGCCGGAGCGCGACGACGAGGAAGGGGGGTTCGATGAGGCCGGGATGTTGGCGGTCTCGCTCAGCACCGGTCGGAAATACAGCTGGGCGGTGGTACCCACCTGGTTGACGGCCTGCTGGGTGTTGGTGCCCTTGGGGATGTCGACAACGATGTTGCTGCTGCCCTGGGTCTGCACCTCGGCCTCGGAGACGCCCAGACCGTTGACACGCCGATTGATGATGTTCACGGCGGTGTTCATGTTGGTCGGGTTGATCGCGTTCCGCTGGCCAGGTGTGTTCTTCGCCGTCAGCGTGATCTCAGTGCCGCCGGCGAGGTCGATACCCAGCCGCGGATGGGTGTTGCCGGAGAGGAACATCCCTCCTACGAGCGCGGCCAGTGCCACCAGGATCACAGCCAGCGCGCGACCGGGATGCCTGTGGGCCCCCGGAGACCGGCGCCCCTTCTTGGGTACTGCCACCTTCTCGTTTCTCCCTGTCCAACCGTCCCGCGGAGGACATTCTCCGCGGGACGGCCACGAAATGTTGTGAGGACGTGCCGACGCACCGGACGACAGCTCCAGAGCCTAACCCCGAAGCCTGGTGTTACTTGTCGCCATCTGCGCGGTTCTTCGCGGTTTCAGCAGTTTCAGGGGTCTCCGCGGTGTTTTCGGCCGTGTCCTGGACGTCGTCGGCAGCGTTCACTGCGTTCTCGTCAGCGGCAGCCTCGGCCTTCTCGTCAGCGGGCTCTTCGGTCAGCGCATCGTCGAACGTCAGCGGGACGTCGTTGTGGACGAGGCGGTCGTACTCCTCCTCGGGTAGCACGGCGGCGATGGCGTTCTTGACGTAGATCGAGTGCACGCCAGGAGCGACCTCGAGCAGGACCGTGGTGTCACGGACCTCCTTGACGAGGGCGATCATGCCGCCGATCGTCCGCACGCCCGAACCGGGCTGCATCTGGTCGCGCATCGACTGGAGCTGGCGTTGCTTGTTCTTCGCCGAGCGCGTCATGACGAGCATGACGCCGAGGATGAGAATGAAGGGGAGGAGCGTGGCGATGTTCACGGCCTGAGGAAATTCCTTCGTGGAGCCACGTGCATGCGGCCCGGTATATGGATGGAGACGCCACCCGGAAGGGAAGGCATCGGCGGAGTCTAGGCGACCCCGCACCCCGACAACAACGGGAACAACGTCCAGCATTGCACCTGCGTTCCGGAAGCGACGAATCCCTGCGTCGACCTGGCCCCCCGTGGGTGGGCGACGCACGCGTCAGGATCCGAAGAGGCCTTGCTGCGCGGCGGCCGCGTCGTTTTGCCGCGGGGGGACGAGACCGAGGTGGGCCCAGGCCGCGGGCGTGGCGATGCGACCGCGCGGCGTGCGGGCCAGCAGCCCCTCGCGTACCAGGAATGGCTCGGCCACTTCCTCTACCGTTTCGCTCTCCTCGCCGACGGCGACAGCGAGGGTGGACAGGCCGACAGGCCCCCCGCCGAAGAGCCGGAGCAGCGCGTCGAGCACGGCGCGGTCAAGCCGGTCGAGACCACGCAGATCCACCTCATAGACGTCGAGCGCGCGGGCCGCGGTCTCCTTGGTGATCACGCCGTCGGCCTTGACTTGGGCGTAGTCGCGCACCCGGCGCAGCAACCGGTTGGCGATGCGCGGGGTGCCGCGGGAGCGGCCGGCGATCTCAGCCGCGCCGTCCGGTTCTATATCGACCTCGAGCAAATCGGCGGAGCGGTGGATGACACGTTCCAGTTCGGCTGGGGCGTAGAACTCCATGTGGCCGGTGAAGCCGAAACGGTCGCGCAGCGGCGGCGGCAACAGACCCGCGCGCGTAGTGGCTCCGACAAGGGTGAAGGGGGGCAGTTCGAGCGGGATGGCGGTGGCGCCCGGACCTTTGCCGACGATCACATCGACCCGGAAGTCCTCCATCGCCATATAGAGCATCTCCTCGGCGGGCCGGGACATCCGGTGGATCTCGTCGAGGAAGAGCACCTCCCCTTCGGTGAGGGAGGACAGGATCGCGGCGAGGTCTCCGGCGTGCTGGATGGCCGGCCCTGAGGTGATGCGGATGGGGGCCCCCATCTCAGCCGCGATGATCATCGACAGGGTGGTCTTGCCGAGGCCGGGCGCCCCGGAGAGCAGCACGTGATCGGCGGTGCCACCGCGCGCTCGGGCCGCGCGCAGCACCAGGTCAAGCTGTTCCCTGACACGTTCTTGGCCGATGAACTCGCCGAAATCCTTGGGGCGCAGTGCCGCCTCCACAGCGCGTTCCTCGCCGTCCGCGGTCGCGGCCACCAGCCGATCAGCTGCGGCTTCGCCGGTCTCGTCCCAGGTCATGCGGTGTCATTCCTCACGTGGGTGATGCGGGGTGGCGTCAGCGGGCGCGGCCCAGAGTGCGCAGCGCCGAGCGCAGCAGGGCTGAGACGTTCGGGGAGGCACCTCCGGCCGTGGCGGCCTCTGCCTCGGGCGTGACGAACGCCACCGCCTCCTCGGCCTGGCGGGGCGCGTACCCGAGTCCGACGAGCGCCGAGTGCAGTTGTTCGCTCCATTGCGCGGAGGCAGAGGCGGCTGTCGGCGATCCGCCGGTGACGGGGGTTCCAGTTGGCTCGCCGAGCCGGCCGGAGAGTTCGAGCAGCAGCCGCTGGGCGCCCTTCTTCCCGATGCCGGGGACGGCCATCAGTGCCTTCTCGTCACCGTGGGCGACAGCGAGCCGCAGTGCGTCGGGCGCGTGGACGGCGAGTATGGCCTGGGCGAGCCGGGGGCCGACACCGGTTGCAGTCTGCAGGAGTTCGAAGACCTGACGTTCGTCGTCGGTGGCGAAGCCGTAGAGGGTGAGGGAGTCCTCGCGGACGACGAGGGAGGTGGCGAGGCGTGTCCGCTCGCCCACTCGGAAGTGCGCGAGAGTGCCGGGGGTGCATTGGACGGCCATGCCGACGCCGCCCACCTCGATCACCGCGGTGTCCGGTGCGAGTGCGGCAACGGGCCCGCTGACGAAGGCGATCATGCGCTGCTCTCCTCGGTCCTCTTCTCAGCCTCTGGGGTGGGCGTGGGCGGCGACCGCCTGCTGGAGGCGACCGGTGGCGGTGCCGCGCCAGATGTGGCAGATGGCGAGCGCGAGGGCGTCGGCGGCGTCGGCAGGTTTCGGCGGTGCGTCGAGTCGCAGAAGTCGCGTCACCATGGCGCCGACCTGTGCCTTGTCGGCGCGTCCGCTGCCGGTGACGGCGGCCTTCACCTCACTCGGGGTGTGCAGACATACGGGCAGGCCACGGCGTGAGGCACACAAAATGGCGATCGCGCTCGCCTGCGCGGTGCCCATCACTGTGCGCACATTGTGCTGGCTGAACACTCGCTCCACCGCTACCACTTCGGGGCGGTATTGGTCGAGCCATGTCTCCATGCCGCGTTCGATGGTGACGAGACGCGAACCGATCGTGGCGTCCGCGGCGGTACGCACCACCCCGACGGCCGCCATGCGCAGCGGCCGTCCGGGCATGCCGTCAACCACCCCGAGGCCGCACCGGGTCAGCCCCGGGTCCACGCCGAGCACCCGCACGACATGCCCCTCTCTGCGGCTGAACCGCAGCCGCTCTCGCGGCCTTGGTCGATCACCATCGGGATTCCTCAATTATTTGGTCAAGATCCTCAGACGTCGACCGATGCCATGATGTCGTCAGGCTACCTGGCACCACCGACAACGCGATGAGTCGGAACGGAGACAGCGCGCGGAGCACTCCCATAGAGCGGAGCACTCCCATAGAGCGGAGCGCTCCTATAGAGAGGTAGTCGGGCGAGGAGCGGGAATTGCCCCGTCGCCTTGTCGCAGCAGCACCGCTCTACGGTTGTTGAGGCCGCGTCAGGCCTCGGCCTTCTCCATGATCTCGTCCGGGACGTCGAAGTTGGCGAAGACGTTCTGCACGTCGTCGCTGTCCTCCAGCGCGTCGATCAGCTTGAAGATCTTGCGTGCGCCCTCCTCGTCCAGCTCGACCTGCATGGTCGGGACGAAGTTGGCATCGGCCGAGTCGTAATCGATCCCGGCTTCCTGCAGTGCGCTGCGCACCGCGACAAGGTCGGTGGCCTCGCTCAGTACTTCGAAGGACTCGCCCAAGTCGTTGACCTCTTCGGCACCCGCATCGAGCACCGCGCCGAGCACGTCGTCCTCGCTGAGCCCGTCCTTCGGGACGATCACCACGCCCTTGCGGTTGAACAGGTACGACACCGAACCCGGGTCGGCCATCGAACCGCCGTTGCGGGTCATCGCCACCCGCACCTCCGAGGCGGCGCGGTTGCGGTTGTCAGTGAGGCACTCGACGAGCACCGCAACGCCGTTCGGGCCGTAACCCTCGTACATGATCGTCTGGTAATCGACGCCGCCGGCCTCGAGACCCGCACCCCGCTTGACCGCACGGTTGATGTTGTCGTTGGGGACCGAGCTCTTCTTCGCCTTCTGGATGGCGTCGTACAGTGTGGGGTTGCCCTCGGGATCGGCACCACCCGTACGCGCCGCGACTTCGATGTTCTTGATCAGCTTCGCGAAGAGCTTACCGCGCTTGGCGTCGATCACGGCCTTCTTGTGCTTGGTCGTAGCCCATTTAGAGTGGCCGGACATCCGCCTGTCTCCTTCACGTCACCAACTTGCTAACGAATACCTGCGATCCTACCGGGAACCGATCTCGGCTCTCGCGGCGCGGACGATCTCCGCGAAGAACCGGTGCACCCGGTGGTCGCCGGTGAGCTCCGGATGGAAAGAGGTGGCCAGCAGGTTGCCCTGGCGGACGGCGACGATCGTCTCGTCCGCGAGCCGCGAGAGTACCTCGACGCCGGCGCCCACCGACTCCACCCATGGAGCACGGATGAAGACGCCCTCGACCGGGCCGCCGCCGACACCCGCGATCTCGACCGCGGCCTCGAACGACTCGTTCTGCCGGCCGAAGGCGTTGCGGCGCACGGTCATGTCGATACCGCCGATCGTCTCCTGGTCGTCTCGGCCGTCCAGGATCTTGTCGGCGAGCATGATCATGCCTGCACAGGAGCCATAGGCGGGCAGGCCGGCCCGTATGCGCGCCCGCAGCGGGCCGAGCATATCGAAGGCGACGGCGAGTTTGGACATGGTGGTGGATTCGCCACCAGGGATCACCAGGCCGTCGATGTCCTCCAGTTCCTCGGGGCGGCGGACCGGGCGGGCCAGGACATCGGCTTCGGCGAGCGCGGCCAAGTGCTCACGGACGTCGCCTTGCAGGGCGAGAACGCCGACGACGGCATTGGTGGACGACAGCGACGACAACGGAATACCTCTCGATACCTTTCGGAACGAAGCTCGGGATCCGGGGTCCCCTGCCCGAAGGGCCAGGGAACGGTGGGCAAACCTCCAAAACCTTGCCCACCGGGTACAAACGCTCTTATGAGACCTGGGGTCTTACGACCTTGTCGTAAGACCCCAGGTCGTTACCAACCGCGATTGGCGTAGCGTTCGTTCTCGGGCAGGTCGTCGCAGTTGATGCCGACCATCGCCTCGCCGAGGCCGCGGGAGACATCCGCGATCACCTTGGGGTCGTCGTGGAAGGTGGTCGCCTTTACGATCGCCGCGGCGCGCTGGGCCGGGTCGCCGGACTTGAAGATGCCCGAGCCGACGAAGACGCCTTCGGCGCCCAGTTGCATCATCAGCGCGGCGTCGGCCGGAGTGGCGACACCACCGGCGCTGAAGAGCACGACGGGCAACTTGCCGAGCGTAGCGACCTCCTTGACCAACTCGTAGGGGGCCTGCAGGTTCTTCGCCGCGACGTAGAGCTCGTCCTCGGCCATGCAGCGCAGTCGGTTGATCTCACCGCGGATCTGGCGCAGGTGACGGACGGCTTCGACAACGTTGCCAGTGCCGGCCTCGCCCTTGGAGCGGATCATGGCTGCACCCTCGGTGATGCGGCGCAGGGCCTCACCGAGGTTGGTGGCCCCACAGACGAACGGGGTGGTGAAGGCCCACTTGTCGCTGTGGTTGACCTCGTCGGCCGGGGTGAGCACCTCGGATTCGTCGATGTAGTCGACGCCGAGCGCCTGCAGCACCTGGGCCTCGACGAAATGGCCGATCCGCGACTTGGCCATCACGGGAATCGATACGGCGTCGATGATGCCCTCGATCATGTCGGGGTCCGACATGCTGGCCACGCCGCCGTCCTTGCGGATGTCCGCGGGGACCCGCTCCAGGGCCATGACCGCGACGGCACCGGCGTCTTCGGCGATCTTCGCCTGCTCCGGCGTGACCACATCCATGATCACGCCGCCCTTGAGCTGCTCGGCCATGCCGCGCTTGACGCGCGCGGTCCCGGTGGTCGAAGTCTCGCCGGTAGCAGGGGCGGTCGTGTTGGGGGGCGTGTGGGACACGGATTGACCTCACTCGATGCGATAAGTGCGACAAGCCCATCGTAAGGCTGTGGGTACATAGGGCTGTGCGTACGGAAGGCTGTGGGCTGTGCGAAACACCCGCCGACTTCAGCCGGCTGATTGTCACGCGGGACCTGCTGTCAGGTCCACTTACGACCCTTGTCGTCAGTGACCCCCGTCCCGTCGGCCAGGAGCGCGGGGGGTGGCTCGTCGTCCATCTCAAAGGCCAGCGGGAACGGCGCGTGCCCGGCGAGCCGGAACCAGCGCACCACCCGGTGGCGTCGCACGGCCCGCGCCGCGCGCACCGCGTCGTTGTGGAACCGCCGCGCCATCGGAGTCCTGCGCACCGCCGCAGTCAGCTCGCTCGCCGCTTCAGGGCCACCGGGGGCGTCCCGTACCGCCTGGACGGCGTCTGCTTCCGCGAACACGGCACGCAGCGCCTGGCTGAGCTCGCTCTCGGCCACTTCGCGGTGTTCGTTCTCGGCCTGCCGTGCGGCGTGCGCCGTCTGGTAGAGCAGAATCGAGGCGGCAGGGTCGAGCACGCCCGCAGTGGCAAGTTCCTGCGCGACGGAGGCTCGGCGCAGCAACTGGGCGTCGAGCGCGGCGCGTGCGGCATCGATGCGTGCGTGCAGCCGGTCGAGGCGTCCCGCGGTCCAGCTGAGGTAGAGCCCCAGCAGGACGACGGCGACGCCTGCTACGGCGATCCAGAGCAACGTGGTGGTCACGGGCGGCAAGGCTCCTCAGACTCAGACTCAGACAGACTCAGTCGCGGGCGAGGCCGAGGCGGGTGCGCAGGCCGGTCCGCTCATCGGTCGCGACTGATGCCGCTCCGTCGGCAACCGTCTCGTACACGGCGAGGATGTCCCCGCCGACCGTGCCCCAGTCGAAGCGGCGCACATGCTTGGCGCCGAGCGAGCGCAGCCGGGCGCGGCGCTCCGGATCGTCCAGCAGCCGCACTGCCGCGTCGGCGAGCGCGGCGGCGTCCTCCACCGGGAAAAGCTCGCCCGCCGCTCCCCCGTCGAGCACCTGCCGGAACGCGTCGAGGTCGCCGGCGAGCACGGGGGCGCCCGCCGACATCGCCTCCACCAAGATGATCCCGAAGCTCTCGCCGCCGGTGTTGGGCGCCACGTACAAGTCGACGCTGCGCAGCAGCCGCGCTTTGTCCTCGTCGCTGACCATGCCGAGGAACTCGACCTGGCTGCGCGCCTGTTCGGGCAGCTCTTCGACAGCTTCCCGCTCGTCGCCACGCCCTGCGACAAGCAGCCGCGTGCCGGGCCTGCGGCGCAAAATCTCCGGCAGCGCCCGGATCAGGGTGGGCAGGCCCTTGCGCGGCTCGTCGATGCGGCCGATGAAGCCGATCGTTCCCCCTTGCCACTCCGCCTTTGGCTCGGCGCCGCTGAAGAAGCCGACGTCGACACCGTTGGGGATCACGACCGCGTCACCGCCGAGGTGCTCGACAAGTGTGCGGCGAGCGTACTCGCTGACCGCGATCCGGGCGCTGATCTTCTCCAGTGCGGGCTGCAGGATCGGATACGCGGCGATCATGGCCCGGGAGCGGGGATTGGAGGTGTGGAAGGTGGCCACGATCGGCCCTGCTGCGGCCCAACAGGCGAGCAGTCCGAGCGAAGGCGAGGCCGGCTCGTGGATGTGGAGCACATCGAAGCCGCCGTCGTGCAGCCAGCGGCGCACTCGCGCAGCGGAGAGAAAGCCGAAGTTGAGCCGTGCCACCGAGCCGTTGTAAGGGACGGGGACGGCCCGCCCGGCGGAGACGACGTACGGGGGCAGTGGAGTATCGTCGTCGGCGGGGGCAAGCACCGACACCTCATGGCCGAGGCGGATCAAGTGTCCGGCCAGGTCGCGGATGTGGAACTGCACTCCGCCGGGGACATCCCAGGAGTACGGGCAGACGATCCCGATCCTCAACTCTTCTCCGTTCCAGGGCTGTCCGGGCGCAAGACGCCCGGGACAGGGATCTCGGGAACAGCGGCGTCCGGGCGCACGCCCGCTTCTTCGTTCGCCTCGCTGCGGCCGGAGGTACCTCCCTTCCCCTGTCTTCGGCGGGATGTGTCCCCGGAAAGCAGGGGGAGGTTCATGTCACTGTCGCCCGCTCGCGCGCTCCGCGGACGGCTTCGCCCGCCGCGCCAGCGGCTGATGTCACGGCTGGCCGGTCGTTCCACTTGCTCGTGTGCGTCGCTCACAAAGTCGGCAAGCCACAGGCGTTGCAACATGTGCCAGTGCTCGGGGTGCTCGGTGATGCCCGACGCGAACTCGTCGGCCATGGCCTGGGTCATCATGGCCGCCTTCTCGGCGCGGGTGCCGGTCTGTGGGAGTGGGATGGGCGGATGCACCCGTCCTTGCAGTATCGAGGTGTCGTCGTACCAGAGGGTGACAGGGAGCAGTAGCGCTCCGGTCTGCAGTGCCAGCATCGCAGGCCCCGCGGGCATCCGGGCGGTGTCGCCGAAGAACCTCACCTCGATTCCGGAGGCGGACAGGTCCCGGTCGGCGACGAGACACACCAGCCCACCAGAGCGCAGCCGGCGGGCGAGGGTACCGAAGGCGGCGCCGCCGGTGTGCGGCAGCACCTCCATGCCGAGGCTCTCTCGGTACGCGACGAACCGGTCGTAGAGCGTCTCGGGCTTGAGGCGTTCGGCGACAGTGGTGAAGGGCACGCCCAGCTTGGTGGTGACCCAGGCGCCGGCCAGGTCGTAGTTGCCCATGTGCGGCAGGGCGAGGATCACGCCCTTGCCGGCCGCCAGTCCCTCCTCCAGGTAGTGCAGATACTTGGGGTCGAAGCCGGTGCGGATGCGTTCTTTGCTCCAGGCGGGCAGCCGGAACGACTCCATCCAGTAGCGCAGGTAAGAGCGCATACCGGCGTGCGCGAGGGCGGACAGCTGCTCAGGGGTGGCGTCGGGGACGACGCGGGCCAGGTTGGACTCAAGGCGCCGCACCCCTTTGCCGCGCTGCCGCCAGGCGATGTCGGCTATCTTCCGGCCGAGGGCGTTCGCTGCCGGTTCGGGCAGCCGCTTGACCGCAGCCCATCCGGCCCGGTAAAGCGCATCATGCAGTTGGTCCTTCACGCAGGCCCCCCTTTTTGGTTCGCCCCGTCGCGCCCGGGGGCGCCTCCCTCCCCCTGCCTGCGACGGGAGGCACCCCCTGAAGGCAAGGGGAGGCTCATGTCACTATCGCCCATGCCATCCCGCTCGGCCTCCTCAGCCTCCTCGGCCTCGCGGCGCACCGTCACCATCCGCTGGATCAGTGTCACCAGGCTACCCAGAGCGACGATCCACAATGCCAGCGGCAGCAGCATCTCGATGTATGGCACGCCGAACGCGTGTAGTCCGGAAAAGCCGCAGGCCACAAGGGAGAGCACCAGCCGTTCGGCGCGCTCGACGAGCCCGTTGACGTTCACCGGCAGACCAATGGCCTCGCCGCGTGCCTTGGTGTACGACACGACCTGACCGCTGGCCAGGCAGAACAAGGTCACCGCGCACAGGACGAGGTTGTTGCCGCCTGCGGCATACCACAATGCGAGTCCGCCGAAGATCGCGGCGTCGGCGACGCGATCGAGGGTGGAGTCAAGGAAAGCGCCCCAGCGGTTGGAGCGGCCCATCTGCCGGGCCATGGTGCCGTCGACGAGGTCTGAGAAGACGAACAGCGTGATGACAACGGTCCCCCAGAAGAATTCACCCCTGGGGTAGAAGGCCAGCGCGCCCGCCACCACGCCCCCCGTACCGATCAGGGTCACCGTGTCCGGGCTGATGCCCCAGCGCAGCAGTAGTGCGGCGAACGGTGTGAGAACACGCGTGAAGAACGCACGCGCGTACTTGTTCAGCATGGCCTTCCCGGGGGTAGTGGGTGCCGTGTGGCCTGTATGGCACCGGCGGCCCCATCGTAGTCACGCGAATCTCCCGCAACGCGCCGCAGGCACCGGCATCTCCTGGCCTCGGACACCATTTGTGACCGTACGGGCGGAGAGTCGGATACAGCTGCTCGTACGACGTATGGACGCAGCGTGACGAGCGTGGGAAGGTCGAAGGTACCGCGGGCATCGTCGGAGCAGCCCAGAGCCTGCGGCGACAGGGCTCTGAGCATCCCCGGCCGTCGTCGGCAGCAGCACGAGGGCGGTCACCGTGCAGTGAGGCACCAAGCGGGAGGCATCACAATGGGCGACAGGCGAGAGGTACACGCAGGAGCCGCCGGAGGGGCACCGGCGGCCGACCGGCCCGAGGGGCTGCGCAACGTGGTGCTGGTCGGCCACAGCGGTTCCGGTAAGACGACCTTGGTGGAGGCGCTGGCGCTCGCCAGCGGCGCACTCAACCGAGGGGGCCGCGTCGAGGACGGCTCATCGGTCTCCGACTACGACGAGATCGAGCACCGCCAGCAGCGGTCGGTGCAGTTGTCCTTGGTCCCGGTGGAGTGGGGCGGCATCAAGATCAATCTACTGGACACCCCCGGTTACGCCGATTTCGTCGGGGATCTGAGGGCCGGTCTGCGGGCAGCAGACGCGGCCCTTTTCGTTGTCTCGGCGGCCGAGGGCGTTGACGGCGCGACGCAGATGGCGTGGGAGGAGTGCGCCGCGGTCGGGATGCCGCGTGCGGTGGTCATCACACATCTGGAGAATGCGCGTGCCGACTTCGAGGAAATGACGACAATCTGCAGCCGGGCGTTCGGCGGCGACGACCCCGACGCGGTATTGCCGCTCCACCTGCCGTTGCGCGGCGAAGAGGGCCCGGACGGCCACCCCCGCGTCACCGGCCTCGTAGGCCTGCTCTCACAGCGGGTCTACGACTACTCCTCCGGCAAGCGCGTCGAGCGCGACCCGGAGCCAGAACAACTGCCGTTGATCGAGGAGGCGCGCAGCCAGCTGATCGAGGGAATCATCGCTGAGAGCGAGGACGAGACCTTGATGGAGCGTTACCTCGGCGGCGAGGAGCTCGACTTCAAGACGCTCATCGAGGATTTGGAGCGCGCGGTGGCCCGTGGTGCGTTCTACCCGGTACTCGCAGCCGCCCCGCCGCCCGAAAGCGCGCGGCACGGTCTGGGCACCCTGGAGCTGCTCGAACTGATCACCAGCGGCTTCCCGACACCGGTGGAGCGCGAGGTCCCTGGGGTGACGACGCCGAGCGGCAGGCCACGGCAGCCGCTGACCTGCGACCCGGACGGCCCGCTCGCTGCCGAGGTGGTCAAGACCTCGTCCGACCCGTATGTGGGACGGATCAGTCTGGTGCGGGTCTTCTCCGGGACAATTCGCCCCGACGAGACAGTGCACGTCTCAGGGCACGGCATGGAGGACCGCGGCCATGAGGACCATGACGTCGACGAGCGCATCGGCGCGCTCTCCTCGCCGTTCGGCAAGCTCCAGCGCCCGATGTCGAAGGCCGTCGCCGGTGACTTGGTGTGTGTGGCAAAGCTGACCCGCGCAGAGACCGGCGACACTCTCTCCGCCAAGGACGACCCGCTGCTGATGGAAGCGTGGGTGATGCCGGACCCGCTGCTGCCGGTGGCGATCGAGGCGCACAGCAAGGCAGACGAGGACAAGCTCTCCCAGGGGCTCGCGCGACTCGTGGCCGAGGACCCGACGATGCGCCTGGAGCAGAACCAGGACACCCATCAGGTGGTGCTGTGGTGTCTCGGCGAGGCGCATGTGGACGTGGCGCTGGAGCGACTGCGCGGCAGATACGGGGTGCAGGTGGACAGCGTTCCGTACAAAGTGTCACTGCGGGAGACGTTCGGCGAGAAGGTCACGGGACGCGGACGGCATGTCAAACAATCCGGTGGGCATGGGCAGTTCGCGATTTGCGAGATCGAAGTCGAGCCGCTGCCGGTGGGCTCCGGTATCGAGTTCGCCGACAAAGTAGTTGGCGGTGCCGTGCCGCGCCAGTTCATCCCTTCCGTGGAAAAGGGTGTGCGGGCGCAGGCGGCGAAAGGCGTCGCCGCCGGTTACCCGGTCGTCGACATCAAGGTAACGTTGCTCGACGGCAAGGCGCACTCCGTGGACTCCTCCGACGCCGCATTCCAGACCGCGGGTGCGCTGGCGCTGCGCGAGGCGGCAGGCGACGCCCGTATCCATTTGCTGGAGCCGGTCTGCGAGGTCAAGGTGCTGGTCTCGGACGAGTATGTGGGGCCGGTGATGAGCGATCTCGCCGGGCGCAGAGGCCGGGTCCTCGGCACCGAACCAGCCAGCCCTGGACGGACGTTGGTCCGCGCAGAGGTGCCCGAGATCGAAATCGTCCGCTACGCGATCGACCTGCGGTCACTCTCCCACGGCACTGGGCGCTTCAGCCGCTCGTACGCTCGGCACGAGCCGATGCCGCCTCAACTCGCCGCGAAACTCAAGGAGGAGCGCACGTAGCGATCGCTGCGTAAGCACCGCAGAGCCCGATGCCCTGACATGCAATGCCCTGACGTGCAGGGCATCGGGCCTATACGCTGTGATCGGGCCGACCACAGACTTAGTACAGATCGCGCCCGGGCCGGGCGGGATGGGGGCGTTGGTGTCTACACTATCGGGATTCTCCGGCGTGGAGTTCGACTTCAGCCCGGGCGCACAGGTCCCGCTGATCGGCACGGACGGGCAGACGGCGGCGACGCAGGCGCTGTCGTCCGCCGCGTACCGCGACGGTCCGGTGGACGAACTGCTGAAAGCGAACCCGGAAACGACCCTCACACGCCCGAAGTTGTCCATCTTCGAGCCCAACTTGGGTGAGGCGTTCGCACGCGCGGTACAGCTCCGGATGCTCGGCGGGGCACGCAAGGAGACCGTGCAGTCCTTCGGTACGGATCCGCAGACCATCGTCGAGCACTGCCTCGCCGCCAACCGCATCCGGCAGGCACGCGATGTCCGCCTCACCGTAGTGATGGGGATCTGCGGGCTGCTCTTCCTGCCGGGCGTACTCGTCTGGCTGATCGCTTTCCAGCTGCGCCGATCGCTGGCGAAAGCGGAGGGCGCACGCGCCGGGGCGCTCAGCGGACTCATGAGCACGCTCGTCGGCCTCGGCGCACTGCTGCTCATATGGCGTCCACCGCTGCACGGCCTGGGGGCGGAGTATCTGAGGGCGATGATGGTGCTCCCCGTTGTCGGCTGGGTCATCGCACGGCGCATCTGTGAGCACACCGCCGCCGATCTGCGGGAGCGCTGGGCTGGGCTGTTGTCGGGGGCCGGTGTCGGCGCCCAGATCCCCGAGGCGGTGCCGCAACACCCCAACGACGAACGTGCCGAGCGGATACGCCAGTCGTTCATCGCGCTGGCCTCCGAGCAGAACAGCAACATCGTCTTCTATGCCGGGCCCAAAGGGATACTCGGCATGGGCCCGCGCTGGGGCAGTTGGCAGCTGGCCGAGGAGCTCGTGCCGCGCGGCATCCCAGAGATCCACCCCTTCCGCAGCTGGGACGTCATCAAGGCCATTCAGGCCAAGCTCGCCCAGTTGGAACGCGGTCCGCTGCACACCGGGGGTTTTCCCAAGCCGTTGATACGGCACTGGGTCGTCGCGCCGCTCGGGGAGAGCGCCACGGAGATCAGCAGGCCCACCGGAGCCGAGATCGAGGCATTCACCGTCAAGGACTTCGAACTGCAGCGGATTTGCAATGAGCAGCAGTTCGGCAGCGGCAACCGACACTATCTGGGGGTCCAGTTTGTGCTGTGGGACGGGCAGTTGGTCATCACCTTGTTGATAACGGTGACCGTGCTGCACGCCACGTTGCGGATCGAGGTGACCGGGCACGCACTCGGTCCGGTCCACTCACTGTTCACCACCAAGCCCACGCCGAAGGAGAAAGAGGTCTCCAAGTCCGTCAAGTTCTGGGAGACCAAAAAGGTCCAACTTCCGTTGGTGGAGCCGAGTGAAGTGGTACGGCTCGCCGCTCGGGCGCCGCTGACCTGGTTCCCGCCCATAATGGACTTCTTCGGTGGGACGTTGACGCTCCCCGAGCCGTTCGGGTTGCGCTCCGCGTGGGCGGACAAGCCGTGGAAGCACCGTTTCATGTCCGACGACGCACTGCGCGCCGCAACGCCCGTGCTGCGCGCGGTGCACGCCGCGGCCCTATCGGTGCTGGAGGAGAACGGCGCGGATACCGAGCACTTCGGGACAAGGTCACTGTTCCTCAGCAACCTCGTCCAGGGCGTGGAACCGCGGCAGGCAGACGTCTACGAAGCGTGACCCGGCTCCCAGTGGGTCTACCCGACTGGCCGCTCAAACCTTGGGCCATGCCTGCGCCAGCATAGCGCGGGTGTCGGCGAGCAGCTGAGGCAGTACCTTGGTGTGGCCGACGACGGGCATGAAGTTGGTGTCACCGCCCCACCGCGGCACGACGTGCTGGTGCAGGTGGGCGGCGATACCTGCGCCCGCCACGGAGCCTTGGTTGAGGCCGATGTTGAAGCCTTGTGGCCCGGAGGCGGAGCGCAGAGCCGTCATGGCGCGTTTGGTGAACTCTGCGAGCTCGACGGTCTCGTCCGCATCAAGATCGGTGTAATCGGCGACGTGACGGTAGGGAACCGTCATCAAGTGGCCGGAGTTGTAGGGGTAGAGATTGAGTACAGCGTAAACGCGCTCACCGCGGGCGAGGATCAGGCCGTCCTCGTCGCTCTTCTCCGGAATCATGCAGAAAGGGCATCCGTCCCCCGCTTCCGGGCCGGTCGGCTTGTTCTCACCCTGGATGTACGCCATCCGGTGCGGGGTCCACAGGCGCTGGAACGCATCCGGCGTCCCGACTCCGATTTGCTGCTCCGGCTCGCTCGTCATAGTCGCAGCATATGACGGCCGTGGGCCCCACCGGAGTGGGGCCCACGGAACCCCGCTTACGCGGAGACAACACCATCAGGTGACCACCCGGATCACCCCCGCGTGTGCGGGGAGTACGTCACCTATGGATCCGGTGCTCCACTGTGTCAACGATCTCCGCGATCGCCTCGTCACGCGGGATCCCGTTTTTCTGCGAGCCGTCCCGGTAACGGAAGCTCACGGCACCGTTCGCGAGATCCTCATCGCCCGCGATCACCATGAACGGGATTTTCGCCTTCTGTGCATTGCGGATCTTCTTCTGCATGCGGTCGGAGGACGAGTCCACCTCGAACCGCAGGCCCTTGGCCCTCGCTTCGGCCGCGAACTCCTCCAAGTACGGCACGTGGGCGTCGCCGATCGGGATGCCGACCACCTGGACGGGGGCTAGCCAGGCCGGGAAAGCACCCGCGTAGTGCTCCAACAGCACCGCGAAAAATCGCTCGATCGACCCGAACAACGCCCTGTGGATCATCACCGGCTGTTGACGGGAGCCATCGGCCGCGGTGTATTCGAGATTGAAGCGCTCGGGCAAGTTGAAGTCGACCTGGATGGTCGACATCTGCCAGGTGCGCCCGATCGCGTCCTTGGCCTGGACCGAGATCTTGGGGCCGTAGAACGCCGCGCCGCCCGGGTCATCGACCAGCTCCAGGCCGGACTCCTGCGCCGCCTCGGCCAGCATCGCCGTGGCGTGCTCCCAGTCCTCGTCGCTGCCGACGAACTTCTCCTTGGCCTCGTCCCTGGTGGACAGCTC
>JAFAUH010000097.1 GCA_019243445.1 Streptomycetaceae bacterium | reverse complement strand
CCCGGGAAGCAACACTCAACCAAACCAAGACGAAGACACAGCTACCAGGCGCGCCACCAAGGCCAATGGCACCCATCGACCGCACCAAGGCGGAAGTCAGCCATGAACAGTGACGGAAACCCACACCCGAGGGTTCACGAATATGACCTCCACCACCCGGAGTGTGACTGAGGTCATGCCGGAGCAGGGGTTTGGATTTTCGGCAGAGCGCCTACGCCCGCGGAACCGCCCTCAGCGAGACGCGCTCGCACTCCAAGCCGACGCAGAGATGATCAAGCTGGGCTGAGGTGAGACGGAGGCGCTCGCGCCCAGGGAGGTGCAGCTCTGCGAGCAGAGCAGCTGACGCGGTGAGCCCCTCCCCCTACGAGATCGCACGAACAACTCTAGCCGGTCTTGTCCTGGTCTACTACGCGGTGCACGAGGGGGAGGAGATCTTCTCCGACGGGTCTTCGGGAGAGGCTCGGCGGATTCTCAGACGGTGCTGCTCTGGCTGCCTGTGCGGTTCCAACGGTGTTCGACCTTCGCGATGCGCCAGTAGCCCAGAGCACAGGCCCACACGACAACGAAGAGGCCGACGATGACGAAGCCGACGTTGTTCAGGTCGATCCCGGAGATCCAGCCGGTAACCGGGTCGGTCAGACCGAGCTGGTCGTGCAGGATGCCGACCAGCTCGATCGTGCCGATCAGGAACGCGACCGCAATGGAGAGGCCGGTGATGGTGAGGTTGTAGTAGACCTTGCGGACCGGGTTGGAGAACGCCCAGTGATACGCGAAGTTCATGAACGTCCCATCAAGGGTGTCGAACAGGCTCATCCCGGCGGCGAACAGCAGCGGCAGACAGACGATCGCGTACCACGGCAGTCCCGCGGCGGCGCCGGAGCCGGCCATCACCATGAGCGCAACCTCGGTGGCGGTGTCGAACCCGATCCCGAACAGCAGCCCCACCGGGTACATCTGCCCCGGGCGGGAGATGGACTTGGTAAGCCGTCCCAGGAGGCGGTTCATGAAGCCGCGGTTGTCCAGGTGCTTGGCCAGCTCGTGCTCGTTGAACTGCCCTGCACGCATCGACTTGAAGACCCTCCAGATACCAGCCAGCGCAACCAGGTTGAGCGCCGCGATCAGGTACAGGAAGCTGCCGGATGCCAGCGTGCTGATTGTGCCCAGACTCTGACGGGCGCTGGAGTTGTCGCTGGTCAAGGTGGTGGCCTCGCGCACGCCCGCGGCGATCCCGGCGGCGAGCAGGACAACGATGGTGGAGTGGCCCAGTGCGAACCAAAAGCCGACGGAGAGCGGGCGCTTGCCGTCGGCCATGAGCTTGCGGGTGGTGTTGTCGATCGCGGCGATGTGGTCGGCGTCGAACGCATGTCGCATGCCGAGGGTGTAGGCAGTCACGCCGAGCCCGAGTCCGAAGACCTCAGTGCCGACCTTGTAATGGTGCGGGGCCACAAGCACGGCCAAAATCCCGAACGCCACCAGGTGCAGCGCCGCGATCACGGCCAGTAGCCCGCCGGTGCGCCACCAGTCCCGGCGCTCCCAGCGGATGATCGGTGTGGCAGGTATCGCGCCGGGAAGGACAGCGGTCGGGGAAGAGTTTTCGGGCAGGGTCATCTGGGGCCAGCCTCTCCAGCACCTCGTGGATGGGTCACATGCGATGCCGCGGCCGGTCTCCTGGCTGACGGGTGAAGCGCCCTGCGCGGCCGGCCTTCCCAGACACACGTGCCCAGTGACCCCTTCCCCCGGACAACGGGGAAAGAAGTGGTGCGAGGACTTCCCGATCACAGTGGCGAGGGCCGCTCCGGACTTGAACCGGTCTTCCCGAACACCACGGCGCCCACCACCTTAGAGCCCGCACGGAATCACCGGCAAGCCTGCGCAGGTGCGCAGGTGTTGCGAACCGGCGGGCGCCGCAGGTGAAATGAGCCGCATGCATCTCGTTCTCCCTGAGCGCGCCCACCGCAAGGCGATCGACAACCACACCATCTGCGAGGCTATCGAGGGCATCGGCGACCCCGAGCTCATCCCGGCCTGGGCGAACCGCTTCTCCTTGCTGAGCGAACCCCACCGGCTCACTGTCCTTTTGGCGGTCCACCACGCTGGCCCCATCGCCGTCACCGACCTGGCCACTGCCACCGGCGTCAACGACACCGCCGTCTCTCAAATCCTGCGGCTGCTTCGCGCATCCGGCACCGTCACCGCCCACAAGGACGGCCGCGTCGTGCGCTACCGGCTGAGCGACCCGCACATGGCTAGCCTCCTCGGTCAATTGCACAGCGCTCCAGCCTCGGACTTGCTGGCGAATGTGCGATCTACCTGAGCTGGCCAAGCGGCCAGGGGCATGCAGAACCTGACGGCATGCCGGTGTGATGGGGGGCAGGCGTGATGGCGGTGTGGCCGCGTTCGGGTCAGGGCCTCCGGGTGAACGGGCGCTTCGCGACGCGGCCGCGCGACCGATTCGACGTGACCCTGCTGTTCTCCCGTTCAAACGCTCAAGCGCAAGACGTCCGTGACCTGCGGATTCGGGGTCAGAACTCGTCGTCGAAGGAGACCGAGCCCTCGACCGCGACTTGGTAGGCGGAGGCGCGGCGTTCGAAGAAGTTGGTCAGTTCCTGGACGTTCTGCAGCTCCAGGAAGGCGAAGGGGTTTTGGGAGCCGTAGCGCGGCGGGAGGCCGAGGCGGGCCAGGCGCTGGTCGGCGACGCATTCGAGGTAGGCGCGCATGGAGTCGGTGTTCATGCCGGGCATGCCGTCGCCGCACAGGTCGCGGGCGAACTGCAGTTCGGCGTCGACGGCTTCTTCGAGCATGGCGGTGATCTGCTTGCCCATCTCATCGTCGAAGAGGTCGGGTTCCTCCTGGCGTACGGTGTCGACGATGGAGAAGGCGAAGTCCATGTGCATGGACTCGTCGCGGAAGACCCAGTTAGTGCCGGTGGCCAGGCCGTGCAGCAGGCCGCGGGAGCGGAACCAGTAGACGTAGGCGAAGGCGCCGTAGAAGAACAGGCCTTCGATGCAGGCGGCGAAGCAGATCAGGTTGAGCAGGAAGCGGCGTCGGTCTTCCTTGGTCTCCAGGCGGTCGATGTCCTCGACAGAGCCCATCCAGCGGAAGCAGAACTGTGCCTTCTCGCGGATGGACGGGATGTTCTCCACGGCCGCGAAGGCGGCGGCGCGCTCGGCGGGGTCGGGGAGGTAGGTGTCCAGCAAGGTCAGGTAGAACTGGACGTGGACGGCCTCCTCGAACAGCTGGCGGGAGAGGTAGAGCCGGGCCTCGGGGGAGTTTATGTGCTTGTAGAGGATGAGCACCAGGTTGTTGGCGACGATGGAGTCGCCGGTGGCGAAGAAGGCGACCAGGCGGCCGATCAGGTGCTGCTCGCCCGGGGAGAGCTTGGCGAGGTCGGCGACGTCGCAGTGGAGGTCGACCTCCTCCACGGTCCAGGTGTTCTTGATGGCGTCCCGGTAGCGCTCGTAGAAGGCCGGGTAGCGCATCGGGCGCAAGGTGAGCTCGAATCCCGGATCAAGCAGGTTCTTCACGGTGCTGGCGGTCGCGGTGGCAGCGGTGGGGGCGGGGGTGGTAGTCATTACTGGCATGCCTCGCAGGACTCGGGGTTCTCCACAGAGCAGGCGACCGCCTCGGTGTCGGGCGCTGTCGTCTGCTGGGCGGGGAGGGGGGAGGTGGCGCGGGCCGACTGGGCGATCCGGGTCGCCGGGCGGGAGCGCAGGTAGTAAGTGGTCTTCAGGCCCCGCTTCCAGGCGTAGGCGTACATCGAGCTGAGCTTGCCGATGGTGGGCGCGGCCATGAACAGGTTGAGTGACTGGCTCTGGTCGAGGTACGGGGTGCGGGCGGCGGCCATATCGATCAATGCGCGCTGCGGCAGTTCCCAGGCGGTGCGGTACAGCTCGCGGATGTCCGCCGGGATCCAGTCCAGGTCCCGGACCGAGCCGTTGGTCTTGCGCAGCGCCTCGCGGGTACGGGCGTCCCACAGGCCGAGCCGCTTGAGGTCGGCGACCAGGTAGGAGTTGATTTGGAGGAACTCGCCGCTGAGGGTCTCGCGCTTGAAGAGGTTGGAGACCTGGGGCTCGACGCACTCGTAGGCGCCCGCAATGGAGGCGATGGTGGCGGTCGGGGCGATCGCCAGCAGCAGCGCGTTGCGCAGGCCGGTGGTCGCGATCCGGGCGCGCAGGGCCGTCCACCGTTCGGGCCAGGCCGGGGCGGTGTCGTAGTGGTCGGGGTGGAGCACGCCGCGGGCGGCGCGGGTGCGGGGCCACTCGGGGTGCGGGCCGTGCCGTTCGGCGAGGTCGCAGGAGGTCTCGTAGGCGGTGAGCATGACGCGTTCGGCGATCTTCGTGGACAAGGCGGTGGCCTGCGGGGAGTCGAAGGGCAGGCGGAGGGTGAAGAAGACGTCCTGCAAACCCATCACGCCCAGGCCGACCGGGCGCCAGCGCCGGTTGGAAGCGGCGGCCTGCGCGGTGGGGTAGTAGTTGATGTCCACGACACGGTCCAGGAAGACCACCGCGGTGCGCACCGCCGCATCCAGCCGCTCCCAGTCGACGGCCTCCAGGGGGTCATCGGAGCCAGGGACGGTGAAAGCGGCGAGGTTGACCGAGCCGAGATTGCACACGGCGGTCTCACCGTCGTCGGTGACCTCCAGGATCTCGGTGCACAGGTTGGAGGAATGGACCACGCGGCCCGCCTCGGCGGTCTGGTTGGCGCTGCGGTTCGCGGCGTCCTTGAACGTCATCCAGCCGTTGCCGGTCTGCGCGAGGGTGCGCATCATCCGGGCGTACAGCGTGCGCGCGGGCAGCCGGCGGACCGCCAGTCCAGCGGTCTCGGCCGCCCGGTAGGCGGCGTCGAACTCCTGACCCCACAGGTCGACCAGCTGCGGCACGTCCGAGGGCGAGAACAGCGACCACTGCGCGTCCGCCTCCACCCGGCGCATGAACTCGTCCGGGATCCAGTGCGCCAGGTTCAGGTTGTGGGTACGCCGGGCGTCCTCACCGGTGTTGTCCCGCAGCTCCAAGAACTCCTCGATGTCCGCGTGCCAGGTCTCCAGGTAGACGCAGGCCGCGCCCTTGCGCCGACCGCCCTGGTTGACCGCCGCGACCGAGGCGTCCAGCGTCCGCAGGAAGGGGACGATGCCGGCTGAGTGCCCGTTGGTGCCGCGGATCAGCGAGCCCCGGGAGCGGATCCGGCTGAACGGGATGCCGATGCCCCCGGCGTGCTTGGACAGCCGCGCCACCTGCTGGTAGCGCTCGTAGATCGAGTCCAGCTCGTCGGCCGGGGAGTCCAGCAGGTAGCAGGAGGACATCTGCGGGTGCCGGGTACCGGAGTTGAACAGCGTCGGCGAACTGGGCAGGTACTCCAGACGGCTCATCAGCCCGTACAGCGCCGCGACCTCCTCGACCGGACGCGCGCCCGCGCCCTGGGCCAGGCCGCAGGCGACCCGCAGCAAGAAGTACTGCGGGGTCTCGATCACCTGACGGGTACGCGGATGTCGCAGCAGATAGCGACTGTGCAGGGTACGCAACCCGAAGTAGCCGAACCGGTCATCAGCCGCCGGATCGGCGAGCGCGTCCAGCCGGTCCGCGTGGGCGCGGACGAAATCGGCCGTACGGTCCGCGATCAGACCCTCGCGGTGGCCCACCGCGATCGCCGCGGCGAACGAGGTCGCGCCCTGCCCAACCGCCTCATCCCCGACGGCACGGGCCAGCAACCGGGCCGCGAGCCAGGAGTACTGCGGGTCCTCCGCGATCAGCCCAGCCGCCGCCTCGATCGCCAGCGCCCGCAGTTCGGCCTCGCCCGCCCCGGCGCTGCGACCACGCAACGCCGCGGCAACCACCCGCCCGGGGTCGACGTCGGCAAGCCCAGCGCCCGCCTCCACCACCGCGCGCAGCAGCGCCTCGCCGAGCCCGCCTGCGGGCGCACCTTCCGGTGGGGCGGCAGGTGGCGCAACAGGGTCCACGGGTGTGACGGTCACGTGTGCTCTCTCCCTCGAACGGCGGCCGCGAGGGCAGAGACGGGCGCACGCGGACGGGCCACGGCGCGTCCGCCGACCCACTCCACGAGGCCCGGACTTCACAGCGCCCAGGAAGCCTCCGGGCGCGCTGCCGACAGGTGGTCGGACTGCGCGGGCACGCCGAGGTGCGCCCGCTCACCGTTGCGGGACAGTCCCGGACTCACACCGGGTTCCCCTGCGGCGGCAGCGAAGCAGAGCATACATGTTGTAGATGCTGGCGCGGGAAACCCCAGATGTTGCGCCAGCCCCAGTGCAGTGGTCTGAACGGCAGTCAGGGCGCTGGAGAAGGGCTGCGGCCCGAGTGCGCCTCCGCAGGCGGCGACTCCCGCACCGTGCGGCACGCCGCCGACCTCGCCTTCGCACCCGGACTCGTGATCGGAGCCGGCCCGGACGACGGCCGCATCCAGATCCCCGTGGGCGTGCTGGACGAAGCCGCCCCTCTCATCTGACGACCGGCTACGCGCTGGGACGCTCACCAAGCAGCGCTGCCAGACCCGACTCCACGTCCGATCTGACCCTTACGGTGCCGCCTGTGTGCCCATCACCGGCTCGTCTGCGAAGTCGAGCACCTTCTTGCTGGACTCCCGCAGCTCGGCAAGCTGTTCGTTCAGGGCCTGGCGCTTCTGACGCCTGGACGGGCTCGCCCCCTGGGGGCCAGCCCCACTTGGCCGCCTGCTCCTCGAACAGGGGTACGTCACCGGCCTGCTGGCCTGGGTCGGGCGCGCCGTGGCGGAGTGAAGGCGTACAGATCGAGGATCTCGGGCCGGGCTGCGATGCCGGGGCCTCCCGCCCGGATCCAGGCGGCGATATCCTCGGTCGCGGCGGGGTCGTTGACCAGGCCGAGCCAGACCGGCCGGGCACCGGCGGCGCGTCCGACGGCCGAGGGCTGCACGACGATCACGTTCGCCTGTTCACACACGTCCAGGCACGTAGAGATGCGAACCGGGGCCTGCATGCCGAGACGCGCGGTTTGTTCCGCGTGATCGATACCTGTCACTTTGGGGCTGCCGCAGCAGCAGTCCCGGCATACCGTGACCCGGCACGGCACCGGGTCGGTCGGCCCGATGAGCATGCTGACTCACCTTCCTCTTCGGGGAGATCCGCCCCAGCTTGGTTGAGGAGGCGACCGCGTGAGTCTCTTGGCTCTCGGGTCGATGCTCGTCCCGGCCTTCCCACCCGCATTCGGGCAGTGGCCTGTTCGGGATCCGCTCGCCGATCACAGTGGCGGGACCGCACCGGATTCCCACCGGCTTCCTCGTTCCGCCGTCGCCTTTGTCACCGGCCATCATCGCAGAAGGAACCGACGCATCACCCGCCCTGTACACAGCCGGTCCACACGGACGACTCGACCCGGCCGCCCTCCGTACCCGTCGCGGGCCGCTGCGCGGCGTCGTCGGCGGTCGGGCTACTCTGGCGGTGCAGTTGGTTCGCCCCGCCCGCCAGGCGGGAGCGTCGCAAGAGGGAACCCGGTGGGAATCCGGGACTGCCCCGCAGCGGTGAGTGGGAACAACCGCCGTCATACGCACTGGACACCCAGGTGCCCGGGAAGCGACGGTCAGTAGGAGCCCGTGCGAGTTGTTCGTACCGGGTATGCCCGCGAGTCCGAAGACCTGCCACTGCCCGTACCCCGCGGCGGGGTGCGGTCCAACCGGGACCTCGCGGGTGGGTCGGCGGCGGCAGGGCATCTCCGCGCACAGCGCGGCACCCCTCTCCTTCGCATACGAGCCTGCCCGGCGGGCCCCTTTGCGAACTCGCGAAGGAGAGTTTCGTGACCACCGAGCACACCCCGCGCGTCCTGGCGACGCTGCACGGCTACCCCCGCCAAGGCCCCGACCGCGAGCTCCTACCCCCGCCGCCCGGCTGCCCAAGAGCAAGGCCGACCCGGCCTTTTCCACCAAGCCGGAGCTGGCCTGGGAGTTGATCGAAGAAGCCCGCGCGGCCGAAGTGCCCTTCCGTGCGGTGGTGGCCGACTGCGTCTACGGGGAGCACCCCAAGCTGGAGGGGCGGCTGTGGGCAGCCAAGATCCGTTATGTGCTGGCCCTGAGGCCCAGCCACGGCACCTGGCAGTTCGTCGAAGACCTGGCCCACCCGCCGGCATTCACCCCGGCCGAAGCCGCATCCCGCCTGCCGCTGGTGCGCTACGTCGCCGAGCTCGAGTTGGGCCCGGCCTACGGGCCGACCCGCAGCACCCGCCTGATCGCCGCCACCGCCGATCCCACCGTCCTCAAGCCCGAGTCGACCTGGTTCATGGCCACCAACTTCTCGGTGACCGAGGCCGATGCGGCCGAGGTCTACCGGATCTACCGGATGCGGGACTGGATAGAGCACTACTACAAGCCGGCCAAGCACGAGCTGGGCTGGGCAGACTTCCAAGTCCGCTCCGAGAAAGCCATCGTGCGGCACTGGCAGCTGGTGATGCTGGCATTCACCTTCAGCCTGCTGGCCACAGCACCGACCGACCAGGTTGAAAAAGCGTCACCCGACAACGACGGGTCGGCGGCGAGGGAAAATCCGC
>JAFAUH010000091.1 GCA_019243445.1 Streptomycetaceae bacterium | reverse complement strand
CCACCTCCACCTCCACCTCCACCTCCTCTTCCGCCCCCATCGCCGCGGCGCAGTCGGCCTCTGACCTCAACTACGCGAGCAGCCAGCTGGCCGCCGTCGCCAAGACCATCAACGGCGTGCCCAGCCTGCTCGGCCCGGCCGGCAGCGGCGTCGGCTCCAACTCATGGGTGATATCGGGCACATACACAACAACGGGCAAACCGCTGCTCGCCAACGATCCCCACCTCGGGCTCCAAATGCCCTCAACCTGGTACCAGATGGGGCTGCACTGCCGTACAGTGAGTGCCTCCTGCCCGTACAACGTCTCCGGCTTCACCGCCCCCGGCATGCCCGGGGTGTTCATCGGCCATAACCAGTCCATTTCCTGGGGCATGACCGAGATGGGTGCCGACACCAGCGACCTGTACCTGGAGAAGGTCACCGACGACACCTATCTCTACGACGGCAAGCAACTGCCGCTCACCACTCGCCAGGAGACCATCGACGTGGCGGGCGGCCAACCCCGCACGATCACCGTACGGGTCACCAACAACGGCCCGCTCATCTCCGACGTCAGCGATGAATACACCAAGGTCGGCCAGGAAGCGCCGGTGAGCGATCCGGCACCCGACCGGAAGGACGGCTATGCGGTCGCCCTGCGCTGGACCGCACTCACCCCCGGCAAGACGATGGACGCCGTCCTGGAGTTCGACCGGGCCACTGACTTCACTCAATTCCGGGATGCAGCACGCGACTTCGCCGTCCCTTCGCAGAATCTGATCTACGCCGACACCAGCGGCAACATCGGCTACCAGGCACCTGGCCAGATCCCCGTCCGAGGCAAGGGCGACGGCGACTACCCGGCGCCCGGCTGGGACCCGGCGTACCGCTGGACGGGAACCATCCCGTTCTCCGCCCTGCCGTGGGAGTACAACCCCAAGCAGGGGTACATCGTCTCCGCCAACCAGGCCGTCACTGAAAAGAGTTACCCCTACCTGCTCACCTCCGACTGGGGATACGGTGCGCGCAGTAGGCGCATCACTGCCCTCATCCAGTCGAAGACCGCAAACGGCGGCAAGATCTCCATGGACGACATGCAGTCCATGGAGGCGGACAACAGCAGCGCGATCGCCCAACTGCTCGTGCCCTACCTGCTCAAGATCAACGTTACCGACCCCTATGTCCGGCAGGCCCAGCAGCTGCTCCAAAGCTGGGACTTCACACAGGCCAACGACTCGGCACCCGCCGCGTACTTCAACGCCGTCTGGCGCAACCTGCTGGAGCTCGCCTTCGGCAACAAGCTGCCCAAAGAGCTGCGGCCCCTCGGCCAGTGCCTGCGCGTCCAGCCGGTGAACACCGCCGGCCCGGTCGACAACTTGGGCGGCGGACCGAACCTTGTCACCGAGTGCGGCCAGGCCAACCCGACCGACGCTCAGCCCGATGGTGGTGACCGCTGGTTCGAGGTGGTGCGCAATATCCTCCCCGACACCAACAGTCCCTGGTGGAACATCTCAACTCTTCCGACGTCGAAGCCCACCGACCGTGACCAGCTGCTGCTCAAGGCGCTCACTGACGCCCGCTACGAGCTCACCGCCAAGCTCGGCAAGGACATCAACACCTGGACCTGGGGCCGGCTGCACCAGCTGGAGCTGCGTAACTCCGCCCTCGGCGACACGGGCTCATCCCTCACCAAGGTGCTACTCAACCGCGGGCCATGGCAGATGAGCGGCGGCGAGGCGGCGGTCGACGCCACCGGCTGGAACGCCGCCGCCGGCTACGACGTCGTCTGGGTACCGTCGTTCCGGATGGTCGTCAACCTCGGCGACTTCGACAGGTCGTGGTGGATCAACCTCACCGGCGCCTCGGGCCACGCGTACAGCGCCCATTACTCGGACCAGACCAGCATATGGGCCACCGGGCAGATGCTGCCTTGGGCCTACAGCCAAGGCAGCTTGAGTCAGTCGGTCAAGGACAAGCTGATCCTCACCCCCTGACGACCTGGGGGCAATAGGAAGCCCGCTCCCTATTGCTCCCCAGGTTGTCAGTACCGCTGTAAGCGTCATAGCGTGGCGAACCGCCGCACACCCTCCGGGGTGATGACCGCGTGCACGGGATGGTCGTGGGGTTCTGCCGGGACTCGTGCGATCACCTCATGTGCATACACCAGGACCACCAGCGCCGGGTGCGCCCCGGCCTTCGCGAGGCGTTCGAGCACCCGGTCGTACGAGCCGCCGCCGCGCCCGAGCCGCATTCCGTGCGTGTCCACGGCGAGGCCGGGCAGCAAGATGACGTCGGCAGTCAGCACCTCGTCCGGGCCGAGCCGTGCGCCGTCCGGCTCCAGCAGGCCGCGCCCGGCGGGCACCAGTGAGCCCGGCCCCTCGTAGACCGCCCAGTTCAGATCGTTGTCGGGCAGCAGCACGGGCAACAGGACGCGCGTACCGTGGTTGCGCAGCATGTCGAGCAGATCCTGGGTCCCCGGCTCCGCGCCCACCGAGGCGTAGCCGGCGACCGTGCCGGCCGAGGCCAGCTCGGGGAGGCTGAGCGCGTGCCGGGCCAGAGCGCGCGCCGCCGTGGAGCAGTCATCCTGCGGCAACTCTCGCCTGGCCCGCAGGAGTTCCGCCCGCATCATGCCCTTGGTGTTCTTGGTCTCCACCCTGTCCCGCCCTTCCCACCCCAACGTCATATGTTCCTCATACCTTCCGCACGCTGCAGCGGCTGTCGTGCCGAGCATGACTCATGCGCGCTGTCGAATCAGCAAGGCCGTTATCCCTTGAACCCTCCCCCCGTACTCCTCCCCCGTACCCCCTCGTAAACGAGATGTGAACCCCGGAATACCCTCAGGATGGTACGGTGACAGGAGTGAGCAGCACCGAGCCTTCGTCGGCCGCCGACCGCACGGCTGCCGACCACATCTGGACGGTGGATGAGCACCTCGACGACATCCTGCGGCACTTCGCCCCGCTCGCCCCGGCTGACCTGCCCCTCCTTGAGGCTCAGGGGTGCGTGCTCGCCGAGAACGTCATCCTCCCCGCCGCACTGCCGCCGTTCGATAACAGCTCCATGGACGGCTACGCGGTCCGCACCGCAGACGTCGCGGACGCCACCGAGGACGCGCCGCGCATCCTGAAGGTGATCGGTGACATCCACGCCGGCCTCAGTGACCTGCCCACCGTCCACCCCGGTGAGGCCGCTCGCATCATGACCGGCGCACCCCTTCCGCCTGGCGCCGAGGCCGTCGTCCCCGTGGAATGGACCGACGCCGGCACCGGGGCAGGCCCTGCCATCACCATGCGCGCCCACAGCGCCGACCCTTCCGGTGCGGCGGGCGAGGTCCGCATCCACCGCCCCGTCGTGCCTGGCGGCCACGTCCGCGCCCGCGGCAGCGACGCCACCGCAGGAGAGCTCGCGCTCGCCGCTGGAACGCTCCTCGGCCCACCCCAGATCGGCCTGCTCGCCGCCATCGGCCGCGCCCGCGTCACCGTCCGCCCGCGCCCGCGTGTCGTGGCGATCTCCACCGGCAGCGAACTCGTTCCGCCCGGCGAAGAACTCACCCCTGGCCGCATCCACGACTCCAACAGCTACGCACTTGCCGCTGCCGCCCGGGATGCGGGTGCCGATGCCCGCCGCGTCGACGCCGTCGCCGACGACGCCCCATCGTTGCGCGCCGCCCTCGCCGAGCAGCTCACCCGCGCGGATATCGTCATCACCAGTGGGGGCGTCAGCGTCGGCGCGTACGACGTCGTCAAGGAAGCACTCGGCGACGAGGACGGCATGCAGTTCCGCACACTCGCCATGCAGCCCGGCAAACCGCAGGGATTCGGCCTCATCGGCGCAGGTCCCACCCCGCTCTTCGGCCTGCCCGGCAACCCGGTCAGCTGCTACGTCTCCTTCGAGCTCTTCGTACGGCCCGCCATCCGCACCCTCATGGGCATCGAGCTGGCGACACGCGCGTCGGTACGGGCCCGCTGCACCAGTGAGATCACCCACTCGCCCAAGGGCAGGCGCCAGTTCCTGCGCGGCTGGTACGCCCCCGACTCCACCGTCACCCCCGTCGGCGGCTCCGGCTCCCACCTGATCAAGGCGCTCGCTCACGCCAACGCTCTGATCGTCGTCGCCGAGGACACCACGGAGATCGCACCGGGCACGGACGTCGACGTCATCCCGCTCATGCAGTAGTCCTTCCCGGGTGACTGTCGGTGTCTGCCGGTACGGTGTCTTTGCCCAAAGACGTGTCTGCCCAAAGACGGTGTCTGCCAAAAACATGACCGGGAGAACCATGAGCAGCCCACCGGAGCCGCAGCGGTACCTGACCCACCTCGACGAGGCGGGCGCGGCGCGCATGGTCGATGTCTCCGCCAAGGACGTCACCGCACGCACCGCCACCGCCTCAGGACGCGTGCTCGTCTCCCCGCGCGTCGTCGAGTTGTTGCGGGGCGAGGGCATGCCCAAGGGTGACGCCCTTGCCACTGCCCGTATCGCCGGGATCATGGGCGCCAAGCGCACCCCCGACCTTGTCCCGCTGTGTCACCCGCTCGCTGTCTCCGGCATCACGGTCGATCTCACCGTGGCAACTGATCCCCATGGCCGAGGGGGCGCCGTCGAAATCACCGCCACCGTCAAGACCACTGATCGCACCGGGGTGGAGATGGAGGCGCTCACCGCAGTCTCCGTCGCCGCCCTCACCGTCGTCGACATGGTCAAGGCTGTGGACAAGGCCGCCGTGATCACCGACGTCAGGGTCGAGACGAAAACCGGCGGCACGTCCGGTGAGTGGTCGCGCCCCGCGGACGTTCAGCGGGAAGGCGAGACCGCATGACCTATCGCGCTCTCGCCGTCACCGCCTCCAACCGTGCCGCGACCGGCGTCTACGAAGACCGTGGCGGCCCGATCCTCGTCGAAGCCCTGCGTGAACTCGGCTTCGTCACCGACGGGCCGCGCGTCGTCCCCGACGGCGACCCTGTCGAGCAGGCGCTGCGCGAAGCCGTCGCCGCCTGCTACGACGTTGTCCTGACCACCGGCGGCACGGGAATCTCGCCCACCGACCGCACCCCTGAGGCCACTCGCCGCGTCATCGACTACGAGATCCCCGGCATGGCCGAGGCGATCCGGGCCGCGGGCCGCGACAAGGTCCCGACGGCCGTGCTCTCACGTGGCATCGCGGGTGTCGCCGGGAGCACTCTGGTAGTGAACCTCCCCGGGTCGACCGGTGGCGTGCGGGACGGCCTCACCGTCCTCCGCCCGATCCTGTCGCACGCCGTCGACCAGATCCGCGGTGGTGACCACCCCGACTCCGGGAGACCCAGCTGAACGGATCTTGGCCTGCCGTACTGGTGGACGGCGAGATCACACTGCGCCCGATAAGGCTGCGCGATCAGCGCGCCTGGCGTGAGGTCAACCGCCGTAACCGGGATTGGCTGCGCCCTTGGGAGGCCACCGTCCCCCCGGCACCGCCGGATCGCCTCATCCAGCGGCCGACGTACCGCCAGATGATCCGGCATATGCGGCGCGAGGCGAACGCAGGCCGGATGATGCCGTTCGTCATCGAGTACCAGGGGCGCTTGGTCGGGCAGTTGACGGTCGCAGGCATCACCTGGGGGTCGATGTGCTCGGCGCATATTGGGTACTGGGTGGATAAGGCAGTGGCAGGGCGCGGTGTCGTGCCGACCGCTCTCGCGCTCGCCGTCGACCACTGCTTCCGCACCGTCGGACTGCACCGGATCGAGGTGTGTATCCGCCCCGAGAACGCGCCGAGCCTTCGCGTCGTGGAAAAGCTGAGGTTCCGGGAAGAAGGATTGCGCCCCCGGTATCTTCATATTGATGGAGCATGGCGTGACCATACGGTGTTCGCGCTCACCGCCGAGGATGTGCCGGAGGGCTTGCTTCTCCGCTGGCATCAGGCGAGACCGGGTGCAACTCAAAAATAAAATGCGTGTTCGAAAATATGTCTCTTGGTGAAGTCGGCTGATCGTAGGAGTCGCAAAAAAAGTTCGACTGTCAGCCAGATCGTGCGACACACCGTGCGAAATTGCTGAACTGCCGCCTTCCAGGCGCCTACCGTGGTCGCCGTGAGCAGCAGTGGCCTCATCTACGCAGTCATCGTGGGGGCCTGGGCTGCCTACTTGGTGCCGATGTGGCTCCGTAGGCAGGACGAGCTGAACGAGGCGCGTCCGACGGAACGCTTCAGCACCGCCATCCGGCTGCTGTCCGGACGAGCGGGCATGGAGCGCCGATACGCCAAGGCGCGCGCAGACGATCGCGATGACACCACCGGCGACGAGACGCCGGAAGAGGAACCCGGCGCCTCCGCCGAATCGGTGGACGTCCGGGGCCTCGTCGCGCCTGCCCCCGAGGCCGCTGAGAAGACCGGCCCCAAGCCCCAGCCGCACCGACAGGCTCCCCCGCGCGGTACCTCCACCGCGCGCGCCAAACTGCTCGCACGGCGCCGCCGTACCACCACGATCCTCTTCCTTGTATTCACTGCAGGTGCCGTTGCCGCCGCGCTGGGCGGCCTCGCCTACCTGTGGGCTCCGGCCATCCCCGGAATCCTGCTCAGCCTCTACATCCACCACCTGCGCAAACAGGAGCGCCGCCGTTTCGAGCACGCGATGGACCAGCGCAAGGACGCAGAGGCCGCGCACCAGGTACTGAACAGGCCACGCCAGGACAGGGCACACCTTGAGGAGGGAGGGACGGCCACCTGCGAACCGGCTGCCCCTGCCGTAGCCCAGGATCCCTCGTCCCGCACCGCCGACCGCCGTGCTCTTGTCGAACAGACCGACCACGCGGAATGGGTGGACCAGCAGCACGAGAACGGCACCCCCGACGACGGTTGGGAGCCGGTCCCCGTCCCGCTGCCTACGTATGTCACCGCCCCGGTCGCCCCACGCACCCCGGGCGCGCTTGACCTCGGCACCCCGGACACCTGGAGTTCAGCCCGCTCCAGCGCCGCAGCCGACCCGGCTGCCGACCGCAGCACTGACCGCAGCCGCTCGGCCGCTGCGCCGTCCCGCCGCAGCACCCCCCTCTTCGACCAGTACGCCGACCCGGACCGCCCCCGCGCTGCCAACGAGTGAACTCGGCACTAGCGGTCGGCGTGAGCCCCGCGGCGGGACCTGTCCTTGGTCACGATCACCTCAGCCGGGATGCTAAAGTTTTCCTCGTTGCAAGGGCCTGTAGCGCAGTCCGGTAGCGCACCTCGTTCGCATCGAGGGGGTCAGGGGTTCAAATCCCCTCAGGTCCACCCCTCAGGTCCACCATGGTCCATCACATATCGAAGCCCCTAGCGGAAATTTCCGCCAGGGGCTTTTTCGAGTGCGGTACAGCGTCAAGGGTGAGCCCGTCGAGCCAGCCCTGCTGAGTCGGCTCGACGGTACTCAACCATTGGTTTGCTTTTCAGTTTCTGCAGTCGAAATTACTCAGCGAAGGGTCAGTGCGAGGACGACCGGCGACGCATCGCACCGACGGCTCCTACGAGACCGAGCGCAGCCAGCGAACCGCCGGCTGCGAGCTCCGGCGTGCTGAGATTGGTCACCGAGCCACCCTCACCGGCACGGACCGCGCCACTCGGCGCAGCGTACGAGGTGCGCTCGCGCCCCTCGCGCTCCTCGTGGGGCTTCCCGCGGCGCCAGTCGCAGGTGCTGATCCAGCCACGGCCCCAGCCGCGGTCGCCGTTGTCCCGGAAGTCCCGGTCCCGGTCCCGGCGGTGCTTTTCTTCCTTGTCCCGGAAGTCGTGGTCCTTGTCCTTGAACCGGTCGCGGTCCGTGCCGCGGACCCAGCCGCTGTCCCAGCCGGGCCCGCAACGGTGGTGCCAGCGCAGGTGGTGGCGGCGCTTGACCCTGAATTTCCGGTGGTGGCGGTCCTCGCGGTTGCCTTGATTGTTGTCGTCATCGGACTTCACAGTGACCTGTGCAGTGCCGGCCGTGTGCGAGAGGGAAGCAGCCGTGGCGGCAGGCATCCCGAGCACAATGGCCGAGGCAGCCATCGAGAGGGTGGCGATAGTAAGGCGCGTACGGCGCATGTTCGTTCCTCCAGACGTCCATGGTGGCGGGGAACTGACTCCTCGCTTGCGGATCACCACGGACCGTCGCTAAGAGGAACGTAAGATGCGAATCAAGTAAGAACATACGCAATGGGGCCAAAAGGGGCGCCAGCAGGGGGGTTTCCACTCCCTCGGCCCATCTCTGTACACCCGCTTGGTCGGTCAAACCGTCGCTGCCGACGCCCGAGCCCCTCGTGTGGCGCGCCGTTCGTCACGGTGCGTAAGGCTCTTGGGCAGCTTACGATCGGGTGATGCGACCCACGTGCGGGAACCGTCCGCGGGTATGCGTACGTATTTACAGTCGCGTACCTCTTTCGTCCGGGGTGCGATGCGGGGGCGTACGAAGGAGACGGAAGGGGTCCTCATGGACCTACTCGATCTGTTGCTGGTTCTGGTGGCGCTCGGCTATGCCGCATCCGGTTACCGACGCGGCCTTGTGGCCGGATCCATCTCGCTTGCCGGGTTCCTCGGCGGCGCGGTGATCGGTGTGTGGCTGCTGCCGTATGCGCTGAGTCCTTTCACAGCGGGGACTTTCACGGCCGCTGTCGTGGCGCTGCTCGCCGTGCTGGTTCCTGCATGTATCGGGCATGCGCTGGCGAGCGGGCTCGCCTGGAAGGTGCGGCAGGGGCTGAGCTGGGGCCCGGTGCGCTGGATCGACGGGCTCGGTGGTGCGGCGGCGTCCGTCGTCGCGCTGCTCGTGGTGGCGTGGCTGATGGCAAGCGTGCTTGTCACGGCTCCGATCCCCACGCTGAGCAGCCAGATCCGTAACTCGGCGGTGCTCGGCGCCGTCGACAGGGCGTTGCCCGCACAGACCCCCGCCTGGTTCAGTCGGGCGAACGACGCACTGTCGGGGGCGGGCTTCCCGCCGGTGTTCAACCCGTTCGAGAACGAGCCGGCCACGAATGTGCCCGCTCCCTCGGGTGACTCGGTGACGGCGGCGTCCACCACCGCGGCGAAGCGCAGCGTCGTGAAGATCGAGGGCATTGCCTACGTGGACGGCGGCGAGCGGGGTCAGGAGGGCAGCGGCTTTGTCTACGCGAGCCAGCACGTGATGACCAACGCCCATGTGGTGGCGGGCGTCCGCCACCCGATGGTGCAGTTCAGCGGGATGGGCGGGTCATTGGCCGCGAAGGTGGTCCTCTTCGACCCGGAGACCGATGTCGCCGTTCTTGATGTGCCTGGTCTGTCCGCGCCCTCGCTGAAGTTCGCCGGCGCCGCACAACGCGGGTACCCGGCGGTCGTCGCCGGATACCCACAGGACGGCGGACTCAATCTGCGCGCTGCCACCTTCGCGGACCGGATCACCGCCAAGGGCCAGGACATCTACGGGGACAGCACCACGGTCAGGGCCGTCTACCAGATCCGCTCCGATGTCCAGCACGGCAACTCGGGCGGACCGCTGCTCTCTCCCGACGGCCGGGTATACGGCGTCGTCTTCGCACGTTCCACGGCCGACGCGTCGACCGGCTACGCGCTCACCGCCGATCAGGTGGCCTCCGACGCAGTGGAGGGAGCCACTGCCACACAGTCGGTGGATACCGGCGACCGGGCCGCACTGTGACCCGTCCATCCTGAAGCGATCCCTTGTAAGAAAGGAAAAATTTACTATAAGTCAGGTAAAAGTCTCGTGGCGGGAGATGGGTGATAATCGCAGTATTGTCACTATTATCCGGAACTTCGCCCGGCAGTCAGAGCCCGACCCACCATGCTGGAGAGGCCTGTCACCAAAGTGCGGCTACACCGAACGAGCGCCCTAGACCGACCGGCCCAACGCCATGGCATCTGGCCGTTTTCGGCGTTGCTGCTTGTCTGGGGGGTGACGCGTGCCCTGCTGCTGTTGTCGCTGCACGGCGACTGGAAGTTCCCGGGCACCGACGCCAGCCCCGAAGTGTGGCGCACCTACTACGGCTGGTACAAGGTGCTGCGCTCGGGCAGCTTCCCGGTCAACGACGTCACCTGGCAGTATCCGCCAATGGCCGCTGCGGCGATGCTCGCCCCCGCACTGCTGCCGTTCTTCAGCTACGCCAGGGCGTTCTACCTCCTCGCCTGCGCCTCCGACTTCACCGTGCTCCTTTTGCTGGTACGAGCCGGGCGTGCCCAAGCCGGTGGCAAGGGCAATCGGCTGACGGGCGCCTGGCTGTGGGTGGTCGGTATGGCCGTGCTCGGGCCGATCGTGCTTGCCCGGTATGACGTGATGGTGACCGCACTCGCGGTGGGCGCGCTGTTGGCCGCGGCGCGCCATCCCCGGGTGGGGGGCGTGCTCACGGCGATCGGCGCGTTGCTCAAGGTCTGGCCCGTGCTCGTGCTCGTCGGCGTCGCGCGTGGCCGCGTCATGCGGCGTGCCTGGACCACCGCGGTCGTCGTCGGCGCCACCATCTGCGCGCTCTTTCTCGCCTTCACCAATGGCGCGTTCGGCTTCCTCGCCGAGCAGAAGAACCGCGGGATAGAGGTCGAGTCGGTGGCCGCAATGCCGTTCCATCTTGCGCGCTACCTCGGTCTATGGCATGGCATCGACCAGTTCAACTACGGCTCGTTCGAGTTCCTTGGCCCGTATGTGGACTCCATGGCCAAGGTGTCGATCGCAGTCACCGTGCTCGCCTTCGCATGGCTGGTGTGGTGGCGCTTCAAAGCCCGCGTCTTCACCACAGCCGTGCTCTACGACTCCGCCTTCACCGCGGTGCTGATCTTCATCACGACCAGCCGGGTGATCAGCCCCCAGTACATGATCTGGCTGTTGGGCCTTGGCGGGCTGTGCCTGGCGACCCGGTCGACAGTCCAGCGATTCCCGGTGCTGCTGGTGCTCATCGCCTGCATGTTCACCGTGCTGGACTTCCCGATCGGTTTCGGCCATGTCATCAACAGCGACCTGTGCGGTATCGTGCTGATAATCGCTCGCAACGGCCTGCTCGTTCTCGCCTCCTTCTCGGCCTGCCGGAGCTTGTGGCATTCGACGATTCCCACGGGCCGCAGCACCGTGGCGCAGCCTGTCCTTACACGGGAGGACGAACCGGCCCTGTCCGGTTGACGCGGCGCTGCTCATGCTCCCCAACGCGTAAGAGCAAGTCTTTGCTCCTGGGCGCGACTCATCATTTGCCAAAGACGGGTCGCGCGACGTGGCGATGCCGCTACGGTGAGTTGGGGGTGACGTAGCACAGGAGGACGCCAATGGAGTACGTGGGACCTGGCGAGGACGGTCATGGGCGTGTACACGACGCGACCCCCGCCGAGCACCTGGACGCGCTTGTGGCGCGGGCGCAAAACGGATTCGAGCTCGACGACGAGATCACCTCCCGCCTGAGCGATGCGGTCGCCTGGTCGTCCGAGTTGCAGTCGTTTTGGGGCGCGGGCGATCCCCATCGCCCTCCACAACGCAGCACATACCGCCATGTCTTCCTCCTTGCCGACGGCAGCAGTCAGACGCTGTGGGAGCTGGAGTACACCACGCCGGACGAGCCCGATCTGTGGTACGAGATCTACACCGAGGCCGAGGCGCTCGAACAGGCCCAGCGACGGGTGAACGAGCTGATCGCAGACCCCGGCTTCTCCGACCCCGAGTTCGAACCCTCGTCCGCGGAGCTGGATTTGGAGTGCATCATCAGCGCCGGGCAGATGGAGTGGCCGCGCCAGTACGTGGCGGATGGCGATGGCTCGGCCGACCACGCTCGCCGCGTACTGCGCAGGGCGGAAAACCACGATCTGCCCGATGAGTTGACGCAGCGTCGACTGCGCAGCGCCCGCGCCCACGACATCCGGATCCTGCCGCACCGCCCCACCCATCCCAGCGGGCGCGGCGTGTGGTGGCGGATGTACGAGCACGCGTTCCTCCTCGAGAACGGCGACGAGGTGGTGCTGTGGGAGCTGGAGCACAACATGACGCCTGACCGGCGGCTGGTCTGCGAGGTGTACGCGGACGAGGAGGCAGCAGAGCGCGCCGCGCAACGCCACTCGCATCGATGACGCAGGAGGACGACTCAAGATGCACTGCGGGGAAGAGCGTGTTTGTCTGTTGGAGGCCCATCCCCCCGACACCCTTTGAGGAGTGATCATGGGCAGCCAGGACGACTTCCAGTACAACGACGACGCGCAGTCCGATTACGACCTGTCGGACGAGGAACTGCGTCAGCGCGCCCGCGAGCAGCGGGAGCGGGGCCAACAGTCGCAGCGGTCGGCCCAGGGCGGGGACAACGATGAGTCGGGTGCGTACCCGGACGACCAGGAGCTGCCGCCGGAGGACATGGACGACCGTTTCTGACGCGGCCCGCCGCCCACGGGCGTCGACGCTGAGGACGAAGGGCGCATCCCTGGACGGGTGCGCCCTTCGTCCACCTCTTCTTGGTTCGCTTCTTCGCCCGCTCGTGCGTCGCTCACTTACGTGCGCGGCGGCAGCGTCGGCCGGCTGCGGTCGGGGCGGTCGGCGAGATCGGGCGGGGTGGCCGCAGAGCGGCTCTCAAGCAGTTCGAGCGCGGTTCGTACCGCAGCGGCGAGTACCGAGTTGCGCCCCTCGGCCCAGTCCACCGGGGTGCGCAGCGCCTCGATGTCGGGCTCGATGCCCGCGTTCTCCACCTGCCACCCGTACGCGTCGAACCAGGCCGCGTTCATCGGCACGGTGATCACCGTCCCGTCGCCGAGCCGGTGGCGTCCTGTCATCCCGACCACCCCGCCCCACGTGCGGGTGCCGACCACGGGGCCGAGGCGGAGCAGCCGGAAGGCGGCGATGATCATGTCCCCGTCGGACGAGGTCGCCTCGTCGGAGACGGCGACGATCGGTCCGCGCGGGGCGTTGCTGGTGTAGCTGACGGGCTGGGCGCCACGCGTCACGTCCCATCCCAGGATGGTGCGAGTCAGTTTCTCTATCACCAACTCGCTGATGTTGCCGCCCGCGTTGCCGCGCACGTCCACGATCAACGCCGGCAGCGACATCTCCGACCGCAGATCGCGGTTGAACTGTGCCCAACCGGAGCCGCCCATGTCAGGGATGTGCAGATAGCCGCACTGGCCGCCGCTCAACTCCCGCACGACAGCGCGCCGCCTGGCCACCCAGTCCTGGTAGCGCAGCGGCCGTTCGTCGATGAGCGGCTGGACCGCGACGCGACGCGGATGCCCGTTGTCCGGGTTGGAGAAGGTGAGCTCCACCGTCGTACCGCCCGCCCCCGCGAGCAGCGGATACGGGCCCGCCACCGGATCGACCGGGCGGCCGTCGACATGGGTGAGCGCTGCACCTTCGCGGATCCCGGTGCCGGCGAGCGGGGAGCGCGCCTTGGAGTCGGAGGACTCGCCGGGCAGGATGCGACTCACCGTCCACGTACCGTCCTTGTGATGCGTGAAGTTCGCGCCGAGCAGGCCGATAGGGCGCTGGTAGTGCGGCGGTCCTTCATTGCGCCGCGCGGCCGTGCAGTATGCGTGCGAGGTGCCGAGCTCACCGAGCATCTCGCGCAGCAGGTCGGCGAACTCCTCGGGTGAGGCGACCCGTTCGACCAGCGGACGGTATTGGTCGACGATCGCATCCCAGTCGATCCCGCACATGTCCGGGGACCAGAAGTAGTCACGGATGATGCGCCCGGCCTCGGCATACGCCTGCCGCCACTCGGCGGCCGGATCCACCTCGTGCAGGATGCGGCGCAGATCGAGGATGACGGTCGTGTCGTCGTCGCCCCGCTCATAGGCGGGCAGCACGGCAAGGTCGCCGTCGTCGTAGACGACAAGGCGGCTGCCGTCCCCACTGACCACGTACCAATCCATGTGGTGGACGAGCTCGGTCCGCCGCGACTTCGCGAGATTGAAGAACTCGAGCGAGGGACGCGGAGAGGGATCGGTGGGATTGGTGAACGTCTCGCCGAGCGCACCGGAGATCGGCCAACGCAGCCAGACCAGACCGCCGCGCACAGCAGAGAGCGAGGAGTATTTCGACGCCGGTACAGGGAAGGGAGTCACCCGGCTCGCCAGCCCCTCGGCCTCGACGACGACCGGCCCGCCCGCCCCGTCGAGCGGCTCGAGGCCACCGGTGGCGGGGCGGCCCTCGACGGGCAGTGCGAAGGGGGAGGGAGTCGCGGAGTTGAGCGGCACCAGGTACGGACGGCAGCCGAGCGGGAAGGACAGATCGCCGGTGTGCACATCGTAGACGGGGTCGAAGCCACGCCAGGAGAGGAACGCGAGATACCGCCCGTCGCGGGTGAAGACCGGCTGCTCGTCCTCGAACCGGCCGTTGGTGACATCGATGACGGTGCCACTGGCGAGCCTGGCGATCCTGATCTGACGCAACGACCTGCCGATCGCCGGATGAGACCAGGCGAGCCATGCCGAGTCGGGGGAGAAAGACAGGTCACGCACCGGCCCGTTGTCGGAGCGGACGAGCTCGGTGACACCACCCGCCGGTATCCCCGCTTCCTCACCCTCCTCGCCGAGGCCTGTGGTGACGAGCAGCAGTCGGCCATCGTGCGAGGCGACGGCGAGCATCGCACCGTCGGGGGAGGAGGCCATCTCCTGCACCCGCCCGAGCTCGCCGGAAGCGATGCGCCGCTCACCGGCGTCCACGGGAGTGTGGGAGAGCGTGCCAGGCCCGGCCGCCGCCCAACCGAGACGGCTCGGCCCACTCCCCTGCCTCGGCGGTGGTCCCAGCCGGGTAGCTCCCGGCGTGCTGGCGATCCCGGCACCGGGCGCGCCGCCCGTATCGCGCCCGCCGCCCTCGCGCGGGGCACCGCGTTCCGGCCCGGGCGCGGTGCGGCCGGGAGGGGTGCGGCCGGGAGGGGTCTCCCGCGCACTGACCGGTTCAGGAGCCGGGACGGCGGCTGCGCTTGGCGGGGGAAAGGTTTCGTCCGCCCCCGCCCACACGTCCTCCCCGCCCGTCTCCGGTCCTGGGATGCGAGGCGGTAGTGTCCGGCCAGGCAGGGCGGCGAGCTCGATCGCGTCCTCCCCCTCCGCGTCCGTGACGAACGCGACATGGCCGGTGTCGCCCAGCATCACCGGCAGCCGCACCCGCGCTCCTGGCTGGTCGGCGATGGTACGGGCCGGCCCGTCCCGGTGGGTCAGCCAGTACAGGCTGCCGCGCACGCATACCGCGCTCGCCCGTCCGGTCGTGTCACAGGCCAGGCCGGTGAGGTTGGAGGCGGCTGGGACCTGGTAGGGGCGGCGCCCGTTGCGCGGCCCGCCGAGCGGCACATCGAGACGGCGCGGTGCCGCTGCCGGGTCCGTCAGATCCGCCGCGAGCCACAGTTCGCCTGCGCACTGGTAGACGACGCGTGTGCCGTCGGTCGATGCGTGCCGTGCGTAGAACTCCGTGTGGTCGGTGTGGCGTCGCAAGTCCGTGCCGTCCCGGCGGCACGAATACAGATTCCCGATGCCCTCGTGGTCGGAGAGGAAAGCGATCCGCTCACCGACGAACATCGGGCAGTCCAAATGGCCCTTCAGCTCGGGCAGCAGCCGCGTGCCCTGCAGCCACAGCCGACCCATCGCCCCGCCCCGGTACCGCTTCCAGGAGGCCGGCTCATGCGGCGGGGTCCCGCTGAGCAGCAGCGTCATGTGCTCACCGGCGACGTCGGCGACGGCGATGTAGGAGGCGGGGCCCCACGGCAGCCGCCCGCCGGGCGAGCCGTCGACCGGGACGGCATACGGGTGCGAGTAGTGCGCGAACGGTTGGCCGTGCGAGGAGACGGCGAGGATCCGCCCGTCCGGTGTCCAGGAGCACACCTGGGCGTCCGGGCTGCCCCAGTACGTCAGACGGAGCGCCGGACCGCCCTCCACGGGAGCCAGGTGGATTTCCGGGTCGAGGCTGCGCCAGCTTGTGTACGCGATGACGCTGCCGTCCGGTGAGAAGCGCGGATGCCCCAGCCGCGTACGGTCAGCGGTGACCCGCCAGGCCCTTCCCGGGGCCGTACCGGAGGCTGCGAGTGGCGCAAGCCACAAGTCGTCCTCGGCGACGAAACAGAGCAAGTCGCCGTGGAGATGGGGGAACCGCAGATATACGCCGTCCATCACAACATCCACGTCGTCTATCACATTTTCCATGGTTCTGTCCCGGTTTGCTGAGGGCAACTTTTAACGGGATCGCGACGGCTCCGGGCATCATGGATGGGTTGTCGACAGGGCGAAACGTAGTCGACGCAGAGAGACGGAACCGGGACAGGCGGTGATAGAGGTCCGTGGGGTGGTAGCGGTCGGCTTTGAGCCGGTCCGCGACGCGTTTGGCATCGCCCAGCGGTTCAGATCAGTCCAAGCTTCAGCATCAACGCGCGGTCGAGCTCGGCAAGTTCATCGCCATCGAGTGCGCCCTTGAAGTCGCCGAGCCGACTGGGGGCGACCGAATAGATCTGGTCGGTCAGGATCAGAGACTTCAGGCCGTTGAACTCCATCTCGGGGCGGTAGACAGCGGCACCAGCGCTGGAAGAAGTGAGGGCTACTGTGATCGTGCTCGTTGAGAAGTGATCGGACTGGATGACGACGGCATACCGTCGCCCCCGTTGTTCATGGCCCTGAGCTCCGGGCAGTGCCTTGATCTCGAGGATGGCCCCGCGAAAGATCACTCAGCCACTCCCATGAACCGCTGGATGGCGAGCATCTCAGCCTGGTCGTCGGGGTCCGCTGCCAGTCGTTCGGCATCGACTTTGGCCTGTTCGAGGAGCATTTCCTTGTACGTGCGCAGCACGGCATAACGGACGGCCTCCGACCGGGTCCTGTGGCCTTCGGTCAGCGCGCGCAGCGCAGTCTCCATGGCTTCGTCGGTGCGCACATTGAGGGTTCCCATGAGGGCATCGTAACACAACATGTAATACGCGCGGTCGCGGCCGCCGCGATCAGACCAATAGTGGTCCCCGGCTCCTTCGGCCACCCAGGCCGCGGCGGCTCCCTCGGCTTCGCCGAGCCCGAATCGGGCATCGCCTTCGGCTATGTCATAGGCGGCCTGCAAAATTCCGTGACCGCCGACCCCCGCGCCCAGGCCCTGGTGCGGGCGGTGCGGCTGTCGCTGCGCTGAGGCACACCGGGGGTGGCAGAGTCACGCGGAGAGATGCGGAGATATAAAACACAGGCCCCCTCGGCCCTGAAGTTTCGCCATTTTCGTGATCCGCTGGTCGGTTCGTGATGACGGTGTGTGAGATGCGCTGGTCAACTGTTGGCGGGTGGGTGGACCCAGAAGCCGAGGACGTGGTTCATGCCTTCTTCGGGGGTGGTGATGGTGGGGCCGAAGCGGGTGGGTAGCTCGTCTTCGCTGTAGGTCTCGGTGCCGGCCTTGTATATCCCGACGAGCCAGCGGTCGGCGGTGCCCTGGTAGCGCAGGCGGAGCGCGGGGAAGGGTTCACGTTCCTGGTCGGCATCGGTGGAGAACAGGCGCCACTTGCGGGTCTTGGCGCGAGGGACAGTGGCGACGTAGCAGAACGAACCGCTGTGGCGGACGAGGACCTCGGTGTCGGGCCAGTTCTTGCGAGCATGGGCGAAGATGCGCTCGGTGACGGCATCCTTCGTGGCCTGGTCCGGACGTGGTCCTGTGCTTTTGGCCATATTGGCTGTCCTTGACGGGAGTTGGGGATGTGCCGCCGCGCCGGGTGGTGCCGACGCTGGGAGGTCTGGATGCCGGTGACGGTACCGCCATCGCTGTTGATCGTTCTGGAAGTTCTGCGGCCGTGCTTCACCGCACCTTCCTATCTGACGTTCTCGGCGCTGGTCACCGGGGCGCTGTCAGCCGGCGGTGCGCGCACCATCACCGGGATGTGGCAGGCCGCCGGGCTGGCCGGGCGCGCGCACTGGTCACGGGCGCACCGGTTCTTCTCCCGCGCGGTGTGGGACTTGGACCAGGTGTGATTGGCGCTGGCCAGCGCGGTCGTAGCCCGGTTCGTGCCGGACGGAGTGGCGGTGACGGTCGCGGTGGACGATACGTTGTTCCACCGCTACGGCAAGAAGGTGTATGGCGCGAAGTGCCAGCACGACGGGTCGGCCAGGGGCCGCGACGGGATCGGGCGGGGCAACTGCTTCGTGATCGTCGGGATCGTGGTGGCGGTGCCTTTTTTGAACCGGCAGGTCTGCCTGCCCGTGCTGTTCCGCCTGCACATTCCCAAGGTGAGCCTCTCCAAGACCGAGCAGGCCCGTGCCATGGTCGACCTCCTCGCCGAGGCACTGCCCGACCGCACGATCCATGTGGTGGGCGACGCCCTCTACCGGGGGCCGGCCTGGCGCGGCCTGCCCGCCCGCGTCACCTTCACCACCCGCTTGGCCGCCAACGCCGTGCTGTACGGACCCGAGCCGCCGCGCACCGGCAGGCGCGGACACCCCGCCTGGAAGGGTGAACGCCTGGGCACCGCCGCCGAGATGGCGGCCACCGTGCCTTGGCGGCGCACCAAGGTGACCCGCTACGGAGTGACCGAGACCGTGGACCTGGCGGTAGTCACCTGCCTGTGGTGGGGCAGCTTGCACCGCACCCCGGTGCGCGTAGTCCTGGTCCGCGACACCGGCGAGACCAAGCCCTACACCCTGGTGCTGGCCACCACCGACCTGGCCAGCACCGGCGAACAGATCGTTGCCCGATACGCCTCACGCTGGTCCATCGAGCAGTCGATCAAGGACGGAAAGCAACTCCTCGGCGCGGGCGACGCCCACAACCGCCTGCCCACCGCCGTCGAGCGCACCACACCCCTCGGACTGGCCAACCTGACCATCCTCGTCTTG
>JAFAUH010000328.1 GCA_019243445.1 Streptomycetaceae bacterium | reverse complement strand
TCTTACGGCCCCGGGGCCTGCGCGAAGTCCTCAGCGGGGCTTGTCGCCCTCCTGCGGCCCTCGGCTGCAAGCGCCCCGAGTAGCTCTCTCGGCACGATCCTCCGGTCGTACGCGAGTCACACCTCGCCCCCGCCGACGGAGTCGGCTGATGTCACCACAGGCACTTTGCTATAACCGACCGGCCCACCATATCACCCAGAGGGAGCATTCATTGACCAACCGTAGCCAAAAAACCGAACTGGCCGCCGGACTCCTCGAAGTGATCGGCGGCCAGTCGGTGGATGGTGTGCCCTACGGCATCAGTCCTGGTGAGGGTGGTGAGCAGGGATCTGCGGGAGCTTGTCGGTGCGCTCGTAGTCGGTGAGCATGCCGATGCGGCGGATGTGGCGCTCACCCTGCGAGAACGGGGTAGTCAAGAAGACCTCGACGAAGCGGGTCGCCTCCTCCTGGGAGTGCATGCGCCCGCCGATGCTGATCACGTTGGCGTCGTTGTGCTCGCGGCCGAGCGCGGCGGTCTCCTCGCTCCAGGCCAGTGCGGCCCGCACGCCCTTGACCTTGTTGGCAGCAATGGCCTCACCATTGCCGGAGCCGCCGATCACAATGCCGAGGCTGCCGGGGTCCGCAGCGGTGCGCTCCGCGGCCCGCAGGCAGAAGGGGGGGTAGTCGTCCTCGGCGTCATAGATGTGCGGGCCGCAATCCACGGGCTCATGGCCGGCGGCTGTGAGCCACTCGACGAGGTGGTTCTTGAGTTCGTATCCGGCATGGTCCGAGCCGAGGTACACGCGCATGCCGTGAGTTTGCCATGGGCGGGAGTCTCAGGGCCTGTCAGGGTGTGCTCCTCGACTGCAGGCGGCTCAGGACTCCCCGCGGGATGGTCAGGTCGCCACTCCTGCGCATGCCGCCTGTCAGTGGCGCGTGCGATGATTCCACCGACGTCACCGAAGACGCCGCCGGACGGGATCCGGACGGGATGAAGCCGCCGAACGATACAGCCGAACGATGCCGATGCAAAGGAGCACCGTGCCCGGGGAGAACCTGACCCGCGATGAAGCGCGGGAGCGCGCCCGGCTGATTTCCGTGGACGGGTACGAGGTGGCGCTCGACCTGCGCTCGGCGATGCGACCGCAGGAACCGACGTTCCGCTCGGTGACCACGATCCGCTTCCGGTGTTCGGAGCCGGGCTCGGCCACCTTCGTCGACCTGCTGGCCCTCTCCGTCGAGTCGGTGGTACTCAACGGTGAGGAACTGGACGCAGCCGCGGTCTTCGACGGCGCGCGGATCACGCTGGGCTCCCTCGCCGAGGCCAATGAGCTGACAGTGGTCGCCCATTGCGTGTACTCCAGGACCGGCGAGGGCCTGCACCGGTTCACCGACCCGGAGGACGGCGAGGTCTACCTCTATACGCAGTACGAACCGGCCGACGCACGCCGCGTCTTCGCCACCTTCGAACAGCCCGCTCTCAAGGCCCCCTTCACCTTCTCCGTCACCGCCCCCGAGCACTGGACGGTGCTGAGCAACGGGGCGCCCTCCGGCGAGCCGTGCCTGCCTGCCTCGGGCTCCGGCTTCACCTGGCGTTTTGCGACGACCAAGCCGATTTCGACCTATATCACGGCAGTCGTCGCCGGCCCGTACCACATGGCGCACGACCACTACCGCCGCCCGCTGGACGACGGCTCCACACTCGAGATCCCGTTGGGTGCGCTGTGCCGCAAGTCGCTCGCCAAGTACTTCGACTCCGAGGACATCTTCACCATCACCAAGCAGGGTCTGGACTTCTTCCACGATCATTTCGACTACCCGTATCCGTTCGGGAAATACGACCAGGCGTTCGTGCCGGAGTACAACATCGGAGCCATGGAGAATCCCGGCTGTGTCACGTTCCGCGAAGAGTTCGTCTTCCGCGGCAAGGTGACGCAGGCGTCGTACGAAGGCCGGGCCAACGTCATCCTGCACGAGATGGCGCACATGTGGTTCGGCGACCTGGTCACCATGGACTGGTGGGACGACCTGTGGCTGAAGGAGTCGTTCGCCGATTTCATGGGTGCGCTCTCCCTCGCCGAAGCGACTCGCTTCACCGACGGCTGGATCACCTTCGCCAACCGCCGCAAGGCGTGGGCCTACCGCGCCGACCAGTTGCCCACCACCCACCCGGTCACCGCCGACATCCGTGACTTGCAGGACGCCAAGCTCAACTTTGACGGCATCACCTACGCCAAGGGGGCCTCCGTCCTCAAGCAACTCGTCGCCTATGTCGGGCGAGACGCCTTCCTCGAGGGCGCGCGCCGCTACTTCAAGCGCCACGCGTACGGCAATACCACGCTGCAGGACCTGCTGTCGGTGCTCGAGGAGACATCGGGCCGCGACATGGCGGAGTGGTCTCGCGCCTGGCTGCAGACGGCCGGCGTCAACTCTCTGACTCCGCAGGTCAGATATGAGGCCAGATATGAGGGGGATGCCGAGGGAGGTCTCGCGGGAGGTGCCGATGCCGAAGAGCGCATCGCCGAGCTCGCCATCATCCAAGAAGGCGCCGGCCCCCACCCCGAGCTGCGCCCGCACCGGATCGCCGTCGGCCTCTACCGCCGTACGCCAGGCGGCACGCTGGAACGGTACGCGCGCGCCGAGACCGACGTACGCGGCCCCCATACAGTGGTCGAGGAGCTGACGGGGGCCGAACGCCCGGATCTGATCCTTCTCAACGACGATGACCTGACCTACTGCAAGGTCCGCTTCGACGCGGAATCGCTCGACACTCTCCGGTGCCGCCTCGGCGATCTCAGCAACCCCATGGCCCGTGCGCTGTGCTGGTCCGCTGTGTGGAACATGACCCGCGACAGTCTGATGCCCGCCCATGACTACCTCGGCCTGGTACAGGACTTCGCAGGCCGTGAGACGGAGATCGGCGTCCTCCAGACGCTGCACGCCTGGTCGCATTCGGCCCTGGTGCACTATGTGGCGCCGCAGCGGCGCGACGAGGCGGCCCAAGCTCTCGCTGATTGCGCGCTGCGCGAACTGCGCGTCGCCGAGCCATGTAGCGGCCATCAGCTCGCCTGGGCCCGCTTCTTCGCCTCCGTGGCAACCTCCGGCTCCGATCTACAACTGCTGCAGGACCTGCTCGACAGAAGCGTCAGAATCGACGGCCTCGACATCGACCAGGACCTGCGCTGGACCTTTCTGGAACCACTCGCGGCGGCCGGCGCCGCCGACGAGTCGGTGCTCGCCGCCGAACTGGTCCGCGACGACACCGCCGCCGGTCTGCGCCACCAGGTGCGCTGCCTCGCGGCCCGGCCCTCCGCCGCTGTCAAGGCAGCTGCCTGGGCCGACGTCGTCGAATCCACCCAGCTCTCCAACGCCCTGGTGGAGGCCACGATTTCCGGCTTCGACCAGCCCAGCCAGCGCGAGCTGCTCGCCCCCTACACGGACCAGTATTTCTCCGCCATCACTCGCGTATGGTCCGAACGGTCCATCGAGATCGGCATGGCGATCGTCCGCGGCCTCTTCCCCGCGCTCCAGGCCCGGCCGGAGACGCTCGACGCGGCGGACGGGTGGCTGGCCGCGCACACGGACGCGCCTGCCTCGCTGCGCCGCCTCATCCTGGAGGGCCGTGACGACCTGCAGCGCGCGCTGCGCGCGCAGGCCTGCGATGCCGCGGTTATCCAGCGCTAGCCTTGTCCGAGCTTAAATTCGAGCAGAGCAGCCATCGAACAAGGCAACCACTTATTATCGGCCATCGAACGTGCGTACTTAAGTTTTGGACTGTCTGGATTTGTCAACAGCCGTGTAACAGGGGTTAAGTGCCGCTCCTCCTGAGGGAATTTAGGCAGCATGAACCACAACACACCCCTCAGCCCCCGCCCTCTTGTTCACCTCGAGCGCACCCAGCGTCGCGTCATGTCCATCCGTGAGCTGCGGGCGCACGGCGTACCGGCCGATGTGCTCGCCGAGCGCTGCCGCCCCGGCGGTCCGTGGCAGCAGATCCTCCCCCAGGTGATCTTGCTGCACTCCGGCCCGGCCACCGGTGAGGATCGGGCACATGCCGCGATCTTGTACGCCAGCCGTCCCCCGCACGGCCAGCACTGCCGCTCCGACGCGCTGATCACCGGCCTCGCCGCTCTCGCGCTGTACCGCTTCGAAGCCGTGCCGCCGCTGATCGGCCTCGACCGTATCGACGTCCTCGTGCCGCGCCAACGGCGGCTGCGTGACGCGGGAGAGGTGAAGATCCGTCGCGCGCACAGCCTGCCGCACGCGGAAACCGTCCGCGGCCTGCCGTGCGCCCCGGTGTCGCGCGCCATCGCCGACGCCATCGCCGGACTCGAGGACGACCCCGCGACGGTACGGGCACTGCTCATCGAATCCGTGCGCGCCGGCCACTGCGAATCCGGCGCCGTCGTCAAGGAGTTGGCCGCAGCCCGCCTGCTCTCCCGCCCCCATGTCGTCGATGCGGTCGACGCGCTGCTCGCCGAGGGCCGCACCATCGCGGAGGACCGGCTCTACGAGATGGTGCGCTGCTTCGAGCTGCCCGACCCGGTATGGAACGTGGATCTGCGGGTGCCTGGCGGGCCGTACCTGGGCGGGGTGGACGCGTACTGGCCGGACCACGCGGTAGCCCTGGAGCTCGACGCCCGCGCTCCGCAACTGGACGATGACGTACTGTGGGCGGAGTACGCCCGCAAGCAGGAGCATCTGGAACGGCTCGGGATCAGCGTCATCAGGGTGACCCCGAAAAAGCTGCGGGAATCGCTCGAACAGCAAGCCATGGTGGTCCGTACCGCCCTGATCGATGCGGAGGACAGCCATGCCCACGCCTATGTCGTCGTACTCCCCCGCTGACCTGCACGTGAGCAGCCGGAGAAGCGAACCGAGGGCTCGTGTGCGTGGCAGGATGGCATAAGTCTGACCACATCGCTCATCTCCCCTCGTTCGTCCTCACATCGCTCATCACCGAAGGAGCACCGTGAGCGGGCGAAGAAGTAAACGAAGGAGTTTCCGTGCCAGGCACCAACCTCACCCGTGAAGAGGCGCAGCAGCGGGCTCGCCTGCTCAAAGTCGACTCCTACACGATCGATCTGGATCTCAGCGGGGCACAAGAGGGCGGAACGTTCCCTTCCACGACGGTCGTGCGCTTCGACTGCGCCGAGGAGGGCGCGTCGACCTTCATCGACCTGGTCGCCCCCACCGTCCACGAGGTGGTGCTGAACGGGACCTCCCTCGATCCGGCGGAGGTGTTCGCGGAGAGCCGGATCACGCTGCCATCGCTCGCCGCCGGCCGCAATGAGCTCAAGGTCGTCGCCGCCTGCGCGTACACCAACAGCGGCGAGGGGCTGCACCGCTTCATCGACCCTGTGGACAAGCGGGCTTATCTCTATACGCAGTTCGAGGTGCCAGACGCCCGCCGAGTCTTCGCCAGTTTCGAGCAGCCTGACCTGAAAGCCAGTTTCCGCTTCACCGTAAAGGCCCCTGCCGAGTGGACAGTGATCTCCAACTCCCCGGCCCCCCTCCCGGTCGACGACGTCTGGTCCTTCGAGCCGACGCCGCGCATCTCCACCTACATCACGGCGCTGATCGCCGGCCCGTACCACAGCGTGCACAGCACCTGGGAGTCCGATGGCCGCAGTGTCCCCCTGGGCATCTACTGCCGCCCCTCGCTCGCCAAGTACCTCGATGCCGATGCGATCTTCGAGGTCACCCGCCAGGGTTTCGACTGGTTTCAGGAGAAGTTCGACTTCCCCTACCCGTTCGCCAAGTACGACCAACTGTTCGTGCCCGATTTCAACTCCGGCGCGATGGAGAACGCGGGTGCGGTCACCATCCGCGACCAGTACGTCTTCCGCTCCAAGGTGACGGATGCAGCCTATGAGACGCGGGCGGAGACCATCCTGCACGAACTCGCCCACATGTGGTTCGGCGACCTGGTGACGATGGAATGGTGGAACGACCTATGGCTGAACGAGTCGTTCGCCACCTACACCTCCATCGCCTGCCAGGCCGCGGCACCAGGCAGCCGCTGGCCGCACTCGTGGACGACTTTCGCGAACTCCATGAAGACGTGGGCCTACCGCCAGGACCAGCTGCCCTCCACCCACCCGATCATGGCCGAGATCCGCGACCTGGACGACGTGCTCGTCAACTTCGACGGCATTACGTACGCCAAGGGTGCCTCCGTCCTCAAGCAACTCGTCGCCTACGTCGGCGAAGAGGAGTTCTTCCGCGGCGTGCAGGCGTACTTCAAACGTCACCGGTGGGGCAACACCCGGCTCTCCGACTTGCTCGGCGCGCTGGAGGAGACTTCGGGCCGTGACCTGAAGGCATGGTCCAAAGCATGGCTGGAAACCGCAGGCATCAATGTGCTGCGCCCCCGCATCGAGCTGGACGGCGACGGCGTGATCACCTCGCTGCAGGTCCAGCAGGAAGCCCCAGCGCTACCCGCGGGAGCGGGCGGTGCGGCTGTGCTGCGCCCGCATCGGATCGCCATCGGCACCTACGAGGTACAAGGCGGTGCCCTGGTCCGGACCGATCGCATCGAGCTGGACATCGACGGCGAGCTCACCGAGATCCCGCAGCTCGTCGGCAAGCCCCGCCCGGCGCTGATCCTGCTCAACGACGATGACCTCTCCTACGCGAAGGTGCGCCTCGACCCCGACTCGCTCTCCACCGTCACCCGGCACATCGGCGACTTCACCGACTCGCTACCACGCGCGCTGAGCTGGGCCTCGGCGTGGGACATGACCCGCGACGGGGAGCTCGCCACCCGCGACTACCTGGAGCTTGTGCTGCACGGCATCGGCAAGGAGTCCGACATCGGCGTCGTCCAGTCCCTGCACCGGCAGGTCAAGCTGGCACTCGACCTGTACGCGGCTCCCGAGTGGCGGTCCACTGGGCTCACCCGATGGACCGAGGCGACGCTGCAGCAGCTGCGCACCGCCAAAGCCGGCAGCGATCATCAGCTCGCGTGGGCCCGCGCGCTCGCTGCAGCCGCGCGGACGGACGAGCAGTTGGCTCTGCTCTCCGGGCTGCTCGCCGGCAGCGAGGAAATCCCGGGACTCGTGGTCGATGACGAGCTGCGCTGGACATTCTTGGAGCGGCTGGTCGCTACAGGTCGCGCCGACGACAAGGCGATCGATGCCGAGCTGGCGCGCGACGCGACGTCTGCGGGCGAGCGGCACGCGGCGACAGCGCGGGCTGCGCGCCCCACCGCGGAGGCGAAGGCCGAGGCATGGCATTCGGTCGTCGAATCCGACGCACTCCCCAACGCCATGCAGGAAGCCGTGATCGGCGGCTTCGTCCAGACCGACCAGCGGGAACTGCTCGCGCCGTACACGGCAAAGTACTTCGAAGCGGTGAAGGGCGTGTGGGAGAGCAGGAGCAACGAAATGGCGCAGCAGATCGCCATCGGGCTCTACCCGACGCTGCAGGTGTCGCAGGCGACCCTGGACGCAACTGACGAATGGCTGGTCACTGCGGAGCCGAGTGCCGCACTACGGCGCTTGGTGGTGGAGTCGCGCGCCGGTATCGAGCGGGCGTTGCGCGCGCAGGCCGCGGACGCGCAGGCCACTGCGCGGGCGTAAGCGTGTTGCAGTGACCCGCCGTCTGGGCTGAGGAAAGGTGTTTTCCCCGTTCGCCCCCGCCTGCCTATTGCCGTGACCGGCCGGATTACGGCAAGAGGCAGGCGGGGTCGCGCCGCCTATCGGCCCCAGCCCGCAACTCGTCCACGAGCGCATGCAGCCGCGGTGATGCTGCCAGCTGTTCCAAAGTCAGTGGACGCCCCGTCGCATCCGCGATCGGAAGCCGCCAATTCGGGTACTCTTCGCTCGTCCCGGGAAGATTCTGCGGGCGGCGGTCGCCGACCGCGTCCGGGAGCCAGACCCCGACCATCCGCGCAGGCGTGCGCAGCAAAAAGCGGTGCATTGCCTTGATCGCACCTTCCTCATCCCGCGGTCCTTCCGGCAGTAGCCCGAGCCGCCCGAGCAGGGCGAGCCACTCGGCCACCTCGAGCGTGTCCTGACGCTGCTCCTCCACGAGCGGCCGGCTCAGCAGCCCGAGGCCGTGCCGCAGCTGGATGTGCTCACCGGTCAGGCGCGCCGCTGTGCTCGGCAGGTCATGCGTGGTCACGGTGGCCAGGCATCCCGTCCGCCAGTGCTCGGGCGGCAACGGCTGACCGTCTGCTTGGTGAGCACGTTCAAACCAGAGCACCGATGTCCCCAGGATTCCGCGCCCGTCGAGTTCCTCCCGTACACCTGGTTCGACCGTGCCGAGGTCCTCTCCGATCACCAGTGCCCCCGCGCGATGCGCTTCGAGCGTGAGAACGCCGAGCATCGCCTCGGCGTCGTATCGCACGTAGGTGCCCTCCGTCGGCGGGCGCCTCTGCGGCACCCACCACAGTCGGAACAGCCCCATCGCATGGTCGATCCGCACCCCGCCCGCGTGCCGCATCACGCCCCGCAGCAGCTCGCGCCACGGCGCGTAGCCAGTCGCCGCGAGCGCGTCGGGTCGCCACGGCGGCAGACCCCAATCCTGCCCGTGCGAGTTGAACGCGTCAGGGGGTGCGCCGACCGACATCCCCGGCGCGAGCGCGTCGCACAGCGCCCATGCGTCGGCGCCCGAGGGATGGACACCGACCGCAAGGTCGTGCACGATTCCGATGGGCATCCCCGCATCGGTCGCCGCCCGTTGCGCACTTCGTAGTTGACTGTCCGTCAACCACGCAAGCCAGCAGTAAAAATCTACACGATCGAGGCACTCGGTACGGGCGCGTGCGGTCTGCGGCGAGCGCGAGTCGCGCAGCGCCGGAGGCCATGAGTACCAGTCGGGGCCATGGATTTCGGCGAGCGCGCACCAGGTGGCGTAGTCGTCGAGTGCCTGACCTTGTTCGGCGAGGAAGTCGCAGTAAGCAGCGCGCCTGCCAGGAGTGAGCGGCACCTTGCGTACAAGTTCGAGCGCCGCGCGCTTCAGCCGCCAGACGGCGTCGCGGTCGATCAAGGCGTCTTTGTCAAGGACGCCATCGCGTAGTGCGGTGGCCTGCAGCAGCAGATCGGCCGCGCGAGCGCGGTATTCGGCAGGGAGGTAGGCGTACTCGGGAATCTCCTCGATGCGCAGGTAGACCGGGTCGGGGAAGCGGCGGGACGAAGGCCGGTACGGCGAGGGATCGGTGGGCTCGCCAGGAACGGCGGAATGCAGCGGGTTGACGGTGAGGAACCCGGCGCCGAGCGCGCGCCCCGCCCACGCGGCAAGGTCCGCGAGGTCGGCGAGGTCGCCCATCCCCCACGACCGTGACGACAGCACGGAGTAGAGCTGCGCCATGAATCCGTAGAGGGGGCGCGGTGGTTGTTCCGCTCCGTCGATGCGTTCCGGTGCGACGATCAGCGGGGCGCAGGCCGTCCGCCCGTCCGGGGTGACGGCGCGCAGCATGTGGTAGCCGTAGGGCAGGACAGGGGGTTCGTCGCACACCGGGAGGTCGTGCAGGGTCCCGTCCTCGAGCGCCGCTGTGAGCACCGTTCCGTCCGGCACGTCGAGCCGGAGTACGCGGCCGGCGCGCAGCACGACGCACTGCGGCAGCAGTCGGCTGCGGCTTTGTTGTTGGTGCCGGGCGATGGCGTCGCGGACGGCACTCGGGGTCGATGCGTCCACGCCGAGCGCGCCAAGGACCGCGGTCACGGTGGCTTCAGGTACGTGGACAATCCGGCCGGGCGCGGGCTCGTAAGACATTTCGACGCCGTGCAGCTGCGCAAGCCGCGCAAGCTCCCCTGTCACCGGAGTGGCCCCGAAGGTTTCCTCGCTCGCTCTGCCCATCAATACTCCGTCGACTCCGCACCGGCCACCGCGTCGCCGGGGACTGCCGTGGGCTCGCTGGTCAGTGCCGGCTCGGTGGCGAGCGGCGGTTCGCTGGTCAGGGGGACGTCCTCGGCCATAGGGGGGCTCCGATGTGAGAGGTTTTTCGGCGTATCCGCGGTCACCGTCGCATTCGCCGTACTCGCCGTATTCATCGTCGGAGTTGGGTTTGGAGAGGTCGAGGTCGAGTTCGAGATCGAAGGGGTGTGGGTCGGTAAGGACAGCCACAGAGTGCCTCCGTTGGTTCTGGACGGCCGGTCATGTGAGCCCTACCCAAAGCCCGGCCGCCCATCCATCCATCTGGGGCATCCTGGCCAGAAACTGATGAACTACCCAGGTTGGACCTGGGCAGTTGTTGGACAGCGCTGGTCAGCTCACCGCATCCTTGTCAGTGATGTACCCGCATATACACCAATCGCCTTCGTGCCCTGGTGCCGATGAGCAGAGTCATCAGCCCGCGTGACATGTCCCTCCAGACGCCGACCGGGCGGACCCGCACGGCTTGACCGAGGAAGGCAGCCGACGTCGCCTGGATGTCAAGGATGCTACAAAGGTGCTAGTAACAGCATGCCACAGCATCACTACGGTTGGCTAATACGACAGGTGGTCGGGTAGCGGGAACGCATTGCTACGTTCCCGCCCCCTCAGAACCGGCCATGCGGGCTTTCCCCGCAGCACGGCTCAAGCAAGCCCTATGGCTCGCGGGCTGTTCGCTGTGCTGGGACTCGTCCGTTGCCGGTGGTCAGTCGGCG
>JAFAUH010000036.1 GCA_019243445.1 Streptomycetaceae bacterium | reverse complement strand
GAAGGGTGAAGCGGGGAAAATGTCGGAGCTGACCCTCACGGTCATGCGGCTGGGTTTCCTCGCCGTACTGTGGCTGTTCATTATTGTCGCGGTCCAGGTCATCCGTAGTGATCTGTTCGGGACCAAGGTGACCCAGCGCGCGGGCAGGCGGGCGGAGACACAGACGCGCCCGCAGCCGCAGCGTCAGCAGCAGCCCCCGGCCGCGCAGCAAAGCGGCAGCCGCTCGGGCCGCCAGCGCCGCGGTGCCCCGACCAAACTGGTGGTTTCGGAGGGTTCGCTGGCCGGAACGACTGTCGCACTTCAAGGCCAGACGATTACCCTCGGCCGGGCACACGACTCGACAATCGTGCTCGACGACGACTACGCGTCCAGCCGTCATGCCAGGATCTATCCGGACCGCGACGGTCAGTGGATCGTCGAGGACCTCGGATCCACCAATGGCACCTACCTGGACCGGACCCGGCTGACCGCTCCGACACCGGTTCCGGCCGGTGCCCCGATCCGCATCGGGAAGACCGTCATCGAGCTGCGGAAGTAGTCGCCCAATGAGCCAGCGGAGCCAGCGAGCGAGAGGGTGGGCACCGTGCGGATGTACCCGGAGCCGACGGGCGAGGTGCGCATGAGTCTCTCCTTGCGTTTCGCCGCCGGATCACACAAAGGCATGATCCGGGAAGGGAACGAGGACTCCGGCTACGCCGGCCCCCGTCTCCTCGCGATCGCCGACGGCATGGGCGGCCAAGCGGCCGGCGAGGTCGCCAGCTCCGAGGTCATCTCCACCCTCGTCACACTCGACGACGACGTCCCCGGCTCCGACCTCCTCACCTCCCTCGCCGCCGCCGTGCAGCACGCCAACGACCAGCTGCGCGTCATGGTCGAGGATGATCCACAGCTCGAGGGAATGGGCACCACGCTCACCGCCCTGCTGTGGACCGGCCAGCGCCTCGGCCTCGTCCACGTCGGCGACTCGCGCGCCTATCTGCTGCGCGACGGCGTGCTCAGTCAGATCACCCAGGACCACACATGGGTGCAGCGGCTCGTCGACGAGGGTCGGATCACCGAAGAGGAAGCCGGCACCCACCCGCAGCGCTCGCTGCTGATGCGCGCGCTCGACGGCCGCGGACAAGTCGAGCCTGACCTGTCCATCCGCGAGGTGCGGGCAGGTGACCGCTATCTCGTCTGCTCCGACGGATTGTCCGGCGTTGTCAGCCACGAGACGCTCGAGAACACGCTCGCCGGCTACCAGAGCCCTTACGAGACCGTGCAGGAACTCATCCATCTCGCGCTGCGCGGCGGCGGTCCGGACAACATCACCTGCATCGTCGCCGACGTCCTCAACCTCGACGACGGTGACACCCTCGGCGGTATGGGCGCCGAGAACCCGGTCGTGGTCGGCGCCGTCGCCGAGAATCCGCATGGCCACACCGACCCGCGCCATCTGCAGACCCCGGCCGGGCGGGCGGCGGAGCTCGGCCGCCAGATGCCGTCGCAGTCGGGAGCCTCGGAGGATGCCTTCGGAGCGCCGGGCAGCGCCGAGTTTCCGATGGCCGGGGCGCCGATGGGTGCTTTCGGCGGGTATGACGAGCCTTCGGACACCGACGCTGCGTTCGGCAGCCGGGGGAGCGAACGCCATGCCAAGCCCAAGAAACGCCGCACCGGTCTGAAGATCACCTTGTTGCTGCTCCTCGTGCTCGCGCTGCTCGGCGGCGGTGCCTACGGCGGCTATCGGTGGACGCAGACGCAGTACTACGTGGGTGCCAACGGCGATCATGTAGCCGTCTACCGGGGCATCAGCCAGAATCTGCTGGGCCTGAACTTGTCCAGCGTCAATCAGGACTATCCGCAAGTCGAACTCAAGTACTTGCCGACATACCAGCGCAGCCAGGTCCAGGGCACTATCACGGCGAGCAACCTGTCGGAGGCCACGACCAAGGCGCAGAACCTGCAGCAGCAGGCCACTGTCTGCAAGACCCTCGCCGATGCAACGGCCGCCAACAAGACGGCCGCGCCCGCCCCGGGCCTCAACCCGAGTTCCGGCACCAAGCCGACCGCGACCAGCGGCGGCAAGAACGGCTCGTCGAGTTCGACGAACTCGACAGCGAGCCACAAGCCCGTGACCACCCCGCCTCCGACCCCGTCGCCGGGCCCCACGCTCTCCCCCGATGAGCAGAAGCTTGCCTCCCAGTGCGGCAGCGGCCAGCAATAGGGGCGCCTCCACATGAGCAGCATCAGCATCAGCACCACCACGACTGTCACGCCGGTTGGCGCACCCAACCGGCGCAACACCGAGCTCGCCCTGCTCGTATTCGCCGTCCTCGTCCCGGTCCTCGCCTATGCCAATGTGGGGCTCGCCAAGGACGGCTCGGTGCCCGGCGGCATGTTCGGCTACGGTCTGGGTCTCAGTCTGCTCGCCGGCACCGCCCACCTGATGGTGCGTAAGTTCGCGCCGTACTCCGACCCGCTGATACTGCCGATCACCACCCTGCTCAACGGCCTCGGTCTGGTCCTTATCTACCGACTCGACCTGGAGCCGTCGATCACCACCCGCGCGCTCGGCGGCCCCAAGGCACCCGGCCAGCTGATGTGGTCCGCGCTCGCCGTCGCACTCTTCATCGGCATCCTGGTCTTCCTCAAGGATCACCGGATCCTGCAGCGCTACACCTACATCTCGGGCGTCGTGGCACTGGTGCTGCTGATCGCGCCGGTGTTCTTCCCAGCGATCAACGGTTCGAAGCTGTGGATCGTCATCCCCGGTGTGGGCTCGCTCCAGCCCGGTGAGTTCGCCAAGATCATTCTCGCGGTCTTCTTCGCCGGTTATCTGATGGTGAAACGGGACGCACTCGCTCTCGCCAGCCGCCGCTTCATGGGTCTGTATCTGCCGCGGGGCCGCGATCTCGGCCCGATCCTGGTGATCTGGGCACTGAGCATGATGATCCTCGTCCTCGAGGACGATCTGGGCTCCACTTTGCTGTACTTCGGCCTGTTCGTGGTGATGCTGTACATCGCCACCGAGCGCATCAGCTGGGTCGTCGTCGGGCTGCTGCTCGCTTCCGGCGGAGCGACGGCCGTCGGCCTCACCTCCCCGCACGTCAAGGTCCGCATCCACAACTGGCTCGACCCGTTCGCCGGCATCGCACAGCACGGCGCGAGTGAGGCCGCCCAGGTCGCCTGGTCGTTCGGTTCCGGCGGAGTGCTCGGGGAAGGGCTCGGCCAGGGCTTCTCCCGGCTCATCGGCGGCATCGGCGTCAAGAGCGACTACATCTTGGCCACCGTCGGCGAGGAGCTGGGCCTTGCCGGATTGATGGCCGTGCTGTTGCTGTACATGCTGCTGATCGAGCGCGGCATCCGTATCGCGCTTGCGGCGCGCGACCCGTTCGGCAAGCTGCTCGCCATCGGACTCGCCAGCGCCATGATGCTTCAGGTGTTCGTGGTCGCGGGCGGTGTCACCGGCCTGATCCCGCTCACCGGCATGACGATGCCGTTCCTCGCGCAGGGCGGCTCGTCCGTCGTCGCCAATTGGGCACTCGTCGCGATCCTGCTCCGGATCAGCGACACCGCCCGCCGCCCGCCTGTCTCCCACCACCACCCCCAACGGAAGCGCTTCGCGCTGCTGCGCCGGCTCAACCCGAGCGCCACCCCGAGCCCCACCCCGATTGCCTCGTCCACCGACGCCGAACCGACTCAGGTGGTCCGCCTGTGAACAAGCCACTGCGACGGGTCGCCATATTCTGCGGCCTGCTCATCTTCGCCCTGCTGCTGCGGGACAACTGGATCCAGTTCGTCGAAGCGGACTCGCTGAAGAACAACCCGAACAACCGCCGGATCGCCATCAACGAATACGCCCAGCCGCGCGGCGACATCATCGTGGACGGAAAGGCCATCACCGGCTCCACCACCACAGGCGGCGACTTCAAGTACAAGCGCACCTACACCGACGGCCCGATGTGGGCGCCAGTGACCGGCTTCGCGTCACAGGCGTACGGCACCAACATGCTCGAAGGTGTCGATGACAACATCCTCAACGGCACCGACGACCGGCTGTTCTTCAACAACACGCTCGATATGCTGACGGGCAAGAACAAGCAGGGTGGTGACGTCGTCACCACACTCAACGCAAAGGCGCAGGCCGCCGCGTTCAACGGCCTCGGCAACAAGAAGGGCGCGGTCGCCGCGATCGATCCGCAGACCGGAGCGATCCTGGCGCTGGCCAGCACCCCGTCGTACGACCCGTCAAAAATCGCCGGTAATAGCAAGAGCGACCAGGCCAACTGGCAGTCACTCAACGCGGACAGCAACCAGCCGATGCTCAACCGCGCGCTGCGCGAGACGTACCCGCCCGGCTCGACGTTCAAGGTGGTCACGGCCGCCGCGGCGCTTGACAACGGCCTGTACGCCAGCATCGACCAGCCAACCGACTCGCCACTGCCGTACACGCTGCCGGACACCACCACGCAGCTGAACAACGAGGGCAACATCCCCTGCAAGAACGCCACGCTGCGGGTGGCCCTGCAGTACTCGTGCAACACGGTCTATGGTCACATCGGCGCCCAGCTGGGGCTGACGAAGATGCTCGATCAAGCGAAGAAGTTCGGCTTCGACCAGGACCTCTTCACTCCGGTGCGGGCCGTGCCCAGCGTCTTCCCCGAGAAGATGAACGCACCGCAGACGGCACTCTCCTCCATCGGCCAGTTCGACACTGCCGCGACCCCGCTGCAGATGGCGATGGTCGCAGCCGCGATCGCCAATGACGGCAAGCTGATGAAGCCGTACATGGTCGACCAGCTGCGCGCCCCCAACCTCAATGTGATCGAGCAGACCACACCGCAGATAATGGGCCAGGCAGTGACGCCGCAGACCGCCCAGTCCCTCCAGCAGATGATGGAGACTGTGGTGAGCAGCGGTACCGGAACCAACGCCCAGATTCCCGGCGTCACTGTGGGCGGCAAGACGGGTACCGCACAGCATGGTGTGGCGAATAGCGCATTGCCGTATGCCTGGTTCATCTCCTATGCCAAGACTTCCTCCGGTTCACCGGTCGCGGTCGCGGTCGTCGTCGAGGACGGCGAGGCCAACCGTGACGACATCTCGGGCGGCGGTCTTGCAGCTCCCATCGCCAAGTCCGTCATGGAGGCCGTACTGAACAAGTGACTCCGATCACCTTCCCGATACCGACCGTTCCCGTGTCGAAGCCACTGATGTCGCCAGTAGCCGCCAGTACGGCGGGTACGTTTTCGCACCTCTACATACCGGTCGGATATCGGGTCGCGGTCAGGGCAGGGATCGCTGTGGAGCGCCCGGTACGGTAAGCCCGAGCAGCGCACAGCCGCGCACACCTCAGAGCAGAAAACGGACGGTCCGGAACAGGGAATCAGGGAGAGGCTGGAACTATGGAAGAGCCGCGTCGCCTCGGCGGCCGGTATGAGCTGGGCATGGTGCTCGGCCGCGGCGGCATGGCCGAGGTGTACCTCGCCCACGACATCCGCCTCGGTCGCACCGTCGCTGTGAAGACGCTGCGGGCGGATCTCGCTCGCGATCCGTCGTTCCAGGCCCGGTTCCGCCGAGAGGCCCAGTCGGCCGCCTCGCTCAACCATCCCGCGATCGTGGCGGTCTACGACACCGGCGAGGATTATGTCGACGGGGTCTCCATCCCATACATCGTCATGGAGTACGTCGACGGCTCGACTCTGCGTGAGCTACTGCACAGCGGACGCAAGCTGTTGCCGGAGCGGTCACTGGAGATGACGGTCGGCATTCTCCAGGCGCTGGAGTACTCGCACCGCAACGGCATCGTCCACCGCGACATCAAGCCGGCGAACGTCATGCTCACGCGAACCGGTCAGGTCAAGGTCATGGATTTCGGTATCGCCCGTGCGATGGGCGATTCCGGCATGACGATGACGCAGACCGCCGCGGTCATCGGCACGGCACAGTACCTCTCGCCCGAGCAGGCGAAGGGCGAAACCGTCGACGCCCGCTCCGACCTGTATTCGACGGGCTGCCTGCTCTACGAACTGCTGACGGTGCGCCCGCCGTTCGTCGGCGATTCACCGGTCGCGGTCGCATACCAGCACGTACGCGAGGAACCGCAGCCACCGAGCGTCTACGACCCCGAGGTCACCCCGGAGATGGACGCGATCGTCCTCAAGGCGTTGACCAAGGACCCCGATTACCGCTACCAGAGCGCCGACGAGATGCGTGCCGACGTCGAGGCGTACCTCGACGGCCAACCGGTCGCCGCGACCGCCGCGATGGGCGCGGTCGGCTACGGCTACGGCAACAGCTCGTACGAGGCCCCGACCACGGCGCTGCCGCGCCACCAGGACGCCGGTCACACCTCGGTGCTCCCGCCGATGACCGACGGGCCGGACGACGGTTACGGCTATGAGGAGCGCCGCGACCGGCGGCGGCCGAACCAGAGCAAGGGCCGCACCTCGACGATCCTGCTGGTGCTCGCGGCGATGCTGGTGCTCATCGGCGCGGTCTTCATCGGCAAGTCGATCTTCTCCGGCGGCGCCAACAACCAGCTCACCGCGCCCAACCTGGTCGGCCAGTCGCTCCAGGATGCCGAGACCTTGGCGCAGAACGCGAACCTGAAGGCGGTCCAGGGCGGCGAGACGTACTGCTCCCAGGACAAGGGCCTGGTCTGCAGCCAGACTCCGGCGGCCGACTCCCCGGTCAACGCGGGCCAGACCATCACCGTGACCCTCTCCAAGGGCGCGGCGCCGGTCTCGGTGCCGAGCGTGGTCGGCGAGCAGCAGGACACGGCAACGCAGACACTGACCTCTGCGGGCTTCCAGGTGAATGTCAAGCAGGACGACGGGAGTTCGGGTCAGCCGGCTGGTCAGGTACTCAAGCAGGACCCGGCCGGCGGCGGACAGGCCCAGAAGAACGCGACAGTCACCATCACCGTGGCCACAGCTCCATCGCAGGTCACCATCATTGATGTGACCAATAAGCCGGTCGATCAAGCAACGCAGATCCTGCAGGGGCAAGGACTCAAGGTGCAAACTCAGCCACAGCCCTCAGCCACCGTGCCTGCGAACACCGTTATCAGTCAGAACCCCACCGGGGGGACACAAGTGAGCCCAGGATCGACGGTGACGCTCACTGTCTCAAAAGGGGGCGGCACAAACACGTTGCCCGACGTGCGCGGTAAGTCCCTTTCCGATGCCGAGCAGACACTCACGCCATACGGACTGAACTGGACGATCTCCGGCCCGTCCGATCCCAACGCCGTCGTCGTCAACACCAACCCGCAGCCGGGAAGCCCGATCACCCAGGGCCAGAGCGTGACCTTGCAGACCACGAACAACCCGAACGGCGGGAACGGGAACGGGAACGGCGGCCTCTTCGGCTGAACGGGCCAGTGAACGAACCAGCGAACGGGCCAGTGAACGGGCTGGCAACGACGTGGGCACGTGGGCCGCAACAACGTGGGCGGCAATGGAGGTCCGGCAGGCAAAGCCTGCCGGACCTCCTCCCTATCGGATCTCCGGCGGCGGCGTACGCTGCGCGTCGACCCGCTGGGTGCGGACCAGCGCGCCCCAGACGATGTAGCGGTAGAGCGAGGTGTAGACGGGCGTGCAAGTGGTCAACGTGATGTAGCGGCCTGGCGTGGACTTGCCCGACTCGCGCGGGATCGGCTGCAGGACCTTCACGTTGTACTTCGAGGTCGGCGCGAGGATGTCGTAGACCTTGTAGATGTACCAGGTGCTCCGGGTCTCGAAGACGATCGCGTCGCCGACCTTGATCTTGTCGATATTGTGGAACTTTGCGCCATGGCCATCGCGATGGGCAGCCAGGGTAAAATTGCCGGTCTTGTCCCACGGCATCGCCGACTTGTACGGGTTGGTGTAATAACCGGCGACACCCTGGTTGAGCACGTCGACCGAGGCACCTTTCTTCACCAATACCTGATAACCCGGGCCCATCGCCGGGACGTGCAGGAAGCCGATGCCATCGCCGGTGTTGAGCGCTCCGGGCACCTGGGGCTGGGACCAGCTGTTGCGTATTGCGTCGGCGTCCTTGTTCTCCTGGCGGTCCGCTATGACGTTCGTCCACCACAGCGAGTAGAAGACGAAGAGCGCGAGCACCGTACCGACGGTGATGAGTAGTTCACCGATGACACTGATGAGGGTGGCGATGCGCTTGCGCTTGCGACGCGCGGGCGGCGACGATCCAGCGTCGGTGCCGCCGGTGCCATCGGTGTGCTGATTTTGGTCGTGCTCGGTGATCGCCACCGGTCACCCCGTTCCGTATTTCCGTATACGAGTGACGTATTACCTGGCCAGTGCGGCGGGAGTTCCCTTGCTGCGCGGCTGTTCGTCAACCATCTTGCCCCACACGATGAGCCGGTAGAGGCTGGTGAATTCAGGCGTGCAGGTGGTCAACGTGATATAGCGACCTGGTTTGGTGAAACCGGACTCCTGGGGAACCGGCTGGATCACCCTGGTGTTCGCTGGGGAAGTCTGCGGCAGGGTGCTGGTGATCTCATATGTGTAGTACGTACTCGACGTCTCGACCACAACCTTGTCACCCGGCACCAGCTTGTTGATGTAACGGAATGGCTCGCCATGGGTGTTACGGTGCGCAGCAAGCGCGAAGTTGCCCGTCTTGTCCCAGGGGAACGCGGTCTCCAGCGAGCCGGAGTAGTGGCCGACCTCACCCTTGTCCAAGACCGTGTCCTTGTCCACACCCTCGGCGATCGGAGCCGACACATCCAGCTTCGGCAGATAGATGATCGCGAAGGTCTGACCCTCGGCGAAGTGGTTGGGCATGTGGGCATCGCTCGTGGCGCTCGCCCCCGCCCACTGGTGCTTGAGGTTGTTGGCGGCGCCGTTGGCCGCCTCGTCGGCAAGGACGTTGGTCCACCACAACTGGTACACCACGAACAGCAACATGACTACGCCGATGGTGATGAAGGCTTCGCCGGTGATCCTGCTCACCACCACCATCGGAGGGTCCTTCGCGGCGCGCGCCGCACGGCGGGCTTCCATCCGGGTGCGCGGCACGGCGGTGTTGTCCGCCGGGGTCGGCGAAGCCGTGGCGGGCCTGGGGGGGCTGGCGGACCGTTGTCCCTGACCGCGTTTGGCCGCCTTCCGCCGCGCGGCCCGGCCCCCGGGCACGGGCATCTGTTCAGGAGCCTGGTCGGCTTCGACGGCCGGAAACTGCGCCGTCTGTGCGAGATCCGAGCGCCCGCGCCGCGGCGCGGGCACAGCCTCCGGCGCGAGCCGCGGCACTGACTGCGACTGCGACTCATAGGCGGGGGCGTACGGCTGGGCGTACGCGTCGTGGCTCTGCCACGCGTTGCGAACGGACTGCTGATACGCGGTCTCGCCCGTATACGCCGCCTTGTACTCATATGACGCATACGATGTGTATGAGTCATATGAGTCATGCGACTTCGACTCAGGGCGCGCCGGCCCCTTGCCTCCAGGGGGTACCTCCCTCCCCCTGCCTTCGGCGGGAGATGCCCCCGGAGGGCGGAAGGAAGGAGGTACCTCCTGCTCGGCGAGCCCGGACTCCGGGAAGCCTTCGGGCTTGGACTCCGGTTGCGCCCCGTCGACGGAGTCAGCTGATGTCACCGTGCGCGGTGCCGAAGAGGGGCTCGGCAGGGGATCGCTCAGCGGGTCCGCGAGCCGTCTCACGGCAGCCACGAACTCCCCGGTGTCCTCGTACGACGTAGTCACGCCGTAGTCACACCCCGACCTTGCCAACCACCGGCGCGAGACCCGCGGAGCGCTCGACGGCGCCCGCGTCTCCGCATACTGCAAGCCAGTTGGCGAGCATCCGGTGACCCCACTCGGTCAACACCGATTCCGGGTGAAACTGGACGCCTTCGACCGGAAGTTCGCGGTGGCGCAGCGCCATGATGACGCCAGTCTCTGTCCAAGCGGTGATCTCCAATTCATCCGGAACGGTGTCGCGCTCGACGGCGAGCGAGTGGTAACGGGTCGCGATGTACGGAGAGGGCAGGCCCGTGAAGACCCCCTTCGCCTCATGGGTGATGAGCGAGGTCTTGCCGTGCAGCAGCTCGGGCGCGCGGTCCACCACACCCCCATACGCCACCGCGATCGACTGGAGCCCGAGGCAGACTCCGAAGACCGGCACGCGAGTCGCCGCGCAGTGCCGCACCATATCGACGCAGACCCCGGCCTGCTCTGGCGTGCCGGGCCCAGGGGAGAGCAGCACACCGTCGAAGCCGTCCTGCACATGCCTCAGCTCGACTTCATCGTTGCGCAGCACCTCGCACTCGGCACCGAGCTGGTACAGGTACTGGACGAGATTGAAGACGAAGCTGTCGTAATTGTCGACAACCAGAATCCGTGCGCTCATCAGCCTGTGCTGCCTCCGCTGTTCACTGTCACGTCGTTGAACGGGAGCAGCGGCTCTGCCCAGGGGAACACCCACTGGAAGAGGACGAAGACTACTGCCAGGATCAGCACGAGTGAGATCGCTGCTTTCACCCATGCATTGCCCGGCAGCTGCCGCCAGATCCAGCCGTACATGCGGTGTCTTCCCTCCGGTTCTGCACCAGTTCTGCACCAGAGTAAGGGGAGATGCCGAGAGCGCGAGCGTCGGCTAGGCAAAGCTCTCTACATCCTTGGCTCGACGGCTGAATCCTTGGCTCCACGGCTGAGCGGTCGTGGAGGTCACTGTGGATGAGGAGGGTGCAGGAGCCACAGGTGGTAAGCGCATAATTGGAGACGGGCACTTATCTCATCCCCACCCGAGTAAGCACTACGCTAACGGACGCCCCGGGAGGCGGGCCGGTCAATACCGGCCGCCCTCGGCTGCAACCACGATCAAGGTCATACATCCGCCTGCGCGTCCCGCAGGGGGCACCTCCCGCCGAAGGCAGGGGGGAGCATCGACAGGAGAGTCTCTCGTGCCGAAGTCACGGATCCGCAAGAAGGCCGACTTCACGCCGCCGCCGGAGAGGACGAACATCAAGCTGAGCTCGGGTCGAAGCTGGGTCGCTCCCCTGATGCTGGCGCTGTTCCTCGTCGGTCTGGCCTGGATCGTTGTCTTCTATGTGACCACCGGCAGCCTGCCGGTCGAGACGCTCGGCAACTGGAATATCGTGATCGGCTTCGGCTTCATCGCGGGTGGGTTCGTCGTCTCCACGCAGTGGAAGTGAAGTGGAAGCGCAGTAGCGACTCAGCCGACTGAAGTCGGCGGGCGTGCACTCGCGTGTCAACCTCTCGGCAGCGCTATCCACAGAGTTATCCACAGGGCGAAGCCAGATGGGGACAAAGGTCGGAAGATCTGTGGATAACCTCTGGCATGTTAACGCCGGCGTGACCGGCAACGCACACCAAAAGGCCCTTTTTCCACGTGTTTCGAGGCTTTCCCAGGTCGTGCACAGGTGTACGCAGGCTCTGTGGATAAGTCCGATCAGCAGGCAACACAACGAGAAGGATTCAGCGGCCTCAGTGAGTCCCCCTGCTCGCGCGCTCGCTCACGCGCCGCCCAACCGGATCGTCCCCACCGCCACGATCCCGATGATCACCGCGAGCGCTACTGCACACGCACCCCACTGCACCAGCGCCTGCCGCTCGCGCGGTGCGTGCACCATCGCATATGCGATCGCCGCGCCTGTGATCAGTCCGCCGACATGGGCGCGCCAGTCGATGTCCGGGATGGTGAAGGTGAAGATCAGGTTCAGCGCGATCAAGATGACGACCGGCCGCACGTCGAGCCTGAGCCGCCGCATCAGCACGAACATGGCGCCAAGCAGCCCGAAGATCGCCCCGGACGCACCGAGCCCCACCTCGTTGGCGGGCGCGAGCAGGAAGGACAGCGCGCTGCCGCCGAGCCCTGAGAGCAGGTAGAGCGTGAGATAGCGGCTCCTGCCGAGGGCGACTTCGACGCTCGGGCCGATCCACCACAGCGAGAGCATGTTCAGCCCGATGTGCGGGAGCTGCTGATGGAGGAAGACCGCCGCCAGCAGCCGGTACCACTGGCCCTCGGCGACGCCGACCGTGTGGCCGATGTAGGGGTCGAATGCCTTCGGAACCAGCCCCAGATCGTTGACCAGCGGGTTGCCATATGCCTGCACCAGCAGGAAAACCACGGCATTGACGCCGATGAGGATCATGGTGATCAGGCGGGGATTGGCGGCCACTGTGCCGCCCGCGAGGGTGCGCGGCCGAGTCACGGCCTGGCGGCCCTGCGCGACGCACTCCGGGCAGTGGAAGCCGACGGAAGCGGGGGTCATGCACTGCGGGCAGATCGGACGCTCGCAGCGGGAGCACCGCACACCGGTCTCACGCTCCTGGTGCCGGTAGCAGCAGACCGCCTCATCCATGGCCGCCTTCTTCCCTTGCGTGGTTCCGTCCCTGCGTGCAGGGCGCCCCGCCCGTCGGTACGCATACGGCATACGGACAGGCGGGGCGTCTGAGTTCCCGTGACGTTCCGGACGTTCTCGATGTTCTCGATATTTCGAATGTCCCGGTCAGCGCCGGTTGACACCGGTCAGTCCCGGTCAGCTCCGGTCAGCCCGCGCGCTTCTCGACTACTACCGATTCGATGAGCACGTCTTTGACCGGGCGGTCGGTGCGCGGGTTGGTCTGGGTGGAAGCGATGGCGTCGACGACCCGCTGGCTCGCGGGATCGGTAACCTCGCCGAAGATGGTGTGCTTGTTGTTCAGCCATGCCGTCGGGGCGACGGTGATGAAGAACTGCGAGCCGTTGGTGCCCGGCCCCGCGTTGGCCATGGCCAGCAGGTAGGGGCGGTCGAACCGCAGATCCGGGTGGAACTCGTCGCCGAACTCATAGCCCGGTCCGCCGGTGCCGTTGCCGAGCGGGTCGCCGCCCTGCAGCATGAAGCCGGCGATGACACGGTGGAAGATCGTGCCGTCGTAGAGCCGGGCATTGGTCTTCTGGCCGGTCTGCGGGTCGGTCCACTCCCGCTCGCCCTGGGCCAGTTCGACGAAGTTCTTCACGGTGTTCGGCGCGTGGTCCGGCAGAAGCCGGATTTCGATGTCCCCGTTGTTGGTCTTGAGGGTGGCATAGAGCTGCTCGGCCACGACATACCTTCCATAGATTTCACTGACGGCCACAAATTCTCCCATGATCCGCCCCTCGTCGAGCACCCGCGGCCCCCGCGCCATCGCCGCTGTGCCCCGGATGCCTCCCCGCACATGCCGGACCACGCAAATGCGGGCATGATCTCGTTTCGGGTGGAAAGGCGAATTCCGTACACCGCACCACGTACACCGCATCACGTACACCGCACCCGCCGGCTTCAGTCGGCTGATGCAGCTCACCCCGAGGAGCTAGCTCACCCCGAGGAGCATCGAGGGCACCGAGGCGACCGAGGAGGAGGTTCCTGTGACCCGCACCGCTGAGAGCGTGCGCCACGCAACCGCTATCACCAAGGAAAATGTGCGTCACGCGGTGGCGATGGCAGCGCCCTATGCCGGCACGGCCAAAGACACTGCCGTGTACTACGCCGGCGAGACGCGCAAGCGGCTCGCCCCCAAGATGTCGAGCGTCGCCGGGCAGGCCCGCGACGCAGCCCGCGCCCAGTACGACGTGTACCTGGCGGAGCGGATCGCCGACCGGCGGCAACGCAAGCCGCTGCCGCGGCGGGCACAGGTCGCCAAGGCCGCGCTGTCGCCGGGCGTCAGCGCATCCGCGGTCCGGACGGTCAAGTACGCCCGTGACGCGGCCCGGCAGGCGGCAGAGTACGCATCGCCCCGGGTCGGCCATGCCGTCGAGACGGCTAGGGCCGCGGCCGAACCAGTGCGTGTGGAAGCCGTGTCGCGCGGGGCAGCGACGCTCGCCGCGCTGCGCGGCCAGGTCTCGGCTCGCGACATCAACAAGCTGCTCTACCGCCAAGAGCGGCGGGCCAAACGCGGGCGCTTCGCCAAGCGCCTGATGGTATTCGGCACGCTCGCCGGCGGCGGTCTTGCAGTGTGGCGCTGGTGGAGCCGCCAGACCAATCCCGATTGGCTGGTCGAGGCCCCGTCCCCGACGGAAATCGCCAACCAGTCGGCGACAGGCGACACGACGACCGACCGCGCCCGTCTCAGCTCGGTCGACCGCCCGGAACTCAGGGAACCCGGGCAGCGCCGCGAGCCCGGCGCCAACTGATCAATGAGGATCCAACCTGAGGTATGACCTGACAGACCGTAAAATCTTCACAGTCTGCTTACACGTTAAGCATATTCACAGGTCTGGCCGTGCACAGCAGCCGCACGGCGGGGCGAAATGCGTGCTGCCCATACGGGACATAGCTATGCATCGGCAGCCAGAGGGGACGCCATGCCATCAGCCGCTGATGCGGCGAGGTTTGCACCGTCCCCGGGAAGGCGTGCAAAGATCACCCCGTCACCCGGAACGTGTGTCAAACGTGTGTCATCCGTACGGGAAGGTTCCCCTCGTCTTGCTGTCTGCTGCGCTCGCCTTGTCCGCTGCCGTTGTGCGTCCGCGCACAACGGTCGCCCGGCGTGCGCTGCAAGTGCTGCTGCTCCTCGGGGGGTTCTTGACGCTCGCCTTTGTCCTGAGCGGACAGGCGCACGCGAACGCCCCGGCGTCGCCGTTCTCTTCGAGGTTCTCGAGTACGGCGTCACCGCGGCCCAGCGGCTCCTCCCTGGCACCGGCGTCCGACCGGACCACGGTCGAGCGCGCCACCACCACCTTCACCCCCCGCACCCGGCAGGCCGGGCAGAGTGCCATCAGCCGCTGGCGCGGCGCGGGCCTCACGGGCACGGGGACGGGCACAGGTACAGGCATGGTCGATCAGACCGGCAGCGTCACCAGGACCGTCCGGCCGCTCAGTCTTCTCCTTGGGACGGTCCAGGACGCGGCCCATCAGGTCGCATCCCCCCTCGTCGGCGCAGCCACCGGGCTCACCTGCCCCGGTCACACGGCCAAGAGCGCTCTGAACGCCGTGCACCACACGGCGATTCGGCCGCGCTCGGCAGGCCGCACCCCGTCTACCTCGCGGGTCGGCCGCACGGCCGCCACGGCACACGACACCGCAGCACACCTCGCACACGCGGTGTACATGCAGCAGCAGACACCGGGCTCCCAGCTTCCGGTGCCCGCTGATAGCTCCTCCGAGCACCCTGCCGAGGGTGACGGAGGCTTCCAGCACTCCGGTGACACGTACGCCGCACTGCTCTTTTGCGGCGTACGGTTCCCGCTGAGCGCGGCCATGATCGACTCCGCGCATGGTTCGTCGCCCATCCAGCGGTCGACGAACGTCTCCGTACAGCCTGACTAGGCAGGTCGCGGCAACGCCTGGTGCACGGCACGGGCGACCGACTCGCGGCTGCGTCCATAACCCTCGTCCGCGCGTCCTGTCCCGGCTGTACGTGCTCCTCCACGGCTGAGCCATTCCCCGTCATCGTGCGCCGTCAATTCGAGTCTGGCGGCCTGATGACCAATCAATTCCGCCTCGCTGCCTAAACGCAGGCACATCCAACCAAGTTCACTATTCCGCTAGGAGAAATTCCCTCTCATGCGTAGCACCATCAGCCGTACGGTAATCCTCGCAGCAACAGCCACCGGGATCTTGGCCCTCGGCAGCGTCGCCGCCAACGCAGCCCCCTACCTGTCCGCCCCGTCCGTCCCCTCCACCATCGCCCACACCCTCAGCTCCCCGACGCACACGCTCCCCTCGCCGGCCGTCAAGCACCTCCCCGCAGTACCCGGCCACACCCTCTCCACTCTCTCCACCCTCACCAGGCACAACCCGGTTGAGCGGGACAACATCCTGCGGGACCTGCACAAATCCGAGCCCGGCGTCCAGCCGGCCGTCCAGAAGTTGGCCAGCCACCGGATCAGCACCCACCAGATCGAGCACCTGAGGCCGGCCCACATCGGCAAGCACGAGGACAAGGACTTCACCAAGAACCTGCCGAGCGCTCCGAGCACGCCGACCCTGCCCAGCGCGCCCAGCCTGCCGAGCGCACCGAACACGCCCAGCCTGCCGAGCACGTCCAGCACGCCGAGCACTCCGACCCTGCCGACCTTCATGGCGTGACCGCGTAAGTAACGCGTAACCGCACATCCCCATAACCCGGTGGCCCGGGCCGTACTTGTCCCCATACGGCCCGGGCCATCGCCTTTGCTGATGACCTTGACCGCGAACAGGCGCGGCAGCTCCACCTCAACAGCGGAGATCACGGCTCTGAGCCCGGACCGGTCAGCGCCGAAAACACCGCCGAACATACAATCCGGTTTGCGGGCGCCGATGTTCCACCATCGGACGTTCCACCACCGCATGACAACACAACACACAGCACCAAGGAAGTCATTGATACGAACCACGTTGCGGAGCAGTGTGACCGCTGCGGCTCTCGCGGGGGCAGCGCTCCTCGGGCTCGGTACGGCACCGGCTGCCCAAGCCGCGGACAGTTGGACGGTCTACACCGCCCGGACAACGCACTGCACCGCCAGCCTGCGGGCCAAGTTCGACGGCCACAACTGGGCTCAGGCCACCGGTACGAACCTCAGTGACTCCTCCACCCCGTAAACGGGGTGGCTTCTCGCTAAGCTGGTTGAGCTTCGCGACGGACCAGCCCGGCCCGTAGTACGTTGAGAGCACCCACCGTGTCAGCGTGTGCTTGGTGGCCGCACGCCTGACAGTGGAACTTCTCTTGTGTGGGCCGGTTCTCCTTGGCGGTATGCCCGCATTCGGGGCACTGCCGTGAGGTGTTGCGGGGGTCCACCGCCATCACCGCTCGTCCGGCACCTTCCGCCTTGGCGTTGAGGATCGCGAGGAAAACCCCCCATCCGGCATCAGCTATCGAGCGGTTCAGCCCGGCCTTCGCCGCGGCCCCGTTGGGTAGGAAGCCGCCCGGCTTGTCGGGGTCGGGTTTGGGCGCGGGTGCCCGGCTCATGTTGCGGATCTTGAGGCCTTCGTGCGCGATGAAGTCGTGCTGCCGCACGAGGTCGAGCGCGGTCTTGTGCGCGTGGTCCAGTCGTTGACGCCGCACCTTGCGGTGTAGCCGGGCAACGGTCTCCACAGCCTTGCGGCGGCGATTGCTGCCGCGCTTGCACCGACTCAGGGCCTGTTGCGCGCTCTCCAGCTTCTGTGCGGACTTCCAGCCGTGACGCGGGTTCTCAACGAATCCGCCATTGGAATCGGCGAGGAAGTTGGCTATGCCCATGTCGATGCCGGCCACGCTGCCCGTGGGCGGCATCGGTGGCGGATCGGCCTGCTCGGCGGTCAAGATCACGTACCAGCGCTTGCCTTCGCGCTTGACAGAGATCGTCTTGACCATGCCGGCCACCGGTCGGTGCTGGTGCACCTTGATGTGTCCCACGCCCTGGAGGCGGACACGGGTGACCGGGTCGTGCGGGGTGGAGTCCCAGCGGCACCCGTCACCGTCCTTGGGGAAGTCCACGGTCTCGAACCGGTTCGCTCCCCGGAAGCGCGGGTATCCGGGCTTCCGGCCGGCCTTGATCCGGCGGAAGAACGCGGCGAACGCCTTGTCGAGACGGCGAAGCGTGGCCTGCTGGGAGGAAAAGGACCAGCGCCCCTGACACTCCGGGTCGAAAGCGCGGATCTCCTTGAGCTGCGCGGACTGCTGCCCGTAGCGGACCGTTGTCTTCGAGACGTGCCGGTAGGCATCGCGCCGCTCCTGCAAAGCTCCGTTGTAGAGCGAGCAGTGGTCACGCAGCATCTCGCGCAGGGCTTGGCCCTGGCGGACGGTGGGCTTCATGAGGAACTTGTACGCACGGATCATTCAGCCCACCCCCTTCGGTGCGAGTCGACCGCGATCGTACCATTGGTTCATGTCACCGCGCTGGGAACCAAACCCCGATGTACGTCGGGGACGTCACGTCGTCTACAACCTGCACGCACACTTGGTTTTTGTTACGAAGTACCGGCGGGACGTCTTCAACGACGCTATGCTGACGCGCTGCGAGGAGATCATGCGAAAGGTCTGCGAGGACTTCGAGGCCGACCTGGTCGAGTTCAACGGCGAAGAAGACCACGTGCACCTGCTGGTGCACTACCCGCCGAAAGTCGCCCTCTCCAACCTGGTCAACTCCCTCAAGGGCGTCTCCTCGCGCCGCCTGCGGCAGGAGTTCACCGGCCACGTGAACCGGGCGATCATGCACGGCCGGTTCTGGTCTGGCTCCTACTTCGCCGGCTCATGCGGCGGAGCACCGCTCCAAGTGGTCAAGGACTACATCGAAAACCAGGTACGACCCGACTGAGCGCGGGCCGGGGGCGGAGCATTCCGAAGCGATACTGCGGCGCTCCGCGCCGCAAGGCTCAGGATCAGATTCCCTCCCCGCCTGAAGGCGAGGATTCCCTCCGAAGAAAGGGGATGGCCACCACCGTGACGCTCACCACTGAAGCAACCGACCAGTGAGGCTGCGCCGTGCCAGCAGCCAGTGGTCCCATCCCGCGCGGGGGCGCAGAGGAAACAGGGAAAAGGCCGGACGGCCGCGGCCCGTTAGCGGTGGTCCGTTGTGATCGGGTTGATGGTCATGGGGGTAAATAGAGGTTGATGCCCTGTCCGCTGGCCAGGCTGACGGTCAGTCGGTGGATCTCGCGGGGGACGTGGTCGAGCACGTCGGCGCGGATGATCCGCGCGAGGTCGT
>JAFAUH010000391.1 GCA_019243445.1 Streptomycetaceae bacterium | reverse complement strand
CGGCCAGTCCCCAGCGGGCTCCGGTGATGTCGAGGCGGTCTTTGACCAGGTGGCGGCAGGCTCCTTCGATAATTCCGGTCGCGATGGGCCAGCCGGCGGCCAGCGCGGTGTCGTAGTGCAGGTAGTCGGCCTTGTTGGTGAGGTAGGCCACGGCATCGTCGATGCCTTTGTTCTTGCCCGCGGTGATCCCGGCCTGCTCGGCGCGTAGTGCTCCAATATGGCTTCACCGGGTGTGAGCTGCGGGTTTGTCGGGTGGTCAGCTTGCTCGGTGGTATTCGTTGATGAGGCTGGCGACGGCTTGTCGGCGTTCGGGCCGGGTTGTCGGGAGCGGGATGACGTGGGGGTCGTCGAGCGGTGCGAGTTGGTTTCTGCCTTGGTGGGGCCGATGACTGTTGAAGTGGCGGGCGTAGTCGTGGAGGATCTTCTCGGCGTGGCCTCGGTCGAATAGGAGGAGCCGGTTGGTGCACTCCTCGCGTACGGAGCGGACGAATCGTTCCGCGTGCGGGTTGCAGTTGGGGCTGCGTGGGGGGATCTTGGCGATCGAGATGCCCTTGCTGGCGAAGACGGCGTCGAAGGCCGTGGTGAACTTCGCGTCGCGGTCCCGGAGTAGGTGGGTGAAGTCGGCGGCACGCTCACCGAGATGCCAGAGCAGCTGCCGGGCCTGCTGGGTGGCCCAGGCGGCGGTGGGATGGGCGGTGACGCCCAGGATGTGGACGGTGCGGGTGCGCACTTCCATGACGAACAGGACGTACAGCCGCTGCAATCCGATGGTGTCTACATGGAAGAAGTCAGTGGCGAGCAGGCCGTGGGCTTGGGACTTGAAGAAGGCTGCCCATTCTTGGCGCACCCGGTGACGGCGCGGGGCGGGGCCGAGTCCGGCGGCGCGCAGGACGCGTCGGACGGTGGAGACGCTGATCTTGTGTCCGAGTCGATGCAGTTCGCCATGGACGCGGCGTGCGCCCCACCGTGGGTTCTCGCTGGCGAGCCGGATGATCAGGTTCCGGAGCTCGGCAGATACTGGCGGGCGGCCGGGGGAAGGCGGCTGGGTCCACTTCTTCTTGATCAGGCGCTGGTGCCAGGCGAGCAGCGTGCGTGGCGTGACGATCCGGTGCCCGCGCAGCGACCGGGGCAAGAGTCGGGCGAGCGCGGCCAGCAGTGCGCGGTCCGGCCAACTGGGCTTCGGAGCGGCGGCCTGTCGGCGCAGCACTGCGACTTCGTGCCGCAGGATGAGTATCTCGGCGTTCTTGGCAGCGGTGGATCTGCATAGTAGGGCCAGCCACGCGAAGATCCGCGTGGCGAGCAGGTAGGTCATCCGTATGAGCACGATGACCGATCATGCCGGACCATTGATCGGACACGTTGCCTGAGGTCAGCAGTGGTGAAACAGTTCTGAAGCATTACGGCCCATGCGGGGCTTTTGGCACCCAACAGGGGCAGCCGGTGGTGTGCGTCCAGCATGGGCCCCCGGTCGTGTGGGTAAGGGCGACGGTCAGACGAAGACGATTTCCGCGTCTTTGCCGAGGAGTTGGGTCATGTCGTCTACGTCGGAGGTGAGGATGACGCGGGGGCCGGGGCGGCTCAGAGCGGTGGCGGCGACCACGGCATCGATGGCGTACTTGTGCCCGTGCAGGCCGGTGGCGGCGAGGAGGGCTTCTGCGCTACGGCCGATCTCCTGGCTTACCGGCACCACGTCGAGGGCGCTGCGGATCCAGGACAAGCGACGGCGGTCGATGCCGGGGTGGCTGATCTCGATGAAGGTCAACGGGCTCGTTGTGATAGTGAGGCCCCGCTGGCGGCTCCGCTCGATGATGCGTGTGACGCGTATGTCGTCCGACACGAACTTCGACAGGCCTTCGCTGTCCAAGAACAGCACGCCGCCGCCTATCCCGCGAGCCGCTCTTGCCATGCCGGTCCTTCCCCTTCAGTCGTCTGCCGTTCCTCCGCGCGCTGGAAAATCATGTCGATCTCTGCCGCCTCTTCGGCGGTCATCGTCCCATGCCGTTCACGTGCGTCGGCCAAGATCTCATCCAGCGCCTCGGCGCGCTCCTGCGCAGCCAGGTACTCGGCCAGGGCAGTCTCCGCCTCGGCTGGAGTCAGCTCGGCGTCGGGGCTCGTCAGGTGCACCGAAGAGC
>JAFAUH010000357.1 GCA_019243445.1 Streptomycetaceae bacterium | reverse complement strand
GATCGAATTCCTCTGCCTTGACGCCCAGCAGCCTGCAACCGCACTGCCTGGCGTCGCGCCCGCGCTGCCGCAGTCAGGCCGCCCCATCGGGATATCTCATACCTTCCGGCATCGTTGCTGACAGAGGAACACGCGAGTCCGCGTTATTTCTGTTTCTCCGTTCGCCGGGACATTACATGTCTGAGACAGAGCAGCGCGCAATAGCGTCGGCGGTCCGCGCTTTTGAGGTTCCGGGCCGTAGTGCCGTGGTCTTGAGCCAGGCAGAGCGCCCCGCGCCCCCCAGCCCACCCTCATCGCAGTGCATCGCGGCGGCATCGGCGCCGCTGTGCCCGTGCTGAGCCCGTTACCCTGGAGCACACTGGGCACGCTCGCCGCGCGCCCGGAACACCTCTGGGACGGATTACGGATACCCCTTCATGAGCCTGAACGGTCTGCTTGACGTTGTCGTCAACGATCCGGCGCTTGCCGAAGCGGTGAAAGCAGCCGCTGACCGCAATCGGGACCACTTGGACCTCGTCGGTCCGCCCGGTGCGCAGCCGTTCGCCCTGGCGGCGCTCGCCGCCCGCGCCGGGCGCCCGCTGCTCGCGGTGACCGCGACCGGGCGTGAGGCCGAGGATCTGGCGGCGGCATTGCAGTCGCTGCTGCCCTGCGACTCGGTCGTGGAGTATCCGGCGTGGGAGACGCTCCCGCACGAGCGGCTCTCGCCCCGCTCGGACACCGTCGGGCGTCGGCTCGCGGTGCTGCGCCGCCTGGCGCATCCGCGGACGGACGACCCCGCGGCCGGTCCGGTCAGCGTCGTGGTCGCCCCCGTACGCTCCGTGTTGCAGCCGCAGGTCAAGGGGTTGGGCGATCTGGAGCCGGTCAGCTTGCGCACCGGACGGAGCGCCGACTTGGCGGAGGTCGTCGAGGGCCTCGCAGCCGCCGCCTACTCTCGCGTCGAACTGGTCGAAAAACGCGGTGAGTTCGCCGTACGCGGCGGCATCCTCGACGTCTTCCCGCCCACTGAGGAGCATCCGCTCCGCATTGAGTTCTGGGGCGACGACGTCGAGGAGATCCGCTACTTCAAAGTCGCCGATCAGCGAAGCCTGGAAGTCGCCGAGCACGGGCTGTGGGCGCCGCCCTGCCGTGAGTTGCTCCTCACCGATGAGGTGCGCGAGCGCGCCGCTGCGCTCGCCGAGAAGTACCCGCAACTCGGCGAGGTGCTCGGCAAGATCGCCGAGGGGATCGCGGTCGAGGGCATGGAGTCCCTCGCGCCCGTCCTTGTCGACGATATGGAACTGCTGATGGATGTCATGCCGGCCGGCAGTCTGACGGTGATGTGCGACCCGGAGCGGGTCCGCACCCGGGCTGCCGATCTCGTGGCGACCTCCCGCGAATTCCTTGAGGCATCCTGGGCGGCGACGGCCATGTCCGATGCGGGCCAAGCGCCGATCGACCTCGGCACGGCATCGCTGTGGTCCATCGCCGACGTACGGGAGCACGCACAAGACATCGGCATGCCGGTGTGGTCGGTGAGTCAGTTCGCCGGGGCCCCGACGTCAGCCGATGACGTGCAAGGTGGCGGACTCGACCACAACACACTGCAGTTGGGGATGCATGCCCCCGAGGCGTACCGCGGCGACAGCGCCCGTGCTCTTGCCGACACCAAGGGCTGGCTTGCCGACGGCTGGCGCGCGGTCTACGTCACCGAGGGCCACGGCCTGGCGGCTCGCACCGTCGAAGTGCTCGGCAGCGAGGGCATTGCCGCCCGCTTCGATGCCGACCTCCCGCACGCCCCTGAGCCCTCCGTCGTCCACGTCGCCTGCGGATCGATCGAGCGCGGCTTGGTCGCACCCGGGCTGAAACTCGCCGTCCTCACCGAGACCGACCTGTCCGGCCAGAAGGCCGCGAGCAAGGACATGGGCCGGATGCCGTCCCGGCGGCGCAAGACCATCGACCCGCTGACCCTGCAGGCCGGCGACTACATCGTGCACGAGCAGCACGGCGTCGGCCGCTACGTCGAGATGGTGCAGCGCACCGTGCAGGGCGCGACCCGCGAATACCTGCTCGTCGAGTACGCGCCTGCCAAGCGTGGCCAGCCCGGCGACCGGCTCTTCGTCCCCACCGATCAGCTGGAGCAGATCACCAAGTACGTCGGCGGTGAGGCTCCGACCCTGCACCGGCTCGGCGGCGCCGACTGGACCAAGACCAAGGCGCGTGCGAAGAAAGCGGTCAAGGAGATCGCCGCGGACCTCATCAAGCTGTACTCGGCGCGGATGGCCGCGCCCGGCCACCCCTTCGGTGCCGACACCCCGTGGCAGCGCGAGTTGGAGGACGCCTTCCCCTACGCCGAAACCCCCGACCAGCTCACCACGATCGCCGAGGTCAAGGAGGACATGGAGAAATCGGTCCCAATGGACCGGCTGATCTGCGGCGACGTCGGCTACGGCAAGACCGAGATTGCTGTGCGGGCTGCCTTCAAAGCGGTGCAGGACGGTAAGCAGGCCGCCGTCCTCGTCCCGACGACGCTCCTTGTGCAGCAGCACTTCGCCACTTTCTCCGAGCGTTACTCTCAGTTCCCCGTCGTGGTCAAGGCGCTCTCCCGCTTCCAGAGCGACAGCGAGGCCAAGGCCGTCATGGACGGGCTGCGTGAGGGCTCGATCGACGTCGTCATCGGCACGCACCGCCTCTTCTCCTCCGAGACCCGCTTCAAGGACCTGGGCCTTGTCATCGTCGACGAGGAGCAGCGCTTCGGCGTCGAGCACAAGGAGCAGCTGAAGAAGCTGCGCGCCAACGTCGACGTGCTGACGATGTCGGCCACGCCGATCCCTCGCACGTTGGAGATGGCGGTCACCGGTATCCGAGAGATGTCGACGATCACTACCCCGCCGGAGGAGCGCCATCCGGTGCTCACCTTCGTCGGTCCATACGAGGAGAAGCAGATCGCCGCCGCCATCCGGCGTGAACTGCTCCGCGAGGGCCAGGTCTTCTACATCCACAACCGCGTCGAGTCAATCGACCGTGTCGCCACCCGGCTGCGTGAGATGGTCCCGGAGGCGCGTATCGCCACCGCTCACGGCCAGATGGGCGAGAGCCGTCTCGAACAGGTCGTCGTCGACTTCTGGGAGAAAAAGTTCGATGTGCTGGTCTCGACGACGATCGTCGAATCGGGCATCGACATCTCCAACGCCAACACCCTCATTGTCGAACGCGGTGACACCTTCGGGCTCAGCCAGCTCCACCAGCTGCGTGGCCGGGTCGGCCGTGGGCGTGAACGCGGCTATGCCTACTTCCTCTATCCGCCGGAGAAGCCGCTCACCGAGACCGCGCACGAGCGGCTTGCGACCATCGCCCAGCACACCGAGATGGGCGCGGGGATGTATGTGGCGATGAAGGATCTGGAGATCCGCGGTGCGGGTAATCTGCTCGGCGGCGAGCAGTCCGGCCATATCGCAGGCGTCGGCTTCGACCTGTATGTACGGATGGTGGGCGAGGCGGTCGCCGATTACCGGGCAGCGCTGGAGTCGGGCGTGTCGGGCGTGGTGGAGGAGGCACCGCTCGAAGTCAAGATCGAACTGCCGGTCGACGCGCATGTGCCGCACGACTACGCGCCTGGCGAGCGGCTGCGGCTGCAGGCGTACCGCTCGATCGCGGCAGTCAACTCCGAAGAGGACATCAAGGCAGTACGTGACGAGCTCGCCGACCGTTACGGCAAGCTCCCCGAGCCGGTGGAAAACCTGCTGCTCGTCGCCGGGCTCAGGCTGCTCGCCCGACGGGCGGCAGTCACCGACATCACCCTGCAGGGTTCCAACATCCGCTTCGGCCCGGTGGAGTTGCGCGAGTCGCAGGAGCTGCGGCTGAAGCGCCTCCACCCGCGCAGTGTGATCAAGCCAGCGGTGAAGCAGGTGCTGGTGCCACGTCCGTCGACCGGAACGATCGGCGGCAAGCCGGTGGTCGGCCGCGAATTGCTCGTCTGGACGGCGGAGTTCCTCACCTCGGTATTGGGCGCTTCGGCTGACTTGGCGGCTCGTGGTGCGCAGTAGTGGATAACACCTCCCGTCACTCCTTATTCTCGATCAGCGCCAGGTCGAAGCACCGCCGCTCGATCAACCCGCCGGGAGGCACCATGGTCCACCGCCGTACCGCAACGCTCTCCTTGCCTGCGCTCGCGCTGCTCACCGCGACGCCGCTGATCACCTCGTGCGGTACGACGCACGTCGGCGCCGCGGCCGTGGTGGGGGGGCAGACGATCTCGGATGTCGCATTGCAGTCGCAGGTCAAGGCAGTACGGACGGCGCAGGCCCAGACACCGCAGACAGAGCAGCTGATCGAGGCGACCAGCGGCTTGGACCGCGCGACGCTGGGCAACATGGTCTTCGACAAGGTCATCGACCGGGCCGTGCGGAGCGCCGGTATCACGGTGAGCAGCGCCCAGATCCAGCGGCTGGAGGCCGACGCGGTACAGCAAGCGGGTGGGATGGGCATGCTGCGTACCCAACTGTTGGAGCAGTACGCCGTCGCGCCGGGCCAGGAGGACAGCTTCTACCGGGTCCAGGCGCAGGCCCAGGCACTGGCCCGCTCGCTCGGGGTCGACCTCAGCACCCCGGCAGGTCAGCAGGCGGTGGCCAAGAAGCTGGCGAAGACCTCGCAGCAGCTGCACGTCGAGGTCAATCCGCGGTACGGGATGTGGAACGACCAGACGTTGACGCTCGGCTCGACGAGCCAGCCGTGGCTGCGACAGGCGGCCCCACCGTCGCCGAGCGCGGTGACGGCACTGAGCTGATGGGCCCATTGGGGCTGACGGGCTTGTCAGTGCGGCAAGGTACGGTCAAAAGGTGAACGACTCATCGTCCTCGCCGACCGCCGAGTCCGCGTCCACCGCCCCTGGGCGCCTGATCCTGCTCACCACCAGCCACCGGGTGGCGCCGGGGCTGCTCTCTTGGCCCGCCTGGCAGGCGTTGCGTGCGGCTGACAAGGTGATATGTCCGGATCCCGGCCATCCCCAGCTGCCGTATCTACGTGAGGCCGGTGTCGTCGTCGAGCATGCCGTGCCCAGTGGCCGCGAGCTCGTCGACCAAGCGGCGGGCGGTCGCACGGTGCTTGTCATACCGGCTGCCGACGCCGATTCGGCGCTCACCGACGAGCTGGCGCGGCTCGCCGGCTCCGGTCGGATACGGATGCCCGAGCTGGAACTGCTGCCCGCCTCCTACGACCTGCCGGGCGCGCGTCTGCTTGATCTGGTCCAGGTGATGGACCAGATCCGCGAAGAGTGCCCGTGGAGCGGCAGGCAGACCAGCGAAGGACTGGTGAAGTACCTGATCGAGGAGGCATACGAGCTCGTCGAGGCGATTGAGGACGGGGATCGGGAGGCGTTCCTCGAAGAACTCGGGGATGTGCTGCTTCAGGTCGTCTTCCACGCACGGATCGCCGAGGACGATCCCGAGGAGCCGTTCTCCATCGACGACGTGGCGGGCACCATCGTGGCGAAGCTGATACGCCGTCATCCACATGTCTTCGGCTCGGAGACTGCCGAGACCCCGGAGGAGGTCAAGGCTCACTGGATGCGCGAGAAGGCGGCAGAGAAGAAGCGTGATTCGGTCACCGACGGCATCCCACTCGACCAGCCGGCGCTGGCGCTCGCGGCGAAGCTGGCGAGCCGGGCCCGTACGGGCAGGGTCGAGGTCACGCTGCCCAGCGGTCGTGCCCACGATTTTGGCGATCAGTTGCTGGAGCTTGCCGTCCTCGCCGAGAGCAAGGGCTTCGATCCCGAGGCTGCGCTGCGCGCCGCGGCCCGCCGCTACCGCGACGCGATACGCGACGCGGAGCGACAGGCGTGACGCTCGTCGAGGTGTGCTGCGAGCGGGCGGAGAAGCGAACAAAGGGAAGGTGAGCGATGTACGCGAGCAGGGGGAGCGGGCTCAGCCGCGATGTGCTGCGCGCTGACGCACGGCGCTAACGTCAAGGCGTGCCCTACACGACATCCGACTCCGCCCCGCCCCTGTTCACCTGGGAATTCGCCGCCGATCCGTACCCGGCGTACACATGGCTTCGTGAGCACTCGCCCGTGCGCCGCACCACCCTCCCCAGCGGCGTCGAGGCATGGCTGATCACCAGGTATGCGGACGCACGACAGGCCCTCGCCGACGCGCGGCTGTCGAAGAACCCCGCACACCATTCCGCGGGCGCGCACGCCAAGGGAAGGGTAGGTATTCCGGGCGAGCGCAGCGCCGATCTGATGACGCACTTGCTCAATATCGACCCACCCGACCACACCCGGTTGCGACGGCTGGTCTCCAAAGCGTTCACGCCGCGTCGTATCGCCGAATTCGCGCCGCGCGTACAGGAATTGACCGACCGGCTCATCGACGGCTTTTCTGCCCGCGGCGAGGCGGACTTGATTCACGAATTCGCCTTCCCTCTGCCGATTTACGCGATCTGCGATCTGCTCGGCGTTCCCCCGGAGGACCAGGACGACTTTCGTGACTGGGCAGGGTTGATGCTGCATTCTTCCGGGGGAGGGCCCCGAACGCCCCGAGGGCGTGAACGCGGGTCGCGCGGTGGTGTCGCCCGGTCGGTGAAGAAAATGCGCGCTTACCTTGCTGAGCTGATTCACCGCAAGCGCGCCGATCTCGGCGACGACCTTATCTCTGGCCTTATCCGGGCAAGCGACCACGGCGAGCACCTCACCGAGAACGAGGCTGCGGCGATGGCGTTCATCCTCCTTTTTGCCGGGTTTGAGACCACTGTGAATCTCGTCGGGAATGGGGCGTATGCGCTGCTGCGCCACCCCGTCCAGCGCGGGCTTTTCCAGGGGGCGTTGCGGCGTGGTGACGACAGCCTGCTCGCCACCGCCGTGGAGGAACTGCTGCGCTACGACGGTCCGGTGGAGCTGGCGACGTGGCGGTTCGCCACCGAGCCGCTGACGATCGGCGGCCAGGTGATTGAGCCCGGTGACCCGGTGCTGGTGGTGCTCGCCGCTGCCGACCGTGACCCGGAACGGTTCACGGCCCCTGACACCCTCGACCTCGCCCGGAGTGACAATCCCCACCTCGGCTTCGGCCACGGCATCCATTACTGCCTGGGAGCTCCGCTCGCCCGGCTGGAGGCACAGACCGCGCTGAGCACGCTGTTCACCAGGCTTCCCGATCTCCAACTTGCGGCAAATCCGGACGAATTGCGGTGGCGCGGGGGTCTCATCATGCGCGGTTTGCGTGAATTGCCGGTCTGTTTCACCCGCGAGGGGTCGTAGCCGGTATCGGCCGACTGAAGTCGGCGGGCATTTGCCTCGCTCTCCATGAATCCGACATTCCAGACTCTTCCGAAATGTTGCATCATGACGGTGCGTTAAGCCTGTGACATACCTCTCTCGTCCGAATATCGGAGTCGGTCCCCCATCGATCTCTTTATGCCTTCGCGACCTGCGGTTCTCTTGTTTCCCGGGCCGTCAAATCGTGGTGGCTCAATAGCGGATCGGGCACGAATGGGATTTGAACTCGATCCAGGGGATGTGCTTATCGTCATCACCGCTCGCCACCGTGAGCCCTGTCGGTCCGGAACGCCGAATCCTGCCGCCGGCCGATGGGAACAGTCGACGCGAAAGCGCCGTAGGCAGGAGCGGGGGACCCAAGGTTCGCTGCCGGGTCTGTGGTGTACGGGAATTGTGCGAGCAATCACGTACGGACGGAAACCGGCTTGGGGTTAAGCCGTGCGCCGACAAAGCGCGTGGCCGGGCACTCACTCGGTCCGAACCCGACAGCTGACCTCGCAGGCGTCGGTGAGGATGAATTCTCCATGGGTAAGCACCGTCGTCCTAAGCGTGCGTCCAAGGCTTTTCGTTTTGCCGGCCTTGCGGGTGTCACCGGCACCGCCATCGCCGCCCCGCTTGTGACTGCCACTTCAGCCAGCGCCGCCACTCAGTCCCAGTGGGCGGCCGTGGCCCAGTGCGAATCCGGCAACAACTGGTCCATCAACACCGGCAACGGCTTCTACGGCGGCCTGCAGTTCACCTCCAGCACCTGGGCCGCTTACGGCGGTACCCAGTTCGCCCCTCAGGCCAACCAGGCCACCCAGGCCCAGCAGATCCAGATAGCCGAGAAGGTCCTCGCCTCCCAGGGCAAGGGTGCCTGGCCCGTCTGCGGCCACGGCCTGACCGCAACCCCGTACAACGGCTCCTCCAGCGGTTCTTCCAGCTCCGGCGACTCCGCTCCGATTCATCACAAAGCTCACAAAACGCACCACAACACCTCGTCTCGGACCGAGTCCACTGGCCTGGCGCCCACTGACCTGGTGCCCACCGTCCCGGCCACCTCGACTCCCTCCGCCTCAACCACCCCTTCCCACGCGGAGGATGAGGATCGCGGCAGCTACATCGTCAAGCCCGGCGACACCCTCTCCGGCATCGCCGTGGCCCACCATGTCTCCGGCGGCTGGCAGAAGCTCTTCGAGCTGAACAGGGACATCATCAAGGACCCCAACCTGATTTACCCGGGCCAGCACCTGTGCCTCGGCTGACATCTGCGGTGGAGACGGCACCAAGGCCTGTTCCGAGTTGCCGACCGGGCTCGCGCGGTCTGGCGACTCGGAACAGGCTCTGGCCGAACTAGCAGAATGCTGATCACCATACTCCCCGGCCGAGTACGCCCCCCTGAGCGTGCCCGACCGGGGCATTTTCGTCTTAGTGGCTGCCCATCGGCCTCTTCGGCGCCCCTGCCGGTTAGGCTCATGCCGCAGAGCAAGACACACATCCTGAAGGAGATACTCGTGCCGTCCATCGACGTCGTCGTAGCGCGCGAAATCCTCGACTCGCGAGGCAACCCCACCGTCGAGGTCGAGGTCGGCCTCGACGACGGCAGTACGGGTCGTGCCGCCGTCCCCTCCGGTGCCTCCACCGGGGCGTTCGAGGCCCTCGAGCTTCGCGATGGTGATAAGTCCCGTTATGGCGGGAAAGGTGTCGAAAAGGCAGTGCTCGCCGTCATTGAGCAGATCGGCCCGGAGCTCGTCGGCTACGACGCCACCGAGCAGCGGCTGATCGACCAGGCCATGCTCGACTTGGACGCCACCCCGGACAAGTCCTCGCTCGGCGCCAACGCCATCCTCGGCGTGTCGCTGGCCGTCGCCCACGCCGCCTCTGAGGCGTCCGACCTGCCGCTCTTCCGTTACCTGGGTGGACCCAACGCCCACGTGCTGCCGGTGCCGATGATGAACATCCTCAACGGCGGCAGCCACGCGGACTCCAACGTCGACATCCAGGAGTTCATGATCGCGCCGATCGGCGCCGAATCGTTCTCCGAGGCGCTGCGCTGGGGTGCCGAGGTCTACCACACCCTCAAGGCAGTGCTGAAGGAGCGAGGCCTGTCCACTGGCCTGGGCGACGAAGGTGGCTTCGCCCCGAATCTCGACTCCAACCGCGAGGCGCTCGACCTGATCGTCGAAGCCATCAAGAAGGCCGGCTTCCAGCCCGGCCAGGACATCGCGCTCGCCCTCGACGTCGCCGCCTCCGAGTTCTACAAGGAGGGCGCGTACGAGTTCGAGGGCAAGGCCCGCAGCGCCGCCGAGATGAGCGGCTACTACGCCGAGCTCGTCGCCGCGTACCCGCTGGTTTCCATCGAGGACCCGCTGCACGAGGAGGACTGGGACGGCTGGAAGACCATCACCGCCGAGCTCGGCAGCAAGGTTCAGATCGTCGGCGATGATCTCTTCGTCACCAACCCCGAGCGGCTGCAGCGCGGCATCGACAGCGATACTGCCAACGCGTTGCTGGTGAAGGTCAACCAGATCGGCTCGCTCACTGAGACCCTCGACGCTGTCGAGCTGGCCCAGCGCAGCGGCTACAAGTGCATGATGTCGCACCGCTCCGGCGAGACCGAGGACGTCACCATCGCTGACCTGGCTGTGGCCACCAACTGCGGCCAGATCAAGACCGGCGCCCCAGCTCGTTCGGACCGCGTCGCCAAGTACAACCAACTGCTGCGTATCGAGGAGATCCTCGAGGACGCGGCGGTTTACGCGGGGCGTTCGGCGTTCCCGCGGTTTCGCTCTGCGAACTAATAGGTACAGCGCTCTGCGAACCAGTAAGCACAGTAAGGGTTGAACCGGACCGAATCGTTGCCGCTCCGCTTGTCCCCGGCCGTGGTCCCGTACCGTGGCCGGGGACGTGTGGTGGTTTCAAGACATCAGCCGACTGAAGTCGGCAGACGGGTAGTCGGCGCAGAAGCAGGCGAGGGGAGACGACGTGGCGGCGGACCGGTTCTCCACCGCGGCGAGGCTTAAGGCCATAGGCGAGCAGGCTCAGGCCCGTGTCTATCGTGCCACCGGGCGGCAGCCGAACGGTCATCCGGTCCGCCGTAACAAGCTCACCGGGCGGGCCGCGCTGCTCGCGCTCACCGTCTGTGCGCTCGTCGTGGCCCTCGCTTATCCGACGCGGCAGTACCTTGCCCAGCGCTCGCAGATCGCCGATCAGCGTCGTCAGGTCCAACAGGCGCAGCAGCAGGTCGAGCAGCTGCGCGAGCAGAAGGCACGCTGGTCCGACCCGGACTTTGTCAAGGCGCAGGCGCGTGCGCAGTTGCACTACGTCATGCCGGAGGAGAGCGGTTACATCATGCTCGATCGGCACGGCTTCGGCGATGACCAGTCCTCCGATGCCGGTGCGAACCGCCCTTGGTACGACAATGTGTGGGACGGCGTGAACTCCGCTGACGCCCAGCACTGATTGGCCCAGCACTGAATGAAAGCTCCCATGGTTACCCATCCGCCCCGCACCGAACCCGCTCCGCCCACTGACGCCGACTGCGCCGCGATCGGTGAGCAGCTCGGCCGTATGCCGCGCGGGCTGCGGGCCGTGGCGCACCGCTGCCCGTGCGGACTGCCGGATGTCGTCGAGACGGCGCCGCGGCTTGAGGACGGGACCCCGTTCCCGACGTTGTACTACCTGACGTGCCCGAGGGCTGCGTCCGCCATCGGCACGCTGGAGGCCGAGGGGGTCATGAAGGAGATGACCGCCAGGCTCGCGGAAGACCCGCAGCTCGCCGCCGCTTACCGGGCCGCCCACGAGGACTACATAAGGCGCCGCGATGCCATTGAGGTGTTGGAGAACTTCCCCAGCGCGGGCGGCATGCCTGAGCGCGTGAAGTGTCTACACGTCTTGGTCGGACACGCGCTGGCGGCCGGGCCCGGCATCAATCCGCTGGGCGACGAGGCAATCAGGATGCTGCCGGAGTGGTGGCGCAAGGGCCGGTGCGTCGACGTATGTGGCGAAGCACCTGAAGCACTTGAAGCACTTGAAGCACTTGAAGCACTTGAAGCGCTTGAAACACCTGAAACGTGTGAAACCTCTCAGGAGGAGCAGTCATGACCAGGGTCGCTGCCGTCGACTGCGGTACCAACTCCATCCGGCTGCTCATCGCCGACGTCGATCATGCCACCGGGATGCTGAAGGACCTCGACCGCCGGATGCAAATCGTCCGGCTCGGCCAGGGTGTGGACCGTACCGGGCGGCTCGCTTCCGACGCCCTGGAGCGCACCTTCGCCGCCTGCCGTGAGTACGCAAATGTCATCCGTGAACTGCGCGCTGAGCAGATCTGCTTCGTTGCCACCTCTGCGTCCCGCGATGCCGAGAACCGCGACGACTTTGTGCACGGTGTGGTGGAGATCCTGGGCGTGGAGCCCGAGGTGATCACGGGGGCGCAGGAGGCCGAATTCTCCTTCACCGGCGCGACCAGGGAGCTCGTCGGCCGAGATGATCTGCGCACTCCGTATCTGGTGGTGGACATCGGCGGTGGTTCGACCGAGTTCGTCATCGGCGATGGCCGAGTGCGCGCCGCCCGCTCGGTCGACATCGGCTGCGTACGGATGACGGAACGTCACCTTGCTCGCGATGGCCATGTCAGTGACCCGCCGACGCCGCGCCAGGTGGCCGCGATCACGTCGGACATCGCTAAGGCGCTCGATCTGGCCGCCGAGACGGTGCCGCTCGACGAGGCCGGAACGCTGGTGGGCTTGGCCGGTTCCGTCACCACCGTGGCCGCGATCGCGCTGGACCTTCCGGTGTACGACTCGTCCGTGATCCACCACAGCCGGATCACTGTGGATCAAGTCCGCGAGGTCACCGGCCGTCTATTGAGCTCCACCCGCGCCGAACGCGCAGCCATTCCTGTCCTCCATCCAGGCCGGGTCGACGTGATCGGCGCGGGAGCGCTGGTCCTGTTGGAGATCATGGAGCGTACGGGTGCCCACGAAGTCGTCGTCAGCGAGCACGACATCCTCGATGGCATCGCTTGGAAAGTGGCAGAAGAGGCAGAAGAGGTCGAGGAGAAGAAGCGCCGCTGAGCTGCTTCCTGGTTCGTTAGCCCCTGTGCTGTCATCCTTTCTGGCGCTAGCCCCTCTGAGCTGCGGCAATGCTTCGTGACTCCCCGTGCATTCACCCGTTTGCGCCGTCGCGGTCGCTGCCTGCGTGCGGGTCGAGTGTGATGGCCAGGACGCCGCGCAATCGGCAGCGGGCGCCGCAGGAGACTCTCGGATCCCGGTGAACGGGGTGGTGTCCTCCTGCTTCCCTCCGTTGATCTTTGGAGACCTCATGGCTCACAAAACAGGAGAGCGCGTCGAGTATCGGGACAACAAGCACGAGAAGCAGATCGGCAGGATCCAGGAGATCCAAGGCCGCGGAAAGGAGGCGCGTTACAGCGTCCTGAACGAGCAGACGCAAAAGCTTGACCAGTGCAGCGAGAAGGACATCGAGCGCGAGTTGGACCGCTGACGCAACGCGTCGTGCGCCGCGGCTTGCCGGTGGGCCGGACTTCAGGTCGAGGGCAGGCCGCGGTGCGGCGTACGGGAATGTTCGTGAATTTATTCACATGAGGTTCCCGTCCGATGGCCCCGGTTCATAGGCTGTAGAGCCCCGTCAGAGCGCAGCCCTCTACAGCTGAGCGCTGGACCCCTTTGTTGCGGTAGGGTTACGAGCTCCGGTGGTGGACTGGATGCAGTCGATCGTCGCTGTTCAAAGGGGTCGCCCGAGGTTCCGGTGGGGCCGGAGGTGCCAGCACTGGACAGGTCGTCGATCGCGAAATGGCGAAGTGTATCACAACCTGCCGGGAACCTTGTGAAGGGGCTCACGAGGGGGGGTCGTCCGGGTGCTGGATACTCATGTTCATGAGTACCACGGAGCGTCCACGGATCCTCGTAGTAGGCGGCGGTTACGTCGGCCTGTACGCGGCGCGCCGCATTCTGAAGAAGATGCGGTTCGGCGAGGCGACCGTCACGGTCGTCGACCCCCGGTCGTACATGACGTACCAGCCCTTCCTCCCTGAAGCTGCGGCCGGCAGCATCTCTCCGCGCCATGTCGTGGTTCCGCTGCGACGTGTGCTGCCCCAGGCGGAGGTCCTCACCGGCCGGGTCACCTCTGTCGATCAGGACCGCAAGGTGGCCGTCATCGAACCGCTCGTCGGCTCGACGTATGAGCTGCCCTTCGACTACCTCGTCGTCGCGCTCGGTGCCGTCTCCCGTACCTTCCCGATCCCCGGCCTCGCCGAGAACGGCATTGGCATGAAGGGCGTCGAAGAGGCGGTCGACCTGCGCAACCACATTCTTGAGCAACTCGATCTGGCCGACTCCACCACTGATGAGGAGGTCCGCCGCAAGGCGCTCACCTTCGTCTTTGTCGGCGGCGGCTTCGCCGGTGCGGAGACCATCGGCGAGGTCGAGGACATGGCCCGCGACGCGTGCAAGTACTACACGAACGTCAAGCGTGAGGACATGCGGTTCATCCTCGTCGAGGCCGCCAACCGCATCCTCCCCGAGGTCGGCCCCGAACTCGGCAAGTGGGGTCTTGAGCATCTGCGCGAGCGCGGTATCGAGATCTATCTCGAAACGTCCATGAAGTCCGCCATCGACAAGCACGTGGTGCTCGCCAACGGGCTTGAGGTCGACGCGTCCACTGTCGTGTGGACCGCGGGCGTCAAGCCGAACCCCGCGCTGGCCAACTTCGGCCTCCCGCTCGGCCCGCGCGGCCACGTGGACACGCTCCCCACTCTTCAGGTCAAGGGCACCGACTACGTCTGGGCTGCGGGAGACAACGCCCAGGTGCCCGACCTTGCTGCCGGCGAGGGTGCCTGGTGCCCGCCGAACGCGCAGCACGCGCTGCGCCAGGCCAAGGTGCTCGGTGACAACGTGATCTCCGGGATGCGTGGCTTCCCGCAGCATGAGTACAAGCACAAGAACATGGGTGCGGTTGCTGGTCTTGGCCTGCACAAGGGCGTTGCTCTGCTTTTCGGAAAGGTCCGTCTCAAGGGCCGGTTGGCCTGGTACTGCCACCGTGGCTACCACGGCATGGCGGTGCCGACCTTCAACCGCAAGTTCCGGGTGCTCGCCGACTGGACGCTCGCGATGTTCCTCAAGCGCGACGTCGTGGCGCTCGGCGCGCTGGAGAACCCGCGCGAGGAGTTCTACGAGGCGGCTGCGCCGGTGACGGCGGCCGCCGCGGCCAAAGCCAAGGATACCCCGCAGCCCGCGCAGGCCGCGGTAGAAAAGGCCAAGGCCTCCTGATCTGCTGAAGAACGACCACACATGCGAGTGACGCCGAGGGTATCCGCAAATCCGTGGGGCGGACGCCCTCGGCGTTTTGCGTTTCGGAATTACCCATGGCCCATGAATCTGTTTTTTCCATGAATCTGTTTTCGTGGTGAAAGCCCCATAGGGTGACGCACCATCACCCTGAACTGATCCTTTGCGGGACAAGCGGGCTCTACTGCCGGAGGCTCTTGCCGCACAGAATCGCTAGGAGATCTTGATAGCGTCCAAAACGTCGAGTCGCGCCGCGCGTCGGGTCGGCCACACTGCCGCGAGGATGCCGACCAGCGCTGACAGGCCGAGGAAGATCGCGATGCGGTCCCACGGCAGCACCATCACGTACCCCTGAAGATCCGCGCTGATCGTCCGGCCTGTCGCCCAAGCGATGAACAGACCCAGTGCGACGCCCGAGACCGCGCCGAAGAGCGAGATCACCACTGCCTCCAGGCGGATCATCCGCTTGACCCTGCCGCGTTCGAGGCCGATCGCCCGCAGCATGCCGATCTCGCGGCGCCGCTCGAAGACCGACATGGCCAGCGTATTGACGACCCCGAGCGCGGCGATGATCAGCGACATGCCCAGCAGCCCGTACATGAGGGTGAGCATGTTGTTGATCAATCCGCCGAAGGTGTTACGGATTTTCTGACGGTCCATCACGGAGAGGGCGGGGTTGTTGCCGAGGCCGTCGGCGATGGCCTGGGCCATCTTGGCGCTGGCGCCACCTGCTGTCTTCACCAGTACTTGCGGCACTTCGGGTTTGCCCATGTGGGGTGCGAGCAGCGAGTCCGACATGACGACAGGTGACAGGACGAGGTTGTCGGCGAAGGTGCCGCCGATCGTCACTTCAGCCTTTGTACCGTCCGGGTAGGAGACGCGGACCACGTCCCCGGTCTTCCAGCCGCGGCTCTTCGCCGTCTTGTTCTCGACGAGGACCTTGCCCTCAGCCAGCGCTTTCTGCGGGGACCGGGACTCCGTCACCATGGACACCTGCACCGTCTCGGCGAGCCCGCGCGGATCGGCGGCGGTGACGGCCGAGATCTTTCCACCGATGTCGATGTAGGCCAACTCCAGTGCTGTAGCGGCGGTCACACCTCCTACCTTGGATATTTCGTTCGCCACCGAGGGGTCGAGCGGCATGCCGCCTGCCATGCGCACCATGTAGTCGGCCGACAAGTTGCCCACCGTCGCCTTGTCGAGGCTGCGGCCGATGGAGACGCCGAGCACCGAAAGACCGGTGATGAGTGTGAGCCCGATGGCGAGTGCGGAGGCCGTCGCGGCCGTACGGCGCGGATTGCGGTGAGCGTTGCGCGCTGCCAGATTGCCACAGACGCCGAACGCTCGTGCAAGGGGCGGCCGTACGACTGCCAACACCGGTCGGGAGAGCAGCGGCGTCAGCACGATCAGGCCGATCAACAACAGGAACGCGCCGATCCCTACCGGCCAACGGCCGGAGCTGTCACCGTTTGCCGCTCCGGCCACGACAAGTCCTGCACTTCCGCCGGTCAGGATCACGCCGATGGTGTTCCGCAGCAGCAATGACTTGGCGGACGCGGGCAGTTCAGCGCTGGTCATCGCGGCCACCGGAGGGATCCGGGCGGCCCGGCGCGCGGGCAGCCACGCTGCGAGCATGGTGATCAGCACGCCGACCGCGCAGGCGGCGACGACCGTTGTCGACGCGATGATCAGCGGCCCGGCCGGCACCTTGGCGCCGAACCCGCTCATCGCCGTGTGCAGTCCCGAGGCAATGGCGACGCCGAGCGCGAGACCGGCTGCCGACGCCGTCGCGCCGACGATGAATGCCTCGGTGAGCACTGAGCACGTTATCTGACGGCGGCTTGCACCCAGCGCCCGCAGCAATGCCAGTTCCTTGGTGCGTTGTGCGACGAGCATGGTGAAGGTGTTGGCAATCAGGAAGATGCCGACGAACAACGCGATGGCAGCGAAGACCATGAGCATCGTGCTCATCACGCTGAAGCTGTCTTCGATCTGCTTGGCCTGCGCGTCGGCGAGCTGCTTGCCGGTTTGCGTGTCGGCCGTGCCGTCCTTCGGCAGCAGTTGCTTGACCTCCTCGAGGATCTGTTGCTGCGAGGCGCCCTTGGCACCGGCGGCCGTGATCTCCTGAAAGTGGCCGGGCGACAGATACATCTGCTGCGCGCTCGCGGTGTCGAAGAGCACGAGTGAGCCGCCTGCGGTGACCGCACCGTCATCGGTGGTGAAGATGCCGGTGACGGTGTACGTCTTCACCGGGCCGTTGGTGGCCACCTCGACAGGGTCACCGACATGAAAACCGCCCTTGGCAGCGGTGTCCTTGTCGAGCGCGACGTCACCGGTCTGAGCCGGGCCGCTGCCTGCGACGAAGGTGTAGCGGGGGTCCTTGCCGTCCGGCCCTGGTGCGAAGTTGGCACCGGTGTTGGACCAGCCGTTGCCTATCAGCTTGCCCTTGGAGTCGGCGGCTCCGGCGAAACCGCTGACTCGTCCGACAGCGGAGGCGACACCCGGCAGCTTGGATATCTTGTCGAGCGTCTGCTGCGTGAAGCCCTTGCCTGCTGCCAGGCCCCTGGCCTTGGGGCGGATGCCGCCACCGACGTTGCTGCCACTAGCGTTGCTGCTGATGGCAACGGCCACGTGGGCGTAGGACTTGGCCGACTGGTTCTTGAAGGCGGTGCCGAGCGTGTCGGAGAACACGAGCGTGCCGGAGACAAAGGCCACGCCGAGCATCACGGAGACTGCGGTCATCAGCAGTCTGGCTTTGTGCGCGAGGACGTTGCGCAAGGCGGTACGGGACATGGTGACGAATCCTGGAGTGCCTGGGGCGTACGGGGAGGGAGAGCAGGGCGGATCGGTGGGTCAGCCGTGTGAGGAGCCGGTGGAGAAGCGCCGTATCCGTTCCAGCACTGCCTCCGCCGTCGGGGACTCCAGCTCGTCGACTATGCGCCCGTCGGCGAGGAAGACCACGCGGTCCGCGTATGAGGCTGCTACCGGATCGTGGGTGACCATGACGACGGTCTGCCCCATCTCCCGTACCGAGTTGCGTAGAAAGCCCAAGATCTCCGCGCTTGACTGTGAGTCGAGGTTGCCGGTGGGCTCGTCGGCGAAGATGATCTCGGGCCGGGTGGCAAGCGCACGCGCCACCGCCACACGCTGCTGCTGTCCGCCGGAGAGCTGGGCCGGCCGATGCGAAAGCCGCCCGGCGAGACCGACCGTCTCAATGACCTTCTCCAGCCACAGTCTGTCGGGTTTGCGGCCCGCGATGTCCATCGGCAGCGTGATGTTCTCCGCCGCTGTCAGCGTCGGCAGCAGATTGAATGCCTGGAAGACGAACCCCACCTTGTCCCGGCGCAGGCGCGTGAGTTGCTTGTCTTTGAGGACGGACAACTCGGTGTCGCCCAGCCGCGCCGATCCTGCCGTGACTGCGTCGAGCCCGGCCATGCAGTGCATAAGCGTCGACTTTCCGGAGCCGGACGGACCCATGATCGCGGTGAATTCGCCTTTGCGGAACGTGATCGAGACGCCGTCGAGTGCGACCACGCGTGTCTCGCCCTGGCCATAGACCTTGGTGAGGTCGGTGGCGCGGGCGGCCACCGCGACAGTGCAGTCATCGGCCTCGTCGGCGTCATCTGCGTCGTCGGCGCGCGTTCCGGATGCGGGAGAGGTGGTCACGGTGGCGACTCCTGTCGTCTGTCGTGTCAGTGGCATCGGTGCTTCCATCTTCCCCGTGTCTTTGGCATGCCGGATCAGCCTCGATCGTGGTTTTTCACGGAGCCCTTGGGCGTACGGCCGTAAGCAGGCCTCATCCCTAGGTATGAGGCCCTTGTAGAGGCCCATGTATCGGCGCTGGTCGGCTGCGTTGGTTCAACCTGGTACGGAATTCGGGGACAGCAGATGTGAGTGTCGACGAATTCACGTCAATTGCAAGGCGCTTGGGTGGGAGGGTACGGATCGCACGCGGAGCCTATGCAGGCCGGTCTGGACGCGGAACTACTGGATTCAGCAGTGGCTGACCTGGTCTCACTTACCCATAAAATCAGACAACATGAAGCGGTGATTCACCTGTTTGGGGGGTTGGAGCGGGCTAGGCTCATGCTGCTCCCTCAGGAGGAATCGGCAGCGCCCTACGGGAGCGCCCTTTGCCCGGGTGGTGGAATGTAGACACGGTGAGCTTAAACCTCGCTGACCTTCGGGTCGTGCCGGTTCGAGTCCGGCTCCGGGCACCGCGTCGCCCGTGACGCCGCGGGCACATATCCGCGGCGATGAGCCCGGGCAGGTCCTTGCTCGGGCATCCGGTGGATCTTGGTACGACGACGGGCCCCAGGCGGTGTGCAGCCTGGGGCCCGTCGTTATCCTGATGTGGTGCGCGGGTCGCGCTACTGGAGTTTGCGGTGGGCGCGCCTGAGGTCGTATTCGTGGACGATTGCTCTGGCATGGCCCGACGCCAGGCCTTCGTACTCACGGCGCAGCCAGTTGACTTTCTCCTCGAACCGAAGGAGCGCGGGCCCGTCATCGAGGGCACGGAGCCAATCATCGATTTCTCGGCCGGTGCATTGGGGGATTCGGGAGAGTAGGTTTCGGTGGGTTTCTTCGGAGATGATCTGGGACATCGGCGCCTCCAGGATGCGATCCGTTACCTTACGGTGCCTGACGCATCAGCCATTGGCAACCATCTGTTTTCAGGTTCCCGGCGCGTGTCGACCCTCGCGCGCCCGTCCCCGGGCCTCCCGCCCGCAGCCGCAGGCCCATAGGATCCCCCTATGTCTCTTGCCCTGCTTGACTGCGTGCCCTTGCTCGAGGCCGTGGAGCAGCTGGCCGGACGCTACCGGTCTGTGCCGCAGAGTCGACTGCAGCGGGCTGCTGCCGCAGGGCTCGCGGTGGCGCGCGAGCTCAGCTTCGAGGCGCAGCGTCTGGAGCACCCGGACCACCCGCTGCGGGTAATGCCGGACCACGGAATGTTCGTGATCGGCGACCAGGTCGCCGTCTCTGGTCATGATCTGGCCGCGGCACTCGCCGTCCGACCAGACCGGCAGGACGTGCTCGATCGCGCGCTGCGCCGCGTTGCGCAGGCCGCAGCCGAGCTTTGAATGCCGCTGGGCCGCGCTGCTGATCCGGTCGTAAACGGCCCTAGACCGAGGCGACGACGCGGTCCGCGAGGATGAACACCCTCTCTTCACCGTAGGCGAACGTCAGCGTGTAGGCGCCGGAGATGCCGGAGCCGCCCACCAGGACCGGTGCGTCGCCGCGGTCGATGGCGGCCGCAAGTGTGTCCGCGGTCTCGGTGTGGCCGGGTGTCAGGCACAGCGTCGTACCGTCGGCGAACACGTACAGGTCAAGCGTACCCAGCGGTCCCGGGCGTACATCGGCGAGCGGAGTGCGCGACTCGGCGAGCTCGGAAAGGCGTGCCAAGGTGCCGGCGGGGTCGGTGATGATGGGGGAGGAGTACGGGGTGAACTCCGGGTTGGAGGGGTGCCGGTGCACCGGTTCCAGCCCCGCCAGATCGGCCTGCCGTGGCAGGTGCGGCGCCACTTCGAACTCCGCGCTGCCGGGCCAGTCGGCCGCGGGTGCGGGATCGGCCGGCTCATGTGTGTCGAAGACGGAAGCCTCCACAGCGTTCTGGGCGTCCTGCGCTGCCCAGAAGGCGCGTGCCTCCGCCAGCTCGCGTTCCCGTTCATCGGCGAGCGCCGCGGCCACCGCGTTGCGTATCTCTTCGGTGTCCGGTGCCGTACGGGCACCCGGCACTGTCACGTGTCCGGCCGCGGCCTCGGCGCAGTGCGCGGCGAGTTCCTCGCGCAGCTCCGCGAGTCGGCGATACAGGCCGCGGGCGACCAGCAGGGCCGCGATCCCTACAAACGCGGCACCGGCCGCGACGAGCAGCAGTATGAGCATGATGGCGGTCACGGGCGGGTCTCCTGGCGGCCGGGGATTGAGATCGGTGGCGGCTCTAAGTTCCTCCCCGTACACCACTGTGCCGTTAAATCCTTGGCCCTTGCAGTGCGGAATGTCACGAATAGGGCATGGCCTCAGGGCGTGTCATTCGGTGCAGAACGCCTCTGAGCTGGGAAAAACCGTTCTCTGGGCCGAAGAGCGGCTCAGAGAACGGTCCGGAATGAGACGTAGATCTCACACGGATTTCAGCTGAGGCGCTCGATGATCATCGCCATGCCCTGGCCGCCGCCGACGCACATCGTCTCCAGGCCGAACTGCTTGTCGTGCCACTGCAACGAGTTGATCAAGGTCGTGGTGATCCGTGCGCCCGTCATCCCGAACGGATGCCCCACCGCGATCGCACCGCCGTTGACGTTGAGCCGGTCCAGATCGATGCCCAGGTCACGGTAGGACGGGATCACCTGCGCGGCGAACGCCTCGTTGATCTCGACCAGGTCGATGTCGCCGATCGACAACCCGGCCCGCTTCAGCGCCTGCTTGGTCGCCTCCACTGGCCCGTACCCCATGATCTCCGGGGAGAGGCCTGAGACACCCGTCGAGGCCACCCGCGCCAGCGGCGTGAGACCCAGCTCGCGCGCCTTGAGGTCCGACATCACCACCAGCGCCGCGGCGCCGTCATTGAGCGGGCAGCAGTTGCCGGCCGTGACCAGGCCGTCCGGCCGGAAGACGGGCGCCAGCCCCTGCACACCCTCCAGCGTGACGCCGGGCCGGGGCCCGTCGTCCTTCGAGACCACCGTGCCGTCAGGCAGCGTCACCGGGGTGATCTCCCGCTGCCAGAAGCCGTCCGCGATGGCCTTCTCGGCGAGATTCTGCGATCTGACGCCGAACTCGTCCATTTCCTGGCGCGTGATGCCCTTGAAGCGGGCGAGGTTCTCGGCGGTCTGCCCCATCGCGATGTACGGGTCCGGGAACAGCCCGTCCTCACGCGGGTCATGCCAATCCGTGCCCTCTTTCTTGGCGGTGGCCGCCGTACGGGCCTCGGCCTGAGCGAAGAGTGGGTTGTGGGTCTCGGGCATGCCGTCCGAGGTGCCCTTCACACTGCGCGAGACCATCTCCACACCGGCCGAGATGAACACATCGCCCTCGCCTGCCTTGATGGCATGGAAGGCCATCCGCGTGGTCTGCAGTGACGACGAACAGTAACGGGTGATCGTGCAGCCCGGCAGATGATCCATACCCATCTGCACGGCGACGATACGGCCCAGATTATGGCCCTGCTCACCACCGGGCAGACCGCAGCCGAGCATCAAATCGTCGATCTCCCGGGGGTCGAGCTCCGGAACCTTGGCAAGCAAGGCTTCAATGATCATTGCGGTCAGGTCATCCGGACGCACATCCTTGAGCGATCCCTTGAAGGCGCGCCCGATCGGCGACCGGGCAGCGGAGACGATGACGGCTTCAGGCATTTTCTTCCTCCGGAAACGGTGGGTGAGCGAGCGAGTGGGTGGGTGGGTGGGTGACATCAGCCGACTCCGTCGGCGGGGGCTCGCACGCTCAGCGGGTAGTTACCCACACGTAGCACCGAAAGTCACGAGCGGGGCGCTGCGACGTTGCGTTCCTCCCCGTTGCGCTGCTCGCCGTACTCCTGCGGGGTGGGTGACTGAGGCTCTTCCGGCGTGGTAACGCGCCGCAGGCGGCGGTGCTTGAGCAGTGCCCACGGCCCGCGCCGACGCGCCGCGACTGCGGTTGGCGCACCAGGCGCTCCCGTGGAACCAGCCGCTGTGACCTCGGTGCCGCTCTTCGCTGCGGCCTCTGCTGCGGCCTGGGCCACCGGCAAGATCCCTTCGCCGCGGAAGCCATCGGGCCGCTCGTCCTCCGGCCACAGCCCTAGCGCCGCGCACAACGTGGGCAGGATCGCCATCGCCGCCGTCGCGTAGCCGGCCGCTGACGGGTGGTAGTTGTCCGGACCGAACATCTCGCGCGGGCTCGCCTCGAACTCCGGGCCGAGCAGTTGCCCCAGCGAGACCGTACGGCCGCCGAGCTCGACCACCGCGATCGTTTGCGCTGCGGCGAGCTGTCGGCTCAGCCGCCGTGCGAGCCACCGCAGCGGCTGATAGACGGGCTCGATCGTGCCGAGATCGGGACACGTCCCGACGATCACCTCGGCCCCAGCGGTGCGCAGCGCCCGCACCGCATCCGCCAGATGGCGCACCGACTGGGCCGGGGGCATCCGGTGTGTCACATCATTGGCACCGATCATGATCACGCAGACGTCGGGCGGCGGCACTTGTCGGTTCGCTTCTGCGCCCGCGCCCAGGCTCCGCGGACGGCCTGTGGTGCCGGAGGCGCGCCCCTCGACCGAGGTCTCGCCCGGCCACTGCGCCTGCTCACGTGCGTCGCTCACAGTGGAGCCGTCGAGCAGCAGCCCGACCTGACGCTCCAGGTCGTCCGACTGGGCGCCTGGCAGGGCCACAACCACCAGGTCGACGGGGCGCTCGGCGATGGCCGCGAGTCCGGAGGCAAGCAGCGCCCCCGGCGTCTCGCGCGCCCGGTGCACCCCCTGCCCTGCAGCTGTCGAATCGCCGAGGAACGCAAGCCGCAACGGTCCGGAGCCGTCGTGGGCGCGGGTGCGGGCGAATGCAGCGCCGTACCGGCCGTCGGCGACCGGTGGTATGTCTTCCGATCCGCCGACCACACGCTGCGCCAGTCGTACTTCGGTCAGCAGCAGACCGATCGCTGCTCCGCCGAGCAGCCCGATCCCGCCGCCGCCATATGCCGCGGCAGCAGCTATGCGGCGCGCCGCCCTCGCTCTCGACATCGACATCCGCTCCCGTCGTCCTCCCGGGCACCTCGTCCCGTACTTGCTTGTTGCCCGCTCTGCTCGGCCATGCAACGCCGCCGGTCGGGGCCTGCAGTTACGCTCGCTTACGCTCAGAGCCAGAACTCAGAGTTCCCAGTGCTCCGAGTGACCATTACGGAAAACATCCGGAGGACGTCGTGCAGTTCCACGACTCGATGATCAGCCTCGTCGGCAACACCCCGCTGGTGAAGCTGGGCAGTGTCACAGCCGGGATCAAGGCCACAGTGCTGGTGAAGGTCGAATACTTCAACCCCGGCGGATCGGTCAAGGACCGCATCGCGCTGCGCATGATCGAGGCCGCCGAACAGGCGGGTGAGCTGAGACCGGGTGGCACTATCGTCGAGCCGACCTCGGGCAACACCGGCGTGGGGCTTGCCATCGTGGCACAGCAAAAGGGCTACCGCTGCATCTTCGTCTGCCCGGACAAAGTGTCGACTGACAAGATCAACGTGTTGCGGGCGTACGGCGCGGAGGTCGTGGTCTGCCCGACGGCCGTCGACCCCGATCACCCTGACTCGTACTACAACGTCTCGGACCGGTTGGTGCGTGAGACACCTGGTGCCTGGAAGCCGGACCAGTACAGCAACCCGAACAATCCGCGGTCGCATTACGAGACGACTGGCCCTGAGCTGTGGCAGCAGACCGATGGGCGGATCACCCACTTCGTGGCCGGCATCGGCACCGGGGGCACCATCTCCGGCACCGGCCGCTACCTCAAGGACGTCTCGGACGGCCGGGTCAGGATCATCGGTGCCGACCCCGAAGGTTCGGTCTACTCCGGCGGTTCCGGGCGCCCGTACCTTGTCGAGGGCGTCGGGGAGGACTTCTGGCCGAGCGCCTACGACCGGACGGTGACCGATGAGATCATCGCCGTCTCGGACAAGGATTCCTTCCAGATGACCCGTCGCCTCGCCAGGGAGGAGGGGTTGCTCGTCGGCGGCTCTTGCGGCATGGCTGTCGTGGCGGCGCTGCGGGTCGCCAAGCGTCTTGGCCCCGATGACGTGGTTGTGGTGCTGCTCCCGGACTCCGGACGCGGCTACCTCAGCAAGATCTTCAACGACGAATGGATGGCCGACTACGGCTTTCTGGGGGAGGAGGGCGGCCAGCATGCGCGCGTCGCTGATGTGCTCGCCCATAAGAGCGGCGGCATCCCCGAACTCGTCCATATGCACCCCGAGGAGACCGTCGGCGAGGCGATCGAGGTGCTGCGCGAGTACGGGGTCTCGCAGATGCCGATTGTCAAGCCGGGGGCCGGGCATCCGGACGTGATGGCCGCCGAGGTGGTCGGCTCGGTGGTGGAACGTGAGCTGCTCGACGCGCTGTTCACGCAGCGTGCACAGCTGACCGATCCGCTGGACAAGCACATGAGTGCGCCGTTGCCGCAGGTCGGCTCGGGCGAGACGGTCGGCGACCTGATGGAGGTGCTGCAGGGCGCGGACGCGGCGATTGTGCTGGTGGAGGGGAAGCCGACCGGTGTGGTGAGCCGTCAGGACCTGCTCGCATTCATGGCGCGCAGCGCCAAGCCGTCGCCGTCCTGAGGCCCGCTACCAGTGCCGCCTCCGTCAATGTTTGCCCGGTAGCGCGGCCTCCTGGTGCGGTCAGCCGCAAGGCGCCGCTGTGACATCAGCCGCTGCCGTGGCGGGGCCCTCGTAGATGAGACCCCGTACTTGAGCGATGCGGCAACACAGCGGGTGGCTGTGCCAGGTCGGGGAGCGGGGCAAACGTTGGCGGGGACAGCCCTGGGTACGCCCGCGATACATTCACGCAGCACGGGCTTAACACGCATCCGGCATATTGGTGATTGTCGGTACCACTTGTCGGCACGACAGGTGCGACAACAAAGGCGTGGCAGCGAGGATCGACGGAGCGGCTCCCGGACTTCCTCAGTTGCCCCGGATGCGGAAGAGTCGGACCTGACCCCGGCCCCGCGTCTCCACGGGGACCGCCGTCGTCCCGCCCCTCGCCCTCGGGCGAGGGTGTGGCGGTCCCCGTCACACTTCTGTCGCGCTTCTTTCGTACTTCTGCCGCGACCGCTCGCGTCAGTCCCAACTCCCCACCTCGACATTCCTATTCCGGTCACCAGCACGGCTCCGGGCGGGTACGGTCGGCGCAGGAGGGAACGGGACGGCATGAGGGGACAGAAGAGGGAGCGGTATGGAGCTGCTGGCGGCGCTGGGCTCATCTGAGGGCGACGCCCCGGATGCAGTGCGGGTGGACGACCGCACGATGTCGCGTGAGCAACTGCTCGGGGCGGCCGGGGCGGTCGCGCGGCGCATCGCCGGCACGCCCGCGGTCGCGGTGCACGCGGCGCCAGTGGCCGAGACGTTGGTCGCGGTGGTCGGCGGCCTGCTCGCCGGAGTGCCGGTGGTGCCCCTACCACCGGATTCGGGGCCTGCCGAACGCGATCACATCCTGCGCGACTCGGGCGCCCGGCTGCTGCTCGCACCCGCCCGCCACGGCAGGGGGGCCCTCCCTCCCCCTGCCGCGGCAGGCGGGTGCGAGACCGTCCCGGTGCGAGTGGACGAGCGTGCGGATGCGGCGCCGCCCGCTGGACTCCGGCCGGAGAGCGGCGCGCTGATCCTCTACACCTCGGGGACGACGGGCGCGCCGAAGGGCGTGCTGCTCTCGCGCCGAGCGATCGCCGCCGATCTCGACGCGCTCGCCGAGGCATGGGCGTGGACGGCCGAGGACACCCTCGTCCATGGGCTGCCGCTGTTCCATGTGCACGGTCTTGTGCTGGGCGTTCTCGGCGCGCTGCGGGTGGGCAGTCGACTTGTGCACACCGGGCGCCCGACTCCTGCCGCGTACGCCGCCGCCGCGGGCAGCCTCTACTTCGGTGTGCCGACGGTGTGGTCACGCGTGGTGCAAGACCCGTCGGCGGCGAAGGAACTGGCGGCGGCCCGGTTGCTGGTCTCGGGGAGCGCCCCGCTGCCCGCCCCGGTCTTCAAAGGCCTGGAGACGCTGACGAAGCAGCGGCCGGTGGAGCGGTACGGCATGACGGAGACTCTGATCACCGTCAGCACCCGGGCACATGGTGAGCGGCGCGCCGGCTCGGTCGGGCTGCCCGTGGCCGGGGTGTCGACGCGGCTGGTGGGCGAGGACGGCGAGCCGGTGCCGTACGACGGTGTGACCATCGGCGAACTGCAGATCGGCGGGGAAACGTTGTTCGACGGCTATCTGGGCCGGTCGCAGGCGACGGCGGAGGCGCTCACCGCGGACGGCTGGTTCCGTACCGGCGACATGGCCGTGATCGAACCGGACGGGATGCATCGCATCGTCGGCCGTGCCTCCACCGACCTGATCAAGTCGGGCGGTTATCGGATCGGCGCGGGAGAGGTGGAGAACGCGCTGCTCGCTCACCCGGCGGTACGGGAGGCCGCGGTCGTCGGTGCGCCGCATCCGGATCTGGGCCAGCAGATCGTCGCGTATGTCGTCGCCGATGGTGTGAGCGAAGGCGCTCTCATCGACTTCGTGGCCGGGTATCTGTCGGTGCACAAAAGGCCGCGAGTGGTCTGTTTTATGGACGCGCTACCGCGCAACGCCATGGGAAAGCCCCAAAAAAAGCTGCTTCCACCGGTGCCGGAGTTGCCTGGCTGCATGGATTCATGCAAAGTCGAGGGGCGCTGAATGAAACACGGGGCGCAGGCCAGGAGGGAGGGCGCGATGGCGATGGCGACGCAGGACTGGGGAGCGGCCCGCTTGATGCGGATGTTCGACGGGCGTCGGCTCACTCCGACCCAGCGGCGGATCGCGCACTGTCTGGTGCGCCGGGCCGCAGATGCGCCGTTCCTGTCGAGCGTCGAAGTCGCCGAGTTGGCCGGGGTGAGCCAGCCCTCGGTGACTCGGTTCGCGGTCGCCCTGGGCTTCGACGGCTATCCGGCGCTGCGGCGGCATCTGCGCAAGGTCGCGCCTGCCCCGCAGGAGGCGCAGGCCGGCATCGACACCGAGGACGACAATGAGTACCAGCAGGCCGTACTCGCCGAGATCGACAATCTTCGGCACCTCGCCGTGCTGCTCGCCGATCCGGAGCCGGTGGCACGGGCCGGACGGCTGCTCGCCCTCTCCCGGCCGCTTTTGGTGCTCGGCCTGCGGGCAGCAGGCCCGCAGGCGCGTGGCTTTGCGTACTTCGCGGCGAAAGTGCACCCGGATGTGCGCCTGCTCGACGAGGGCGGCACGCTGCTCGCCGACCGGATCGACGCGGCGGTGCGCGCGGGCGCGAATGCGCTGCTGTGCTTCGCGCTGCCACGCCACCCGCGCGAGGTGGCGGCGGCGCTGGAATACGCCAAGGGTGCAGGACTCACCGTCGTCACCATCGCCGACAGCGCCTTCGCGCCGGTTGTCAGTCACTCCGATCTGCTGCTGCCCGCCGCGGTCGGCACAGGTCTGGTTTTCGACACCGCGTGCGCGCCGATGATGCTGGGCAGGGTGCTGCTCGAGGCGATGTGCGACGAACTGCCCGATGCACAGGCGAGGTTGGAGGAGTTCGACGCGCGGGCGGCGGAGCGTGGCCTGTTCGTCGAGTGACGCACGGCCTCACGGAGCCCGCCGCACAGTGGTCAGTGCGACTCGAAGAGCCCGGAGAGTCAGGTGAGTCCGGAGAGCCGGGTGAGCGCGTCGGCGTTGGCGGCACCGCTCTCTGCGACGATCTCGCCAAGGGTTTGAGGGGCGCGCACGTTTGCGAACCGGACGGTGTGCGGAGCCTCGCCCGCGCCGCTCGCCGTCTCGTATCCATAAATTCCGGGTCGCGGCAGAGAGTTGTACGCATAGTGGTGGGAGAAGTAGTACGCGCCCGTGTCCGGCAGCGCGACCAGATCCCCCTCGGTGAGTAGCGGCAGTTCGCGCTGGTGCGCCACGATGTCGCCCGCGAAACAGCACGGGCCGGTCACGTCCTGGACGACAGGATCGCCGCTTCTGAGGCGGCCCTTGGCGTCGAACGCGAGGACTCGCAGCGGCCATGATCCGGGGGCGAAGATGGTACGAGTGGCGACCTGGGCACCTGCGTGGGTGATCGCAAGGGCCCGTCCGCCCGCCGACTTGGCGTACTCGACGCGCGCGAGGATCGTGCCGTGCTTGGCGAGCAGCGCACGGCCGAATTCGGTGACGAGGGCATAGCGGCCGTCGAAGAGGCCCGGTACCGTGGCCCGCAGCAGCTCCGCATAGGCGCGGAAGGTGGGGGTGACCTCGTCGGAGGAGAAATTAACGGGCAGCCCGCCCCCGATGTCGATGGTGGTGATCTGCTGCCGGCCGGTGGTGCGGTTGCTGCTCGCATTGATGCGTTCGGCGAGTTCGTATGCGGCGCGCACACCAGCTGCCATCAGGTCGAGCGGAATACCCTGCGATCCCGCGTGGACGTGGAGGCGGTTGAGCCAAGGGCGGTCGGCGTAGGCCTGGACGATCCAGTCGGCCGCTCCCTCGTCGCGCAGCGCAAAACCGAACTTGGAAGTCGCGGTTGCGGTACTCAGCGCCTCGATGGTGCCGGCGCCGACCTGGGGATTGATGCGCAGCCCGAGGGGAGACGCCGTGCCGGTCTGCCGGACGAAGGTGTCGAGGCGGGCCAGCTCCTGCGGGTTGTCGGCATTGACGGCGATGCCGAGGGCCAGCGCTTCGCGCAGCTCGGCGGGAGTCTTGGCGGGGGAATCGAAGACGATCCGGCCGGCGGGGAGCCCGGCGGCGCGCGCGAGGGCGAGCTCGCCGGCGCTCGCCACCTCGCAGCCCATGCCTTCGTCGGCGAGCAGCCGCAGTACGGGCACAAGCGAGGCGGCCTTGACCGCGAAGGTGTGCGTGACGGTGACGCCGGGGATGGCGAACGCCGTGTGCAGCTCGACTGCCGAGCCTTTGATGCCCGCCACGTCGAGCAGCCCGATCACCGGCTGTTCCTCCCCGATGATCCCCTGCTCGGCCGCGGC
>JAFAUH010000268.1 GCA_019243445.1 Streptomycetaceae bacterium | reverse complement strand
GGGGTCGGGGTGAACGCCGTCGTCGGGTTGGTATAGGTCGGGTTGGTGTAGGTCGGGCTGCTCGTCGGCCTCTCGCCGGACAAGGTACCGGTGTCGGTCGGCTGATCGGTCGGCGAGCTGAGCTCGCTCGGGCTCGGAGCCGGACTCGACGACTGCATCACGGACGGTGAGGTGCTTGGCAGCGGGTTGCCATGCTGCGGGTTGTTGCTGTTCGCGCTCATGGCAATGAAGACGCCAATGCCGATGGCGAAGATCGCCGCGACCAGCACCAAGGCGACCTTCGAACCCCGGCCGCCGCCCCCACCGTTGTCCCCGTAGCCGTTGCCCTCATAGCCGTCGTCGCCCTCGCCATTGCCTCCGGGCGGCCCCATCAGCAGCGGTGGCCCGAGCTCAGCTGTGTGGCCGATCCTCGCCGTCTGGCCAATCCTGGCCGTCTGCGCGGTCTGCTGTCTGAGCACGGTGGTGGCGCCGGTGTCGCCACCGACCGGGACATGCCCTGTGTCCCAGGTGCCCGTCCAGCCGCCCTGCTCGTGCAGCATACGCAGCGCGTACTGGACGAGGCCGTGCATCTCCTCAGCGCTCTGGAAGCGGTCGTCCGGGTTCTTGGCAAGGGAACGGAGCACGAGCCCGTCGAGCTCCGGCGGGACCCGGTCATTGACTTCAGAGGGGATCTTCGGATCGTCCTGGACATGCTGGTAGACCACCGACAGCGGAGTCTCGCCGGTGAACGGCGGACGCAAGGTGAGCAGTTCGTACAGCAGGCAGCCAGTCGCGTACAGGTCGCTGCGGTGGTCGACGGCCTTGCCGAGCGCCTGCTCGGGCGAGAGGTACTGCGGGGTGCCCATGACCATGCCGGTCTGGGTCATAGTGTTGGACGCGCCGTGCAGCGCCCGCGCGATGCCGAAGTCCATGACCTTGACCGCGCCCGCCGTGGTGATGATGACGTTGGCAGGCTTGATGTCGCGGTGGACGATGCCGTGCTGGTGGCTGTAGGCAAGCGCCTCCAGTACCCCGGAGACGATGATCATTGCTTGGTCGACGGGTGGTGCATCGGCGTCGATCAGCAGGTCACGGATGGTGCGGCCCTCGCACAATTCCATGACGATGTACGGCACTTGGTCCTTGCCGATCCAGTCCTCTCCGGAGTCGTAGACCGCCACCACAGCGTGGTGGTTGAGACCGGCGACCGACTGTGCTTCGCGGGTGAAGCGAGCCTTGGAGATCGGGTCCTCGGCGAGGTCCGCGCGCAGCAGCTTGATGGCAACAGTCCGGCCGAGCCGTAGATCCTCGGCCGCGAACACCTCCGCCATGCCACCGCGGCCGAGTCTGCGGGTGAGCTGATAGCGGCCATCGCCGATCAGCCCATTGCTACCCCACAGTGCCGTGGTGTCGAACCCCGCAGGCTCTCCGGCCACGGAGGCCGAGGACTCCTCAGGGTTGCTTGAGCCCTGTGTCTGATCCATCAGTCCTCGCCCATCGCCTCGTACAGGGTCGTCAAGTAGTGAACGGTACCGTCTCCGGCCGCGGCACCGGAAAAGCGAGGATCGGACATTAGACCCTTAACCGTCTCACCTACACAAATCAATTCGCGATCAATCGCGAACCAATCCTCAACAGGATTGCGCATGAGCCGCCCCAGTTCCAGGCCTCGGCCCAGACCAGACCCAGAACCGTCCTGCTATTCGAGCATCTGCGACGGAACGGCCAAACAACGTGACGCATTCTCCCGCTCCGGCGGACTTGACAGAGAAGATGCAAGTCGGGGTTTTGTGCGTGCGGCTCCCGTGCACCGAAGGGGAAGCGGAAGGTGAGCAGGAACACACAAGCCGACATTCCGGGCAACACTGTCGGTAACGGCCGTTACCGACCGCGCAACCTGCTCGGCAAGGGCGGCATGGCCCCGCACCCGCCGGGCGGCTACCAGGTGCCCGCGTACCAGACGCCGACACGGCGGCAGGCGGCAATCGCGTCGTCGGCTATGCAGCCCATGGAGTCCCGCCGAAGTCTACGAAGTCCCGCCTCCGGCAGCGAGCTCCTGCATCGCCTGGAACGCGGCTTCCATCACCAGTTGCTTCACGTACTCCTTCTCCCGCTCCTGTCCCCCGGTATGACAATGCTGAGCCAGACACCCACCGCTTACAGCAACTCAACCTGCGCACGATGTGGATCACGCTGTACGTGCCGACGGGCAAGAACCGCGGCTGAGGCCCGGAGCCGAAGCCCCGGGTCTCGCGTTGCCTATAGCGGTCTACAGGTACGGGGCCGGTTACAGGTACGGGCCGCTGCGGGTCGGGCCCAGGTTGCCACCGTTCTCGTCGTCCTCACGGCCGGAGAGAACACCGGGTGGAAGGGCGCGGCGCATCTGCTCCAACTGCGCACGTGCAGCCATCTGCTGGGCGAAGAGTGTGGTCTGGATGCCATGGAAGAGGCCCTCGAGCCAGCCGACCAACTGCGCCTGTGCGATACGCAATTCCGCATCGCTGGGCACTGTCTCGTCGGTGAAGGGCAGCGAGAGCCGCTCCAACTCCTCCACGAGTTCGGGCGCCAGACCGTCCTCCAGCTCCTTGATCGAGCTGTGATGGATCTCCTTGAGCCGCTGCCTGCTCGCTTCGTCGAGAGGCGCCGCCCGTACCTCCTCCAGAAGTTGCTTGATCATGCTGCCGATGCGCATGACCTTCGCAGGCTGCTCGACCATCTCAGTAACGGGAGTCTCGCGTGACTCGCCTTCCTCGCCATTTTGGCCGCCGCCCAACTCTCGCACGTCCTGGCCGACCACCAGGACGTGCGGGATTTCCTGCTGCGGCCGTTCGTTCCTCGGCATCTCCATAACGCCATTCTCTCGCACAGATGACTCACGCATGGGGGGGTCCCCCTGCCGGCCGTGATCCGCTCCACTACGAGCAGCCATTGTCAGCCCCGTCAGCGGCTGTGTCAGCAGCCATGTCAGCGGCGGCGCAGGCCCACGCCTACGACGGCCATCCCGAGGCCGACGAGAGCGAGGCCGAGCCCGAACGGCAGCACACGTGTTGCCCAATTCGGCGCGATGGTGACCAGTGGCCGGGGCTGCGTGACGCCAGGAGCCGGGAAGCTCGAGGTGCTCGGGGCGGGCGAGCCGGGATCGGAGGCGTCGGCAAGGCCGGTCGGCCGACTCGAGGTCGGCGAGGGGCGCAGCGGAGAGCACTTGCAATACTGCTGGGGGTGTTGATGTTGGTGTTGATGTTGTGAGTGAAGCTCGTGCGAGTCGTTCGTGAAGGCGGCGGCGAGCGGAGACGAGAAGAGGGGGAAAGCAGCCGCCAGGAACACGCTCGCCACCGGCCCGAACCTGCACCGGACGCGGAGTGCTTCAGTCACGCCCGCCGTCCTCCCTGCCCGGGAATTCGCCCTGTGTCTCCAGCGTCACACAGAGCTATACATCCGGCACCTCGGGTACATCAGAGCGTCAGCAGCACCTTCCCCACATGCTCGCTCGCCTCGACAACGCGATGGGCCTGTGCCGCGTCGTGCATCGGCAGCGTGCGATCCACCACCGGCTTGACCTGGCCGTTCTCAATGAGCGGCCAAATGTGCTCACGCACCTCGGCAATGATCGCGGCCTTCTCGCCCAGCGATCGCGCACGTAGTGAGGTTGCTGTGACAGCTGCCCGCTTGATCAGCAGCGTGTTGAGATTCAACTCCGCCTTGGTACCGCCCTGCAGGCCGATCACGGCCAGACGTCCGTTCACTGCGAGCGCGTCCACGTTCCGCGCCAGGTACTTGGCGCCCATGATGTCGAGGATGACATCGGCACCCGCGCCACCGGTCGCCTTGCGCACCTCGTCGACGAAGTCCTGCGCCCGGTAGTCGATCAGTACGTCCGCCCCGAGCTCACGGCAACGGGCGAGCTTGTCAGGACCGCCGGCGGTCACCGCGACCTTCACGCCGATGGCCTTCGCCAGCTGGATCGCCATGGTGCCGATGCCGCTCGCACCGCCGTGCACCAACAGCATCTCGCCGGTCCGCAGGTGGGCGACCATGAAGACGTTGGACCACACCGTGCATGTGACCTCAGGCAATGCCGCCGCCGTTGCCATATCGACGCCCTTGGGCAAGGGAAGCACTTGACCAGCGGGAGCAACTACCTTCTCGGCGTATCCGCCTCCGGACAGCAGCGCACACACTTCGTCGCCAACAGCCCATCCGATGCTGCCCGGCCCTACGGCAGCGATCCGGCCGGAGCACTCCAGCCCTGGATAGAGGGAGGCGCCAGGCGGAGGATTGTAATGACCTTGCCGTTGGAGAATGTCAGCGCGGTTGACGGCACTCGCCGCCACCTCGATCAGGACTTCCCCGGCGCCAGGTACGGGGTCGGGCACTTCCGCCCATACGAGCGCGTCAGGGCCGCCCGGCTCAGGAATTGTCATTGCGTACATGACGCCGACCGTACCTCTGCTTCGGTGCGCAACTAGCGTGAAGGCGCAGCCACAGACACCGCCGCCGTCATGCCACATCCGAGGCCGCTCAGCCGTTCCCGGCCGCTGTGCGCTGGTCTCAACCGGCGCTTTCCCAGCCGGTGTCAAGGATGTCCACCGCCGTACCGGCGTCCGCGCCACCGGGCGGGACGAGGGCCATCGCATCGGCGGATGCCAATCCGCGCAGCATGGCGGGCCCGCGGAAATGCAGCGGTCGGGCGGCGCCGGATGAGGGGTCGAAGGCGACGGGGATCACGCACGTGTCGGTGGGGTGGCCGGCGATGGATTCGGCCAACGGTACGGCGTACGGGACGGGCTGGGGACGCGCGCCGAGCGTGCGCAGGAGCGGGGCGGCAAGCGTCAGTACGCCTGTGGCGGCGGCCAGCGGATTGCCGGGCAGGCCGACGAGGGGGCGTCCCGCAGGCAACAGGGCGAGCAGCATGGGGTGGCCGGGGCGTACGGCGACGCCGTCGACGAGCAGGCGGGCGCTAAGCCGGTGCACGACGAGGTGGACGAAGTCGACGGGCCCTGCCGCCGTACCGCCCGTGGTGATGATCAGATCGGCGGTGCTTCCGCCGACGGCTTGGTGGAGGAGGTCGGGGTCGTCGTGGAGGCGGCGCACGGTCGTCTTGGGACCGGCACCGAGCGCCCGTAGCCAGGGGACGAGCAGCGGACTGAGCGCGTCGCGCACCCGGCCGTCGCGCGGCGGCCCGTCGTCGAGCAGCTCGTCGCCGAGGACGAGGACGTCGACGCTGGGACGCGGGGTGACGGTGAGTTCGTCGTAGCCCGCGGCGGCGGCGAGGCCGAGGAGGGCAGGGGTGACCGGGGTGCCGGAGGCGAGCAGGTAGTCGCCGGAACGGCATTCCTGGCCGCGGGGGCGTACGTCCTGTCCCGGTGCGGGCTTGGGGCGGCCGCTGGCGACGTGCAGCCATTCGGTGGCGCCGCGCGCTTCGGTGCAGCCGTGTTCGTTGCGCAGCACGGCGGTTGCGCCGGCCGGGAGGGCGGCGCCGGTCGCGATGCGGACGGCGTGGCCGTCGGGGAGGGGTGCGGCCCCTGGCTGTTGTCCGGCGAGGAGTTCTCCGGAGAGCAGCCAGGGGCCGGGTCCTGAGACGGCCCAGCCATCCATGGCGGAGGTGTCGAAGGGGGGCAGGTCGGAGAGGGCGGGGAGTGGCTCGGCGAGTACAAGGCCGGCGGTGGTGGTGAGTGGGCGCGTGACGGGCGAGAGCGGCCGGGCCGCCTCGCGGGCGATCCGGTGCGCATCGGCCCAGGGCATTGCGCTGCCGTTCCCGTCCGCTGCGGAGGGATCCGACCTCCGGGGGCCGTCCGTCCGCAGCCGGACTGGATGGACCGGATGGACCGGATGGACCGGATGGACCGGATCCGATGCCGTCTGCGGGTTCGCGGTCATGGCGTGGCCTCCGGACCTTTCTCGGCCGCCCAGCGCTGGGCGAGCTGCACCGCCTTGCGGGTCGCTTCGGCCACCTTCTGCGGGCCGCCACCCGCGCTGGCGGCCGCATATCCGACAAGGAACGTGGTCAGCGGCGCAGCTGGGCGGTCCACACCGTGTGCGGCGTCGCGGGCAAGGTCGAGAAGGGCACGGGCGTCGACGTCGAGATCAATCCCGAGGTCGGCTTTGACTGCAGCGATCCATTCATCCAACACATGCCCATGCTCCCTGATCCGGGCGCGTGCGGCAGAGAGATCGTCCCAAGTGTCGCAGTCGAAGGCGGCGCTTGTGGCGTCGGGGAGTCGGGTGAGTGTCAACTGCGCTGTCAGCCGGCGCAGCGGCAAACCGGTGAGGGTGTCGTGTTCTGCGGTCAGCCGGGCGAGTCCGTGGCGCAGCGCCGCGCTGCGGTACGCGGCGGCGAGCGGCTGGTCACGCCCGTCCGCGTCGGTGTAGAGCGCGCCGTCGCCCTCGACGGCGTGGCAGAGGGCCCGGGAGGTGGCGGGGGTGAGAAACGGCAAGTCTGCGGCGAGCACCAGGACCTGTCCGGCGGTAGTCCGGTCAAGCCCTGCTGCGAGTGCGGGAAGCGGGCCGCCGCCTGGCGGGTCCTCGCGGGTCCAGACGACGGGTCGGACTGTGGGGCGGCGCGGCCCGACGACGACCGTCGTGGCGGCATCGGCGCATGCGTCGAGCACCCGGTCGAGCAACGTCGCACCGCCTACCCGCAGCGCGGGCTTGTCCGTCCCGCCGAGGCGCCTGGCTGCACCGCCGGCGAGGACGATCGTGTCGTACGCTGCCTCGCCTTTGCTCATGCTGCGAGTATGCCGCGCGGCGAACGCGGCGGGCCTTCCTTGCGGCGGGTCTTCCTCGTGGCGGGCGCGTCATACGGCGGGCGCGTCATACGGCGCGCAGCAGCTTCGCGGGGTGTTCCACGCAGTCGGCGACGAAGCGGAGGAAGCCACCGGCCGTACCACCGTCGCAGACCCGGTGGTCGAAGGTGAACGACAGCTGAACGACATGTCGTACCGCCAGTTCTCCTTGGTGCACCCAGGGTTTGGGGGATATGCGGCCGACGCCGAGCATCGCGGCCTCGGGGTAGTTGATAATCGGCGTGGAGCCGTCGACGCCGAAGACTCCGTAGTTGTTGAGGGTGAAGGTGGATCCGGTGAGTTCGGCCGGGGTGAGGCTTGCGGTGCGTGCGGCCTCGGTGAGCCGGGCCATCTCAGCCGACAGGGCATCAGTCGTACGAGTGTGGGCATCGCGGACGACGGGGACGACGAGGCCGCGGTCGGTCTGCGCGGCGAAGCCGAGGTGCACGGCCGGAAAGCGCACGATCTCGTTCCGCTCAGTGTCCACCATGGCGTTGAGCTCCGGGTAGCGGGCAAGCGCGGCGGTGCAGATCCGCGCGAGGAGCGCGAGGACCGAGATCTTGGGACCGGTGGTATTCATCGCGGCGCGTGCGGCGAGCAGTTCGGTGGCGTCGGCGTCCACCCAGCAGGTGGCGTCGGGGATCTCCCGGCGGCTGCGGGCGAGTTTTTCGGCCACGGCTCCGCGTACGCCGCGCAGCGGTGTGCGGGTGGCCTCGTTCGTGGCACTTCCCTCTGTGTGGGACTGGGCTCCGGCGATGGCGCGTTCAACATCCGAGCGCAGGATCAGCCCTTGGTGCCCGGAGCCCTGCATCGAGCGCAGGTCGATGCCGTGTTCCCGAGCCAGCCGTCGCACCAGCGGCGATATGACGGCCACTGGCCGCTCTCCACTGTGGGCTGCATCATTTGGTTCGCCCCGCCGCGCCAGCGGCTGATGTTGCGGTCGCTCGCTCCCGCGCTCCGGGGGCGCTGCTGCCGGTGCGTAGCGTGCGCGCCTGCGCCGGGGCGTGGAGGTGGTCGTGCCGTACCCGACGAGTACGTTGCCCGACCCCTCTGTTTTTTGTTCGCTTCTCTGCTCGCTCCCGCGCTCCGCGGAGGACCTGTTGTGCCGGAGGCGCGCCCCTTGACTGGAGTCTTGGTCGGCTGCTCCGCTTGCTCGCGTGCGACGCTCACTTGCGTCCTGCTTCGCATCGGAGGCGGCATGCTGTTGCGGCGCGTCGACGGCGACGGTCACCAGCGGGCGGCCGACGGGGACTTCGTCACCCGGTGCGCCGAACAGTGCGGTGACCACACCGCCGTACGGACACGGCACCTCGACCGTGGCCTTGGCCGTCTCGACCTCGACCACCGGCTGGTCGACAGCGACTACGTCGCCGACCTCGACGAGCCACCGGACGATCTCCGCTTCGGTCAGCCCCTCTCCGAGGTCGGGGAGGGTGAACTCCTTCACCTCGGCCATCAGTTCTCCTCCCACTGCAGCCGCGCCACTGTGTCGAGGATCCGGTCGGCGCTGGGCAGATGGTGCCGTTCGAGCATGGGCGGCGGGTAGGGGATGTCGAATCCGGCGACGCGCAGCACGGGGGCTTCAAGATGGTGGAAGCACCGCTCCGTGACGCGGGCCGCTATCTCCGCTCCCGCGCCGCCGAATCCGCTCGACTCGTGGACGACCACGGCGCGGCCGGTGCGGCGGACGGAAGTGCACACCGTCTCATCGTCGAACGGCATCAGGCTGCGCAGATCCACCACTTCAAGATCCCAGCCCTCTGCCACTGCCAGCTCGGCGGCCTCCAGGCAGACCGGCAGCGAGGGCCCGTAGGTGATGAGAGTGGCTGAACTACCGGTGCGACGGACGGCGGCGCGGCCGAGCGGCAGCACCTCCTGCGGAGCGTCAGCCGACCAGTCGGCCTTCGACCAGTAGAGCCGCTTGGGTTCGAGGAAGACGACGGGGTCGTCGGAGGCGATAGCCGAGTGCAATAGCCCGTAGGCGTCGGCGACGGTCGCGGGTGTCACCACATGCAGACCGGGTGTGTGCAGGTAGTACGCCTCGGAGGAGTCGCTGTGATGCTCGACGCCGCCGATCCCGCCGCCGTACGGCACGCGGATGGTGATCGGGAGGGGAAGTGCGCCACGAGTGCGGTTGCGCATCCGGGCGACATGGCTGATGAGCTGTTCCAGTGACGGGTAGGCGAAGGCGTCGAATTGCATCTCCACCACGGGCCGCAGCCCGTACATCGCCATGCCGACGGCCGTGCCCAGGATGCCCGCTTCGGCGAGCGGAGTGTCGGTGACGCGGTCGGCGCCGAACTCCTTTGCCAGGCCGTCGGTGATGCGGAACACCCCACCCAGAGTGCCTACGTCCTCACCGAGTACGTGGACGGCCGGGTCGGCGGCCATGGCATCGCGCAGTGCCCGGCTCAGTGCCTGGGCCATGGTGGAAGGTTTGCGTCCGATCGACGTGGCGGAGGGTGCCGTCACGGTGCTCATCTCTCCTGACTTTCCGGGTAGGGGGACCCCTCTTCCTCGGCATCGAGTTCGGCGCTCAACTGAGCTGCCTGCTCGGCAAGTTGGGTGGTCCGCTCGGCGTAGACGTGCTCGAAGAGCTCCATCGGGTCCAGCACGGGATCGGTGTTCATCTCGTCGCGCAGCTTCGCTGCCATCGCTTCGGCGGCGGCCTCGGCTTCCCGTATGCCCTCGTCGTCGATGAGTGTACGATCGCGCAACTCCCGTTCCAGCAAGGCGATCGGATCGTGTGCGCGCCACCGTTCGACTTCGGCCTGCTCTCGGTAGCGGGTCGCGTCGTCGGCGTTGGTGTGGGCGTCGATCCGATAGGTGACGGCCTCGATGAGGGTGGGGCCGCCGCCGCTGCGGGCTCGCCTCAGCGCCTCGATGAGCACCTCGTACACCGCGGGGGCGTCGTTGCCATCGACCAGCCGTCCCGGCATCCCGTAGCCGACCGCCTTGTGGGCGAAGGAGGGGGCGGCCGACTGTTTCTCCAAGGGGACGGAGATGGCGAAGCCGTTGTTCTGGACGAGGAAGACAACCGGGGCTTGCCAGACCGCGGCGAAGTTGAGCGCTTCGTGGAAGTCGCCCTCGCTGGTGCCGCCGTCTCCGACAAGGGCGAGCGCGACCGTGTCGTCCCCTTTCAGGCGGGCGGCATGCGCGAGGCCGACGGCGTGCGGGAGTTGGGTGGCGAGCGGTGTGCACAGCGGGGCCACTCGGTGGATGTGCGGGTCGTAGCCGTTGTGCCAGTCGCCGCGCAGCAGGGTGAGCGCTTCGAGGGGCTCGACGCCGCGGGCAACGACGGCGAGAGTGTCGCGGTAGCTGGGGAAGAGCCAGTCCTGGGGGTCCAGGGCGAGCGCCGCGGCGATCTGGCACGCCTCCTGGCCGGTGCTGGAGGGGTAGACCGCGAGGCGTCCTTGCTGCGTCAGGGCTGTGGCCTGCCGGTTGTAGCGGCGGCCACGCACCAGCTCCGCATAGAGCCTGCGCAGCAGCGCAGGGTCGAGACGGGAAGCGGTCGGCGTGCCGAGCACACGGTACGGCGCGCGCTCGGGCAGCAGAGGGTCAGGATCGGTGCGGGGATGCCAGTCGGGCGGGGGCGTGTTGGGGTGATCCGTCGTGCCGGGCTGTTCCAGGACTGCCATCGCGCACCTCCTCCTCGTGGGTGATATTCAGCCGCGTGAGGCCGGTGCGAGCGGGGCTTATAAGTTTTTTGTTCGCTTCTCCGCCCGCTCTCGCGCTTCGCTCACTCACCTACCGATTGTTCGGTCGCAGCGCCACTTTGGCCACAGCCGGGGGGAGCCTGTGGACAAACGGTTCTCCACAGCCTGAGATAGAGACAAGATGTCTACGGTAGGGAGGGTTGGGGGGATGGCGGCTGAACAGATGGCTGACGAGGGACGGCCGGCGCGAGTACTCGACGCCATCGACCGCGCGATTCTGCGGTTGCTACAGGAGGACGGTAGGGCGTCGATACGCTCCGTCGCCGATCGCGTGCACGTCTCTCGCGCCAACGCGTACGCCCGTATCAACCGGCTGATCGAGGATGGGATCATCCGCGGCTTCACCGCCCGGGTCGACCATGAGCGAGCGGGGCAAGGCACATCCGCATACATCACTCTGAAGATCGTCCAGAACTCATGGCGGTCGGTGCGCGAGAAACTCCTCCCTCTTCCAGGAGTTTCCCATATCGCCTTGGTAAGTGGAGATTTCGACGTATTGCTGCTGGTCCACACCGCCGACAACCGCAGCCTGCGCGAGCTCGTGCTCACCCGGATCCAGGCGGTGCCCGAGGTGCTCAGCAGCCGGACGCTACTGGTCTTCGAAGAGACCGACATCGTCGCGGACAGATGAGCAACAGATGAGCAGCGGACAGGTGAGCAACAGATGAGCACGTGCGCTCCTACGACGTGCCCGATGACATGCCTTATGAGGTGCGCAGGCCGTCGAAAGCGATGCGCACCACCGTGTCCGCAACCTGCTCGCCACCATGTTCACCGGGGTGTTCACCATGGCGCTCACCGTCCTTCGGCGGCCGGTACCACTCGACAATCGAGTTGATCATGCCGAAAAGCAGCCGGGTGGCGAGCCTCACATCCACATCAGCTCGCAAATCGCCCTCTGCAACGGCGGCCCGCAGCAACTCGGCCACCTCGTGGTCGAACTCGCGGCGGCGCTCCATGGCCCAGCGCTCCGTACCGGTGTTGCCGCGCACCCGCAGCAGCAAGGTGACGTACGGCAGCTCAGCCATGAGCACCTCGGCAGTACGGTGCACGACGTATTCGAGGCGGTCGATGGCACGCTCCTGCGCCCTCGCACCATCCTCCTCGAAGATCGCGAAGAGCCCGTCGAGCGCCCGCCCAACCGCCCGCTCCAGCAGTTCCTCCTTGCCTCGCACGTGGTGGTAGATCGAGGATTTCGAGATGCCGGCGGCACGCGAGAGGTGTTCCATCGAGGTGCCGTCGTAGCCGCGCTCGTTGAAAACCTCGACGGCGACCGCGAGCAGCGATTCCGGTGTGTAGGTGTCCCTCTTCGGGGCAGTGGTGTCGCGCTTGGCCATGGCCATGATTACAGCAGCTCCGGCGCCGCGGAGGTTATCCACAGGCCGGATCACCCCTCTTGCACCGACCGATCATTCGGTCAAGACTGTCCTTGCCGGACACACCAGCACTCTCCACCCACAAGGATGTGGTTCCGAATGGCCGCAGGCCTTTCCGCAGCCCAGCTGACCGAACGGCACCGCGCCACCCTGGACAAGGCGCTCGAAGCGATCCGTACGCGCGCATACTGGTCGCCGCACCCCGAATACCCGAAGGCATACGGGGACGGCTCCGGCCTGGGCCCGGCCGAGGGCAAGGCCGCCTTCGATGCGCTGCTCGGCACCCGGTTCGAGCTCGACCAGCCCGGCACGGACACCTGGGCGGGCGGTGAAGTCTCCCCCTACGGCATCGATTTGGGCATCCAGTACCCACATCCGGACATCGATGTCCTGTTGCCGGCGATGCGTGCGGCAATACCGGCCTGGCGGGAGGCCGGGGCCGAGCAGCGGGCCCTGGCGTGCATGGAGATCCTCGCGCGGATCAACGCCCGCACCCACGAATTCGCCCACGCGGTAATGCACACCTCTGGCCAGGCATTCACCATGGCCTTCCAGGCCGGCGGGCCACACGCCCAGGACCGCGGCTTGGAGGCAGTCGCTTACGCCTACGCAGAACAGACTCGCGTCCCGGATTCCGCCCAATGGATCAAGCCACAGGGCAAGCGCGACCCGCTGCGGCTGCGCACTACCTTCACCGCCGTGCCCCGTGGCGTGGCCCTGCTCATCGGCTGCAACACCTTCCCGACATGGAACGGCTTCTCCGGCCTCTTCGCCTCCCTTGCCACCGGCAATCCCGTCCTGGTCAAGCCGCACCCGAGGGCGGTGCTTCCACTCGCCCTGACGGTGCGGATAGCCCGCGAAGTGCTCGCGGAGGCCGGCTTCGACCCGAATCTGGTCTGCCTGGCAGCGGAGCTTCCTGGTGAGGGGATCGCCAAAACGCTCGCAGTGCGCCCCGAGATCCGGATCATCGACTACACCGGATCCTCCGCGTTCGGCGAATGGCTCGAAGCCAACGCCCAGCAGGCGCAGGTCTTCACCGAGAAGGCCGGAGTGAACACGGTCGTCGTCGACTCGACCGACGACTATCGCGGCATGCTCTCCAATCTCGCCTTTGCGCTCTCCCTCTACAGCGGCCAGATGTGCACCACACCACAGAATCTGCTGATACCGCGGGACGGCATCACCACCGATGCCGGGCACAAGAGCTACGACGAGGTGGTAGCCGATCTCGCGGCAGCGATACAGGGCCTGCTCGGTGAGGACGCGCGAGCCAATGCGCTGCTCGGCGCGCTGGTCAACCCTGGAGTGCGGGAGCGCTTGGAGAATGCATCGTCGCTGGGTTCCGTGGCGCTGGCGTCACGGCAGGTGACCCACCCCGAATTCCCCGACGCGATAGTGCGCACCCCGGCGCTCGTGACATTGGACGGCGGCAAACCGGAGGCGGAGGCAGCCTTCTTGTCGGAGTGCTTCGGCCCGGTGTCCTTCGCGGTCGCCGTGGACTCCACGGAGCAGGCGATAGCCCTGCTGCGTCGCACGCTCCGCGAGAAGGGCGCAATGACAGTCGGCGCGTACACGACATCCCCGGATGTCGAGCGAGCGGCCGAGGAGGTGTGTCAGGAAGAGTTCGCACAGCTCTCGCTGAACCTGACGGACGGGGTCTACATCAACCAGACCGCCGCGTTCGCCGATTTCCACGGCACAGGCGGCAACCCGGCGGCCAACTCGACGCTGTGCGACGGCGCATTCGTGGCGAGCCGCTTCCGGATGGTCGAGGTACGACGCCCGGCGTAGGGCGGGGGCGGCTTACGACCTGGGAGCAATAGGGAGCGGGCTCCCTATTGCTCCCAGGTCGTTAGGCTGAGGCCGTGATCGAGGACGAGACCGTCACGCGGCATGTGCGACGCTGGCGTGAGATTGCCGGTGACGCCGTGCTGCTCGACGGGTTTCATGCTCTCAAGCACGCGCTGCGCTTCGGCGCAGACGTGACGATGGTGCTCACCAGCGACAAGGCAGCCACGCTCGCGCTGGCGCAGCAACTGGCCGACGACGTCGCCTGGCGCCTCGACGCGCTCGCCGTCGAGACGCCAGACTCGGTGCTGCGTCAGCTGGTACCGCGCGTCCACCCGACAGGGATCGTCGCGCTCGCGGCGCGGCCCAGCGCCGCGGCGAACCTCGATGCGCTGAACGCCGTTCCCCGTCGCTCGCCCGTCGTCGTGCTGGACGCCCCGCGCAACCTCGGCAACATCGGGGCAGTCATCCGTCTCGCGGCAGGGTTCGACCTCACCGGGGTGATCACCACGGGTGACACCGACCCGTGGCATCCCCACGTCGTACGCGCCGCCGCAGGTCTCCACTTCGCCACCGCGGTGGAACGCCTCGCCCTGTCCGATCTGCCGCTGGGACCGATCTACGCACTCGACCCCGAGGGCGAGGACATCAGGTCGATGCGCATCCCCGACGACGCGCTTCTCGCCTTTGGCTCGGAGCGGCACGGCATCTCACCGCAGCTACGCAGCCGTGCGACCCGGCTCGTCGCGCTGCCCATGAGACCGCAGGTTTCCAGTTTCAACCTGGCCACAAGCGTCGCCATGGCCCTCTTCCACTGGAGATCCCACGACAAACCGGAAGAACAGCTCAAACCGGAAGAGTAGATGCGGAGGGTTCGCTCTCCCGCCGCTGCTTGGAGAGGACAGCCCGCCGCCGAGGCAGCGCATGTACGACGCGGTCACCAGCCCAGCGCAGGAAGGACGTCGGCAAGAAGACCGAGTCCGCACTGATCATCGCCAGCGAGAAGAACGGCAGCCCGAGGACGACAGCAATGGCGGCATGTTCGCACATCATCATCACCAACAGCACGTTCTTCACACGCCGGTTGAAGAGCGTGTAGGGAAAGGCGATCTGGACGACCACCGT